>NZ_CP042913.1:933530-1272724 GCF_008065115.1 Bythopirellula goksoeyrii | reverse complement strand
ATGTCCCCGTCTTATCAAAGATGGCCGTACGACAACTGTCGATTCGCTCAAGTACGACTGGATCCTTAACGACGATACCTCGCTTTGCTGCGAGCGAGATTGAACCAATGATCGCTACAGGAATGGCAATCAATAGCGGACACGGAGTCGCAATAACTAGTACTGCAAGAAAGCGGATCGGCTCGTGGCTGATTACCCATGCCGCCACTGCAATTGCCACAGCCAGCGGCGTATACCATGCCCCTAGCTGGTCGCCAAGTCGCCTGAGTTGCGGACGCCTCTGTTGGGTTACCTGCATGACCTCCATGATCTTGGCGTATCGAGAGTCCACCGCGAGTTTCGTTGCTCGAATCGTCAGTGCAGATTCCCCATTTACAGCCCCGGAGAGGACTGCTGCGCCGGGTGTCTTGGACATCAAGTAGGGCTCGCCAGTTAGATAGGATTCGTCCATGACACCATGCCCCTCGATTACCTCGCCGTCGACTGGGCAGATCTCGTGTGGAAGGATGACAAGCGAGTCTCCAGGAACAATGGCATCCAACTTTACGTCTTCGAGAGTCGAGTCCTGCACTCGATGAGCAATCGAAGGCATGCGGCGGGCCAGGGCTTGCAGAACCGACGAAGCGCTGCGGACGGCATAGGCCTCCAGAGCTTCACCACCCGATAGCATCAACACCACGAGGGTACCGGCAAGATACTCACCGAGCAAAACTGCAGTCACTATCGAGATCCCAGCCAACATGTCCGAGCCGAACTCGGCGCGAAACAACTTGACGAGAAGTTCAATAACCAGTGGTACTCCGCCCATGATTAAGGCGACTACCAATGGGATGTCAACCAACCTTGACGGGCCAAGCCCTCCAAAACGCATCAAAAGATGGATGACAATTGCAAGTATCGATAACAGGGCAATCAGATGCTGCCTTAGAGACCAAAGGTAACTGGGTGATAGACGGAGCATTTAAGGATCGGCCTTTCCACCCGTTCTCAAGTGAATTGTCCAAAAACGTACTCCGATTTGGCAAAATTACGCCCCATGGCGGTGCAGAACAGCAATGATTTGACTCTCTCTACACCACCATGGACGTGAAAAGGCCAGAATCATGCAATCGTCACTTGCTCATCGAGATACACATCTTGGATTGCGTTGAGCAACTGCACCCCCTCAGCCATGGGACGTTGGAACGCCTTTCGGCCGCTAATCAATCCCATGCCACCGGCACGCTTGTTGATGACCGCAGTACGGACCGCTTCTGCCAAATCGCCGCTGCCGCTAGATGCACCTCCTGAATTGATCAGGCCACATCTTCCCATATAGCAGTTGGCAACCTGATAGCGGCACAAGTCGATCGGATTATCTGTGGTCAACTCATCGTAGACCTTCGGCGAAGTCTTGCCAAACTTCAGAGCATTGTAGCCGCCGTTGTTCTCTGGCAACTTTTGCTTGATAATATCTGCCTGGATAGTTACACCTAAGTGGTTTGCCTGACCCGTGAGATCGGCTGACACATGGTAATCCTTGTCCTTCTTGAATTCTGAGTTGCGTAGATAACACCAAAGGATGGTTGCCATGCCGAGTTCATGGGCCCGTTGGAAGGCTGCCGCGACCTCGACAATTTGCCGCGTTGCCTCAGCGGAACCAAAATAAATCGTGGCCCCTACGGCAGCAGCACCCATGTCGTAGGCCTCCTCTACCGTACCAAACATGATTTGATCAAACTTGTTGGGATAGGTCAGGAACTCGTTGTGGTTGATCTTCACAATAAAGGGGATCTTGTGTGCATATTTTCGAGCCACGATTCCAAGAACGCCGTAGGTTGAGGCCACCGCATTACACCCTCCCTCTATCGCAAGACGAACTATGTTTTCCGGGTCGAAATAAATAGGATTCGGCGCGAACGAAGCCCCCGCGGAATGTTCTATTCCTTGGTCCACTGGAAGAATCGAAAGATATCCCGTTCGGCCCAGGCGTCCATTACCAATTAGTCTCTGTAAATTACCCAATGCCCGCACGTTTCTGTCGCTGGCTGCGTAAATGCGGTCCACGATATCGGGACCCGGTAAGTGAAGCGAATCCTGGGAAATCGTTTGGCAACGATGATTCAGTAGGGCATCGGCTTCGGAGCCAAGCAGTTCGACTAAGTTATTCATGGAATTAGAACCTCATACTTTTAGGAAATTAAAGGCGCTCGCCATTTGCGTTCTAAACTGATTGTAGCGTTTTTCGTGCCTTTCTCGATGAATCTCAGCCTCAAGTTCCAAAACTCTTTTCAACGGCGAGTCGTGAGTGATTTGACAAGGATTTGCAGATTCTCACGAGTTTTTGGGAATAGACTGACTCATTGAATTGGCACACTAGTGTGCGTATCTGGCACAGTTTCATGTGCGCTTCACAACTCGCCTCAAGAAGATGGATTTCGATAGTCACTTAGAAATGAGCCGACTCGTACTACCAACCGGATTCTAATGTGAACTCAAGAAACAGGGTGTCAGCACATAGCTTCTGAAAATCGAACTGAATGAAAACTATCTGGAACAGGCGAAGTTCTTCAGCACATTTCTCAAAAAATTTGGATGGAACGGCATTTGCCCTAGGCTCACACCAGCAACTCATGTTGCCAATCAATCAAATCCGAGCGGTGCCCAACTGCTTATCCAGGGTGACAATCGGCACTGTGAAATAAGGGACAACCTGTGAACAACCACCGATTTACTACCGTTGACGGAAACGAAGCTGCTGCTTTGGTTGCCCACGCGACGAATGAAGTCATCGCCATCTATCCAATAACACCTGCTTCCCCGATGGGTGAGTATTGCGATACCTGGTCTTCTCTAGGGCGACACAACATCTACGGTACTGTGCCAGAAGTGATCGAGATGCAGAGCGAGGCAGGTGCAGCGGGAGCAGTCCATGGTGCCCTGCAGGCGGGAGCATTGAGCACTACCTTTACCGCCTCGCAAGGTTTGCTGCTCATGATTCCCAATATGTTCAAGATCGCTGGCGAACTTACTCCCACTGTCTTCCACGTCTCGGCCCGCACTGTGGCAACTCATGCTCTCTCGATCTTTGGCGATCACAGTGATGTAATGGCGGTACGGAGCACGGGCTGGGCGATGCTGGCGGGGAACTCGGTCCAGGAAGCCCATGACTTTGCCCTGATCTCTCAGTCAGCAACTTTTCAATCCCGCGTACCGTTCTTGCACTTCTTTGATGGTTTTCGAACGTCTCACGAGGTGAACAAGATCGAACGAATCTCTGAAGCGCACATTAAAGAGATGCAACACGAAGAATCTGTTCAAGCCCATCGCGATCGAGCGATGGATCCAGATCGACCCGTGTTGCGAGGTTCCGCCCAGAATCCTGATGTCTTCTTCCAAGCTCGCGAGGCATGTAATCCCTTCTATCTGGACGTTCCAGGTATTGTTCAGAAGACAATGGACCGATTCGCCCAACTTACGGGTCGTCAATATCACCTTTTTGATTACGTCGGAGCGGAGGATGCTGACCGGGTGATTGTGATGATGGGTTCCGGAGCCGGATCTGTCGAAGAGGCCGTGCAAAGTTTGTCGCAAAAAGGCGAGAAGGTCGGCTTGCTCAAAGTGCGACTCTACCGCCCCTTCGACAGAGAGGCCTTCCTGGCTGCCTTGCCGAAGACGGTAAAGTGCCTAGCCGTCCTGGATCGCACGAAGGAACCTGGCGCTCTGGGTGAGCCCTTGTACCAGGATGTCTTGACGGCGTACTTCGAAACCCAGGGATCAAAGAATTCTGAATTGCCTCTCATTGTCGGAGGTCGCTACGGACTTTCATCCAAGGAATTTACTCCGGCAATGGTTGTAAGCATCTATGAAGAATTGACCAAAGATTCACCGAAACAACATTTCACCGTTGGAATTCGAGACGATGTCACCCATCTTAGCCTCCCCTGGGATCCCGAGTCGTCTAAAGAAGCTGACGATGTGAAGCGGGCCGTGTTCTATGGCTTAGGTAGCGACGGAACGGTCGGGGCCAGCAAGAACTCCGTAAAAATCATCGGCGAAAACACACCATTGTATGCTCAGGGTTACTTTGTCTATGACTCGAAAAAGGCTGGTTCCGTCACCGTGTCGCACTTGCGTTTCAGCCCTCGACCGATCAATTCGACCTATTTGATTGACCAAGCGAACTTCGTTGCCTGTCATCAATTCAATTTTCTAGAAAAGATGGATGTCCTCCAGGTTGCTGGACCAAAATCGGTATTTCTCTTGAATAGTCCTTATGGCCCAAAAGAAGTGTGGAAGAAACTTCCTCAGAACATTCGGCGACAGATTGTTGACAAACAACTGAGATTGCATGTCGTAGACGCCCTCAAAGTTGCTTCCGAAACTGGGATGGGAGGGCGAATCAACACCATCATGCAGACGTGCTTCTTTGCTTTATCAGAAATATTGCCACGTGATCAAGCCATTGAACAGATCAAGAAAGCCATTCGCAAGACGTATGGTAGGCGAGGCGAACAAGTGCTCGAGCGGAACTTTGCCGCCGTCGATGCAACCTTAGCAGCTCTTCATGAAGTGCAAGTCCCCGAGATAAAGGGCACAGATATTCCCCTTGAGCCCGCGCTAGATGTCAGTATTGATGCCACTTTTGTAGAGAGAATCACGACGGCCCTCATTGCTGGCAGAGGTGAACTCTTGCCTGTGAGCGCACTCCCGGTCGATGGAACTTTCCCCACAGGCACGGCTAAGCTCGAAAAACGCAGCATCGCTGCCGAAATCCCTATCTGGGATCCCTCGATATGCATTGATTGCGGTCTTTGCTCGCTAGTATGCCCGCATGCTGCCATCCGCATGAAGGTCTTTCCCCAGGACGCGGTTGCCTCTGCCCCGAATGGGTATCTATCGAAATCGTGGCGCGATAAAGAAAACCCTGATAATCTGATGACGATCCAGGTTGCTCCGGACGACTGCACGGGGTGCGGAGTCTGTGTCGATGTCTGTCCTGCCAAGAGCAAAGAGGTGGCCCGCCACAAAGCCATTAATATGGAACCCAAGGACGATCATTTGCAGAAAGAGCGGGCAAATTTCGATTTCTTCCTTGATATCGAACAGTCCGATCGTACGCAACTGAAGATTGACTCTGTCAAAGGATCGCAATTGCTCGAGCCGCTTTTTGAATTCTCCGGTGCCTGTGCAGGTTGCGGGGAGACTCCCTACCTCAAACTGATGAGCCAGATGTTTGGAGATCGTACGTTGATTGGTAACGCGACGGGCTGCTCGTCCATCTATGGAGGCAACCTACCGACAACGCCCTGGTCCACCAATCCACAAGGCCGGGGGCCGACTTGGAACAACTCGCTCTTTGAAGACAACGCCGAGTTTGGGCTCGGGTTGCGATTGGCAATCGATGCGAAGTATGAATATGCCCAATCACTGTTGGCAGCATGTGCCGGATACCTAGATCTGGAATTAGCCGAAAGTTTGCGCGAATGCTGTTCCACCAGCGAGCAGGAGCTGGAACTTCAAAGATCGCGGGTCGCGACATTGCGTAAGCAGCTTGCCAATCATGACGCATCTGCAGCACGAGCTCTTTCAGCGATTGCTGACGTATTCGTACCACGCAGCGTGTGGATTGTGGGTGGCGATGGCTGGGCTTATGACATTGGTTTTGGAGGACTCGACCATGTTCTCACCACTGGCCGAGATGTAAATATCCTGGTACTCGATACGGGCGTCTACTCCAACACAGGAGGCCAGGCTTCCAAATCAACCCCTCGAGCCGCAGTGGCAAAATTTGCTTCAGGTGGAAAGCAGTCTCGCCGAAAAGACCTCGGTATGCTTGCTGTTTCGTATGGGAACGTATATGTCGCCCAAATCGCCATGGGAGCGAATCCAGCTCAGACGATTCGTGCCTTTGCCGAGGCAGAATCTTATCCTGGCCCCTCGCTAATCTTGGCATACAGCCATTGCATCGCCCATGGCATCAATATGGCCACTTCGATGACTCATCAGAAGGACGCGGTGCAATCCGCCTTTTGGCCCTTGTACCGCTATGATCCTCGAGAAGCTCGCGAGAACGGGCAACCATTCCATCTCGATAGCCGAGCCCCCCGTATGACATTCCGCGACTTTGCGATGCAAGAAGCACGTTTTGGGATGCTCGCACGGTCCAACCCCGAGGAAGCAGACCGCCTGTTTAAGCTGACCCAACAGGACATCAACGATCAATGGCACTACTACGAACAAATGGCTGGCATCCAACGCACAATGTCGGAGTAATTACACACGCAATGCGAACAAGCATTTTAAACAACTAATTGGTGGGACTTACGATGAGTACTGAACTTTCGACTACATACTTGGGCATGAAGCTGAAGAACCCTCTGATTGCTTCTGCAGGGCCACTTACAGGAAACATAGACGCTCTCCGTCAACTGGAGGAGAGCGGTATCGCAGCGGTCGTGATGCCATCGTTGTTTGAAGAGCAGATCGAACACGATGAAGCAGAAATCGATCGATTGTATAGATACCAGGCTGAATCCTACGCCGAGTCGCTCTCCTATTTTCCGGAGACAGAACACTACAGCAAGGGACCACAAGAGTACCTCGATTTACTCCAAGAAGCCAAGAGTGAACTTTCTGTACCAGTCATTGCTAGCCTAAACGGACACACTCCCGGTGGGTGGACCCGCTATGCACAAATGCTCGAGGAAGCGGGAGCAGATGCGCTAGAACTAAACATCTACTTCGTTCCGACCGATTGTGGCATGGATTCGCTAGAAGTTGAACAAAGATATGTCGATCTGGTTGCCAGCGTTAGACAGTCGATCGACATTCCCTTAGCGGTCAAGATCGGATCTCAGTTTACAAGCATTCCTAACATCGCCTACCGGCTCATGACCGTCGGTGCGGACGGACTCGTGCTTTTCAATCGATTCTTGGAGCCTGATCTTGATCTCGAAACCTTGCAGATCATTCCCGACTTGGTTCTCAGTCAACCCTATGAAGTACGGTTGCCTTTGAGGTGGATCGCCATTCTGCGCGATCAATTGCAATGCTCACTAGCTGCTACCAGTGGCATTCATCATGCAGCCGACGTGAGTCGGGTTCTCTTGGTTGGCGCAGATGTTGCGATGCTGACCACGGCACTTCTAAAAAAGGGCCCCCGCCACGTTGAGACCATTTTGGTGGATCTGGTGAATTGGCTATCAGAAAATGAGTATGTTTCCGTAGAACAACTCAAGGGGAGCATGAGCCGGGCCAATTGCCCAGACCCCAGCGCATTGGAACGCGCGAACTACATGAAAGCATTAACAAGTTACACAAAAGAATATTGGTATCCTTGATAGGCGATTGAAGCTTCCTGGTGAAACGAAATCTAAAAAAGGACATAGCAATGGGACTCCATGAAAACATGCACTCGGAAACAGTCAGCAGACTTGCCCTCCGCGAACCCGTCGTGGTCCAAGAGACAAGCACGATTGGCGAAGCAGTCACGGCCATGCGGAAACATCAGCTTGGATGTGCCATCGTACTGAGTCCGAATCGAGTGCCGATAGGTTTGTTCCCTGAATCTGAACTGACACGACTGCTCAGCAAAAACTCAGATGTCATTGATGAACCCATCTCTAAACACCTCAAGAAAGACTGGCCTACGGTCAAGCTTACCGACCCCATTGCCCGGGTGCTGGATGCTTTAGAATCTTACAATGTGCGGTTTCTAATCGTAGTCAATGAAGATGGTCAACTAGCTGGCCTGACCGGTCAGAAGGGGCTAATGGAATATGTCGCAGAACATTTTCCCGGCCAGGTCAACGTTCAACGAATTGGCGGAAACCCATACCCTGTAGAACGGGAAGGAGCATAACCATGTCTAAGAAGCAAGTCCCTGCGGAATCTGAGGAATTTCAAGACCCGCTGCAAAACTACGACCCAAAAGTGTATTCCGATCCGTTGGAGAAAGCACTGGCAGAAGAAAGCGTCAGTGAGATTCAGTATCGACCCGTAGCTGTCGTAACTCCAGATACACCGATTCACAAAGCAGTCGAGAAGATGGCGAACCTTCAAATTGCCAGTCTTCTTGTTGAAGAGGACGGGTGTCTGGTTGGTGTCTTCTCTGATCGCGATGTGCTCGACAAGGTGGCACTAGAATATGCACAAGTAAAAAATAATCCTGTGAGAGACGTCATGACAAAAGACCCCGCATTCGTCTACGAATCAGACTCCTCAGCCTCTGCGTTATGCGTGATGGCAGTGCTTGGTTTTCGCCATGTACCCGTCATTGATGCAAAACATAAAGCACTCGGGATCATCAGCCCGCAACGCGTAACAGCATTTTTGCGAAAACATTCCTACGACTAAATTACTCATACTGACGAGAACTATCAATTTCCACAACGAATCGCTGAAACATTGCGTTTGAGCAAGAGAGGTGTTCCATGAGTCAAAATGATTTAATTGCCAAACTGAAAAGAGGTCGCTTTTTCAGTAATATGGATCCAGCAGATCTCGAAGAGGTTGCCAAAATCTGCCGTGAAGTAGAAATCCCACAACGCACTGTTATTTTCGAAGAATATGATCGTGCCAAAGAGGTTTATATCATACTCAGTGGGCAAGTCTCGCTGGCAATCTGTGAGCCCAAGCAGAGTTGTCGACAGATTGCCATCGTGGGAGAAGGAGAGCTAGTCGGTTGGTCGGCATTATTGGGCAGAACTCGACTTTCAGATACTGCCAGCACTTTAACTCCTGTTAAGGCGCTAGTATTCGAAGGCAACGAGTTGTCGAAGTTCTGCACTGATCACCCTACTTTTGGCTTTGAGTTCATGCGTCGCGCTGCTAGTGCCCTGGCACTCCGATTGAGTGGAACACGTCTGCAATTGTTGGAAATGTGTGGCTCCCGGCTGCCTCTCTCTGGTGATCAAATCGAGAGCGACTGATTGCAGACATGGACAGATAATATTTCACTCTTTGCGAGGAATGACTAGACCAAAGTGAGTCTGGTTTTTTAAGGACCCAAATCAAAATGCACATTGCATATTGTCTTGCATATTCAGGGAGCCCTGCTTTACCTTCAGACACCATCGACCGTCTCGACTCTTTCACAAGAGCGTTGCCTGGCTGGTGGCACTTCACTTGGATCTGTGCCTTTATCGCTCTCGCAAGTGCCACCAGCTTTTATCGCTGGATCATGGCCCAAAGTGAAGGAAACGAGCGAATGCAAGAGATAGCTCGGTACGTTCGCGAGGGGTCCTATGCCTACTTGCGAAGACAGTACCGCGTGGTTGCAATTTTCTTTGTCGTTGTTTCGGCTCTGCTCGCAGTCATGGCCTTCGGTCTGCATGTCCAGCACAAATTGGTTCCCTTCGCATTTCTCACAGGTGGTTTCTTCTCTGGTCTTGCCGGTTTTTTTGGAATGAAGACGGCTACGAGTGCCTCAGCACGTACTGCCCAAGGGGCGAGCCAGTCGCTTGATCAAGGCTTAAAAATTGCCTTCCGCGCGGGCGCCGTGATGGGCTTAACCGTTGTCGGATTGGCGATGCTAGACATTAGCTTATGGTTCTTGTATCTCTACAAATTCCATCACCAGGTTTTTGGCGGGGAACCGATGAGCCTGGAAACGATCACCGTTGTGATGCTCTGTTTCGGAATGGGAGCTTCGTCGCAAGCACTCTTTGCCCGCGTTGGCGGCGGCATTTACACGAAGGCTGCCGACGTCGGGGCAGACTTAGTTGGCAAAGTAGAAGCAGGTATCCCTGAAGATGATCCTCGTAACCCCGCAACGATTGCAGACAATGTGGGCGACAATGTAGGCGACGTCGCTGGCATGGGCGCAGATCTCTATGAATCCTATGCCGGATCGATCCTTGCCACGATGGCTTTGGGAGTGGCAGCGGTCACCTTTGGCGGGGTGCCCGAGGGATTTGAAACCGCACTGTCTGCCCAACTGGCATTTATGGGTGCTCCGATGGTGCTGTCAAGTCTTGGTATTCTCCTCTCGCTGGCGGGTATTTTTCTCGTGACCACCAAGGAAGGTGCCTCGATGAAGGATTTGATGTGGGCACTGAACAAGGGCATCTGGGGATCAAGTGCCATGGTTGTGGTGGTCGCGGCGGTGGTGATGCCGATTCTGTTGCCTGCAAGTATTGCCTGGGGGGTTGTGGCAGCAGTCACTATCGGCCTGATAGTAGGACTCATCATCGGCTACGGCACTGAATACTATACGAGTGCAGAATATAAACCAACCAAAGGGATCGCCGACCAGGCCACCTCGGGAACCGGTCCTCTAATCATCGACGGTATCGCAGCAGGATTAATGTCGACGTGGATTCCGATCACGGCAGTATGCCTCGGCATGCTGTTGTCTTTTGGTATGTGTCACGGTTTTGAGAATCTAGCGATGGGTCTGTACGGCGTGGGAATGGCGTCGGTAGGTATGCTATCGACACTGGGCATCACGCTCGCAACGGACGCCTATGGCCCAATTGCTGATAACGCCGGCGGCAACGCCGAAATGGCCGGCTTGTCCAAGCAGGTCCGCGAACGAACTGACGCCCTCGACTCGCTCGGCAATACCACCGCGGCAGTGGGGAAAGGATTTGCCATTGGCTCGGCCGCGTTGACTTCTCTCGCTCTGTTGGCCGCCTATATAGAAGAAGTTCGCGTGGGAATCCATCGCGAAGCAGCTGCCGTCTACCAGGTTGAAGATAGCCAAGGTTACAACGCGGTCGATCTAGGGTTCGGCAAGTACGGCCTTTATGTGCCCGGTGCCGACGGAAGCCATCGTGAGAACTACACCATTAGTGCGTTTGAAAGCACCGCAAACCATGCCGTGGAAGTCGTCGTCGATGGAAATCCAGTGGACATGATCATCAATCATCAGGGGGCTTCCGTTCTAGAAGCGGACGTTGACCCAGTGGTTGCCGAGCTCACTGCAGCGGCTCCCGCCGGTTTGTTCGACTTCATGGACTACTACGAGGTCACGTTGATGAATCCCAAGGTACTCGTGGGAATATTTTCCGGTGTGCTGATGGTCTTCGTCTTTGGTGCAATGACAATGAAAGCGGTAGGTCGTGCCGCTATGGAAATGGTGAGGGAAGTTCGCAGACAATTTCGCGAAATGCCAGGCATCATGGAGGGTACAACCACACCCGATTACGCCCGCTGCGTAGCCATTTCTACTGCCGGTGCCCAACGCGAGATGATTCGCCCATCGCTACTTGCCGTGTTGGCGCCAGTACTCGTCGGTTTGTTGCTTGGCGTTTCTGGAGTTATGGGCCTACTAGTGGGAGGACTATGTGCAGGATTCGCATTGGCAGTCTTTATGGCCAACGCCGGTGGGGCTTGGGACAACGCAAAGAAACTTATCGAGACGGGCCAACACGGTGGCAAAGGATCCGATGCCCATAAGAGTGCCGTTGTGGGCGATACAGTCGGCGATCCATTCAAAGATACTACTGGCCCTTCGCTCAACATACTGATCAAGCTGATGAATATGGTAAGTATCGTGTTCGCCGGTCTGGTTGTGAAATATGCACCCGAAATTTCTTCCTTTCTCGGCATGGGGCAGTAGTTTTTCCAACCACTATCGTCCAAGGAGAGTCATCATGGATATCCATCTCTATCTCATGTGCTATCGCACCGAAGCCCTGGTAGCCTCGCAACTGAAAGCGGAAGAATTTGGCGCGTATATGGCAGTGGGGACACAAAAAAAAACTTTCGGCAACGTAGTCTTTTTTGAGATCGATCCCACGTTCCGCTCGAAGGAATTGCATCTCGATCAGGTTGAAGCAAAATGCAAAGCACATCCCGACGGCACTCCACGGCGAAGCAAGTACATGAGCCTTTACCGTGTCATGGAACGTGTCCCGCTTTCTGCCTATGGCAAACTTCACCTCACCACGCGAGACGGTCGTGTACTATCACTCAATGGACGGGACTTCGATGAGGAAAACAGCTCCGAGGGGCCATTTATGTATGCTGAGTTGTGCCCTTTGACATCGCGGGTGGTCTCTCACTTAGGTCCAAAGGCATTTGCTCAGCGGATCACTGATCCCAAGACTACCGTCTGTGTCCCACGCATCTTTTTCGCCGAGACACAGGTTGAACTGGACGACGGGGGTCACTTGGCGAGTTATCTCCCATACGCCAACCCAAGCCACATAGAAGATTGTATCCGGGAAGTTGAGGAGCGCCCCAACAAACTTGGCAAAACTGTAGACCGAAATCCGCCGTTGGCAGCATTTTATCGCACAATTGCAACTGGTTTCTATCTAGGAGACTCCACTGGAATCAAGTTCTACGCCTATCCAGATGTCGCGACCCTTGATGCCGAACATCACACTTGGTGGCGATCCGCCTCAATGGGTTAAGCGTAGGGGCAAATTTATAGTGCCCGCCACAGGAGTTATTCGATGGCATGCTTTTCCAGCAAGCGATAGAGCGTACGCCGACTAATTCCCAGTGCGCGAGCAGTTCGAGCCTTATTTCCACTGTAACGCTTAAATGTATCTGCGATATGACTGCGGTTGATCGTTTCCAGGTCTGCCTCGGACCCGGGTTTATGAGGGGCTAGTTCACTTCCAGTACGCAAGATCTCGGGGGGAAGATTCTCAGCTAGGAGCGTGTCTTCTTCCGCCAACACCTTCGTTCGCTCGATAGCGTTTCGCAGTTGCCTCACATTTCCTGGCCAACTGTAGTTCTCCAAGACCTCCATAAACCTGCTATCCCAGTTCCAACTCTTTCCAGTGAAATGGCTCACTAGTTGAAGAATGTCGCCCCGTCGCTCCCGTAATGGAGGTAGCAAGATCGTGAGCACGTTAATCCGATAATACAAATCTTCGCGAAATCGACCCTTCTCTATTTCTATAGCTAAATCCCTGTTCGTAGCCGCCAACAGGCGGACGTTGACGCGACGCTCCTTCACCGAACCTACTCGCCTAAGCGACCCATCTTCTAAAACTCGCAGAAGCTTGGCCTGCAATCCACCGGCCAATTCGCCAATTTCATCGATAAATAGAGTTCCACCGTCGGCAACTTCAAACAGGCCTGGTTTGCTGGCGATTGCTCCGGTAAAGGCCCCTTTTTCGTGCCCAAACAATTCACTTTCCAACAGCGATTCTGGCAACGCAGCACAGTTGATGACGACCAATGGCTTACCCGAAAATCGGCTCGCCCGATGCAATGCCTTAGCGACGAGTTCTTTCCCCGTACCGCTCTCCCCTTGAATCAGAATGGGTTTGTCCGTGGCAGCTGTCCGATCGATTAGTCGATAAACCTCCAGCATCGCCTCGGAATTTCCCACAATATGTGTGCTTCGTTGCTCGCGTTCGAGGGCGACGCGCAACTGGAGATTCTCCTTACTTAGATTCTGACTCTGTGCAAGAAACGCGGCTTGATAAGCGTCTTCGATTATGGCCTGGTCGAGGTCAAGAAGTTTGTTCAAGGTTTGAATCGTCAACAACAGTTCATCAGGTGCCTCTTGCCAAGTATCGCTCAATAAGCGTATGAGGCCATTGCGCATTCGAGAAAGAGCGACACACGTATAAACCTGATCCAAGCCGATCGCCACATGCCGTTGTCCAACCCGAGTACGAAGCGCGAGATAATCGCTGTCGTAAGGCCCGGAAAGCAACTGGCGAAGCCATTGACGCAGAGAGAACTTCAATTGTGCGATTTGTGAGTTGCCCCCCGTAATCACCCGAGCAGTCTGGGGATGTCGACTAATTTCTGTATAAAAATCATCAATAATCGGCGCGGAGTGGGCCAGCAATCTCTCCCGTACGGCGGCTATACGTCGCAAATCCTCATCATTCAAGTCAATGTACTGCTGCAGGTCTAAATATTTTTCGTAGGATTCAGGCGGCTGCATGAGCCAATCTCCTCCCAGTATGCTGGAACTGGGCACCTAAGGTATTGAGTGTGCTATATCGCCCACCGTGATTGCACCCGGCAACGTGGTTGTCTTGCAATAGTCGTTTCGCCGTACTTTTCATATTTGGTCCAGAACTTGCAGCATAGTATACCGAATTTTCTTTTCATGGGGCAGGCTTAACAGGGAGGCTCAAGGTGTTTATCCCTGGCAAAAAAGATCGTTCGTTCTCCAACTTGCGTGGTTCAATCCAGCGACAAGACGAGGAAATTGTTGCAAGTGCGCAATGGCGGCTGGAACGACACCATTCATTGAAGGATCACCTGAATTCCTTGAAACTAAGTTTTCATTCGGGAACTTTGCGTGTGACAGGCCAATTACCTTCTTATTATTTAAAACAGGTTTTACAGACTGCATTGCGAGACCTCACTGGGGTCGACCGAGTTGATAATCGCATTGCGGTAACATCCTCAAAAGGTTTGAGCAATTTTCCCTCGAAGAGCGATACTTTAGGAGGCATTTCCATGATAATCTTAAGTGACCGACTAAGCCAATTGCGAGTTGCCGATGCCATGACTCGTGACGTCGTCTCAGTTTCTGCAAACAGCACAATGGCCGAGGCGGCCGATGAGTTGAGCCAACAACATGTCACCGGTGCTCCGGTGGTCGATGAGCATGGGAAGTGCATAGGCGTATTGAGTGGTTCAGATTTCATTCGTCTCAAAGCAGAAGAACTAGAAGACACCGACAAGCGCCACGTACCCTCCTTCCAACACCCCGAGGGGTGCTATGGAGTCGATGATGTGATGCACGATCTGGTGCGCAGTCGGATGTCTCCTGCTGTGCAAACGATTAATGAGAATACTCCACTAATGACCGCTGCGCGTTGCCTTTGCTACGAGCATATCCACCGTTTGGTGGTTGTTGATAAGCATTCCAAACCGGTTGGCGTGCTTACGAGCCTCGACCTCGTGGCTACGCTGATTGCAATTTTTGAAGAATAACACTACTAGACCGTTCGTTTTTGGAGGACGCTACCATGGTAAAGCTTCATCCCAAAAGAGTCTTAATTCCTACCGATTTTTCAGAGCAAGCCAATCGAGCCGTTGACGATGGATTGGCCATGGTGGAAGACCCTGAGCACTTAATTGTGTTGCATGTGGCACCCGCCCTGAGCAGCTTTTCTGAAGGGGATCCATTGGTCGGATGGAACATGATCAGTGACGAAGATCGCACGAAGTATCTCTTGGAGATGCTCCGTAAGAAATTTACTGACGAGAAGTACAAGAAAGTACATTTTATAATCTCCTATGGCACGCCTGCCGAAGAGATCACTCAGGTAGCGAAAAACGAGAATTGCGACATGATCGTACTCCCTTCGCACGGACGAACAGGGCTGGCCCGCCTCTTGATTGGCTCCGTAGCTGAGCGTGTGGTCCGCTTAGCTCACTGTCCCGTGCTGGTCTTACGCGATTAATCTCATGACATCTGGTGAAAAGTATTTCAATACAGCCAACCTACATTTGCCAGAAAATCTATAGATGAAACGCACAACCCTCAATTATTGGACAGATGCTTTCGCTTTCATCGGTTTCTTATGTCTTACTACAAGCGGCATCTTATTACGCTATCAGCTTCCCCCCGGAAGTGGACGAATAGACTCGATGGGTGGAGGGCGCCAGGCACAAGAGAAGGCTGTTTCGGTACTGTGGGGACTAACACGTCATGAATGGGGAGATATCCACTACTATTTGGCACTCGGCCTGATGGCGATACTCGCCTTTCATCTCTTTCTCCACTGGAAGTGGATTGTCTGTGTGACCCGAGGAAAACCTGTTGAAGGATCGGGTTACCGTTTAGGGCTTGGCGTGATCGGATTGCTCGCCGTGATTTTACTTTCTGCCGCTCCGTTGTTTTCTCCGTCGATCCAAGTACCCAGATCGACCTTTCTAAACGAAACAGTAGAAGACTCACTCATTGAACAGGACGGCAGTGCTATTCGAGGCGACATGACTTTAGAGCAAGTTGAAGCACAAACTAAAGTTCCAGCCAACTATATCCTTGAACAACTCGGTCTAGCTCCAACAACCTCACCACAAGAGCGATTAGGTCCACTCAAGCGACAATATGGTTTCCAAATGGAGGACGTGCGACGCATCATCTCAGAATACGAGGCTCCTTGATAAAAACCTATCACAAAACTCATGAAATCCCGCTCCGAAGTACCGGGGAGGGAAACCTTGAATCAAGTTGCTCTGCAGCGGACCTGTACTCAGCCCTCATGGAAAGAGGTATCGTTCAAGGGGCCGGTGACTTTCGAAAAGCAGGGAGATACAACAGTTCGAGAGACCTCGACGTTGTCAAAAGATAAACTGCGATTGTTTCGCGGAAACTCACGAACAATCACAAGGCGAACAGATGCCTGGATTAGCAACTGTGTGATTGCGCAAGGAAGTTTTTTCATCTCACCTAAACACAAAAAAACCCGTCCTCCACTTGGGGAGGACGGGAAATCTTCTTCGGGTCTTATTTCGTACGACTCTAGAAACCGACGCCAACAAAAACGCCAGGGCCATAAACCACGGGGCCGCGGAAGCCATAGGCGACCGGGCGACGATAGTAGCGTGGACCAACGATCGCACGGCGTGCAATTGGATACGGCGGTGCCAACACGCGTCGTACCGGGGCAACGCGGCGATAGACCCAAGCATTGGCGGCGGGTGCGTCAGCCAGGGCCAAGCCTGCGACGACGGCGAACATGATTATCAGTTTCTTGTACATGATGCTTCTCTCCTGCGAATTCCCCCAGCGGCTAAGAGGTGGGACTTGTGATTGGGCCGCTTTGGTAGGACTATTATGCACCTGCCGTGCCAAACATCCCAGGAGGCTTCCTAAGTTATTGCAGGAAAAAGACTTGCGACACATATGTGTTTCGCAAACGATCGGCAGATCGCTAGCAGTGTAGTCACATATAATACACCCTGATCTCAAAATGGTCGCTAAAGTGACGTCACACAGCGACCCAGAAGCGTATTCGCCAGGAGACAATTGGCGAGCCAGCAGCGTTAGCTACTCGAATCTCCACGAAAACAGGCCGTTGGTAAACCCTTACCAACGGCCTGAAAACTCTCAAACTGGGCGAATCCCTGCCACAGGTACCTCGGAAGGTCAACTAGAAACCAATCGCGATCCCAACTCCACTGTATCCTCGACCATATCCACCGGAACCACGGTAGTAGGAAAACCCACTCCCGCCATAGTAGCCCGGTCCGCCACCGTAGTAGCGTGCGCTGCGATAGGCCGGATAGCCACCATAATAGTGGTGATGACCACCGTAATAGCCACCGCCGCCGCGGTAACAACCGCCTGCATCGGCACTCGACATGCCGGCAAATGCCAAAATCGCTAACGCCGCCGTACTCAACAAAACTTTTCGTAACATGGTATTCACTCCTTAGCCCTGGGGGATTCGCTCATACTCTTTTTATCAGCCTCCTCCGAACGGCGTCTCCAAGAACGCGTTCGGATTACTGGTTAGACCTATTCGCATTTGGTATGCCAATGCGCACTTCCACGCTGCATCTTGTTGTATGGCAAAGCGTTGCGATGTTTGTCGTTAGAATCCCACCCCTCTCAATTCGAAACTTGTTGCCTTCGAATTGAACACAAGCGTTGTCAAAAACACTGCGCGAGTACGAACGCAACTCGTTGATGCACAAGGAGATAGAGTTTCGCTAATCGCTAGCACTACTGCGATGCGAAAGGTTTCACGCGCCGCGATCTACCAACCACCAAGAGCAAGCCACCCACGATCACCCCTCCCGCAGGTTCCGGCACCGGCGAACCAGTCCGCGTCTGCAGTCCTGCACCCATGCCATAGTCCGCTTGCCAATCACTCAGTTGTCCCCCATTCGGATCGCGCTGCCACACGAGAAAATCCTGCCCATCGACATCCCCATCGCCATCAAAATCTCCGACGTGGTTCGCCACGATTTCCACGGCACCGACATCCGGCGCACCGCCACGAAGATTGCCGAGGATGTCATCCGCCGGTGCTTGGACCGCAGATGCTTGATTGACGCCCGCACTGCCCGCCGTTGGCACACCATACTGCATCACGAGCGAAACAAACGCCTCGCGAATCGTTGCCGATCCATCGGCAAACATTCCGCTGCCAGGTTCCCACCTCGGAACGGTTAATCCCGCTTGCGATGCCAGTCCTGGATCACCCACGATTCGAGTCGCGTCGTCGGTGTAGTTGATCGTCTCCCCTGCGCCCGCGGGTATCGGTGCGCCGCCGTTGTAGTATTGATTGTTCACGAGGCTCCAATTGGTCACCTCGCCCGGCGGTGAATCCGAGAAATCGTTTCCCCCTCCCAACGATGCCCCCATCGTTCCCGTCGGATCGGACCAGAGGTTGTTATAGAAATGGATCTGGTCATTGGTCACCGCTGAGTTCTCGACGTTCACGCGCATCGCAAAGGCGAGCGCCGGCAAATCCCCCGCGATGGTGTTGTTGCGAAACGTTATCTGCTCCCCACTCTTCACTCCCACGGCTGCCCGCATCACGTTGCTGGAATTGCCCAGCATGAGATTGTTCTCAAACATCACATTCCGCGCCTCGATGTACGGCTTGGCATCCTCGCCAACCAACACAAAGTTCGAGCCGGTGCTCCCCTCCCAATTGAGAAACACATTCCGCTGCACATTCACTC
The DNA here is from genome assembly GCF_008065115.1 of Bythopirellula goksoeyrii. Classification (NCBI taxonomy): domain Bacteria; kingdom Pseudomonadati; phylum Planctomycetota; class Planctomycetia; order Pirellulales; family Lacipirellulaceae; genus Bythopirellula; species Bythopirellula goksoeyrii. The sequence continues at coordinate 1,254,166 of NZ_CP042913.1, read as the reverse complement.
GGTCGGTCCCCAGGAAGAGATCGTCCTCGTCGTTGCTGTCTTTGATCACGATGTAGGCGGAAGTGTTGTTGCCATTGGTCCGCCCCGAGCCAGCGAAGTCATTGAAAAACACATTGTCGCGGATCGTGACATCCTCGACCGAGTTCACGTCGATATGCTCGTCGGACCCCGTCTGATTGTAGAACATGTTCTGCTCGACGATCACGTTGGTCACACCATTGTTCACCTTCAACAGATCGTTGTTGTAGCTTTCATGAATCACATTGTTGCGGACGGTAATATTGCCAACTCCCGCATTACCTCCGCCGCCGTCGATGTGAAACACCAAGGGCGCTGCCCCTGGTCCCGAGTGAGCCAGATCAAACCCTTCGAGCGTAATCCCGCTCGCCCCCCGGCAATTCACATACGCCACAACCGTCTGGCTGCTATGCCGCAGCTGCGCTTGATAAGGAACCTCCGACCGGACCGTGACCCCCTGAGCAAAAGTACCCACCAACGATTGCCGCCCCGAGTAAGTCCCCGGCCGCACAAGCACGGTCGCCCCGTCAATGTTCGCATCATGCAGCTCAGCCAGCGCCCCCCCGATCGAAGCCCAAGGACTCCCCGCCGACCCATCGCCACTGGCATCATTTCCGTCGGTCGCCACATAAAACGTCTGAGCCACAGCGCCGGACACATAGAAAACGCCCATCAACAAGAAAATCTGCGCACACGCGATCCGTAGCATGCCTCGTCCCTCCCGTAAGATTAGCCCCGTGCTACCCACGGTAAAGAATCAAAAGGAATTGGTCAAACAACGTACTCAACCTCATGGTAGCACCCCACTCCGTGTATTTCCCCAGCCCCCAGCCCCTAGCCTCTAACCTCTTTCCTTCCCCCCCTCGTCCCGATGCTCCGCGTCGGGACGCACCATCCCCACCGCTCCGCGGTGCTCCCCAATTTGTCATTCCGCAGGGGACGGGCACCGATGATCAGCGTTGGTCGGCGACCCGAGCAGTCTCGTTCCTCCTACCCCGTTCCCTCTCTATTCCTCCCCCGTCAACTTAAGAGCCACAACCGGGCGGACCTAATAAACAAAGGAACCAGTAAGAGATTGGGAGCTTTTGTCGTCACCCGTTCTTCGGTGCGAAGCAAAGACAATTATTCGGTTCGGGAATTGGGGCAGTGGTACTATCCAAACTAACTTGAAATCTTCCTCAGCGTGTCGGGCCTGGGCAGATTAGGCGTAAAAGCTATCCACTGTACATGATTCGACACGAGTAACTGACACTGGCTGTTCAACGCCGCTTTGACTCATCGAGTTGATTACACTTGCTGCATTTCCAGACTGCGGTTGGTGAAAACAACCTCAGCACTATGGAAGAGTCGCTTCGAGCGGGCGGGTGATGCAACCGCTGTCACGAGTCAGATCACGAAACCCGCAGCTGTCTTCATCACTTCAGACACCCTTGCGCTAGCATTCGTGACCAAGGTCGGTTAGACCGTCGATGTAGTCTCTGCGTCCAAGCCACCTTACGTGAAGGCGGCATTTGTGAACTCATCCATAGCCTGACACTAAGAGTGTTGTACCTGCTATGGCCATCACAGGCGCGTTCTGCAGGAAATGTAGCTCGCCTAGTAAGCGTTCTTTTCTAAGCACCTCATCTCGTTGCTCGACGTAGATAAATGCCAATTGTTCCAACTAGCAGCAAGGCCAAAGACGAGGGTTCTGGTATGGTGGACTCCGCAGCTGATACCGGGCTACTTAAATCACCCATGAATTGACGCATGCCGCGTTACCGAAAAGAATCGGCAACGCGACATTTGTCACTGTCTTGATTGGACCACCACTGGCACAAGTCCTTCTTTTGTTACAAGGTACTGTCATCTGGCAGGCCTTCGGAAACTGAATGACTTTCTTTGAGCCAGCTTTGAACGCCTGCTTTTTTCTCATTGCTCACTGAATGGATAGCCGTGACTTGAACTCCCAGTTACCCTGCAACAAAGGAAGAACAACCGCAGGCATTTTAGGGTTCTTGCTGGTTAAGCTACCAGAGAAAGGGTTCCAAGTTCTGCTATCAGGCCATCCAATATGGCCCCCTACAGTTCTGTCAAAGTACATCATTGGCTGTCGGTGTTTGAGATTGAAGAGGATGACAACGTCTTCTCCTCTCCTAACTTCCGATCCTGGCACTCCACCCAGGACGGCCCATTCGAAGGATGGCTTCGAAGACCAGTTCAAGTTGATACCCACATTTCGTTTCGAGTATTTGACATATGGCTTTTTCCCTGAGCCCCACGCGAGAGCGATCGGGTCGCCGAAATGAAGGCTGCCTCCGACCACCGGCGCCGAACCATCGGTGGTTGCCACAAAGTACCATTTCGCGCTTTTGGTAGCCGTACTAGCACTTGCGTTGTCGGTCCAACCTAAGTTAATTCCCCCAAAAGTACCTTGCTTCTCATACTGAAGGAATTTCCTGGGCACGAGCCCCTTAAGGTTGTATTGTGCGTCGGCCAGTGGGCCTTTTGGTAAGCCATGCGTAACCTTGCCAGTGTTGTTGGCACCAATCATCCATTGTTTGTATTGAGCCAACGCTTGACTGGATTCCTCAAAAGTAAAGCTCTTGGCAGCCTGACGTGCCAGCTTAGGAGTCGTTATTCCTCGAACGGCAATTCTAGTAAACTGGGCTCGTGAACTACTGGTTCCTTGCGCCATGACAGTAGCGTTCAAGGATGCCACAGTAAGAATGGCAAGCAGAAACATCACAAACAGATTCTTAGTAGTCATCGTCGTCTCCTTCAAAATAGAACTTCGGCTGTAATTTGTGCGAGTGCGTCACGCCGACGCTTCGCTCCTACCAGGTAGAGCGATAGGGCCGTAGATGTGTTACAGAATTTCTTGGCTCGGTGGACGATAGGTAACGAAAGGCCCCAAGCTTCCTCGATTCAATGGCCCATATTTCGCTTCGGAAATCGGTTCCTTCAAGATATTCATTGTCATGGGCCTCGTTCTCCAGTGATTTCGGCGGATACATCTTCTCGATCAACCACGCTGTAACAAACGGCTGCAGCTTACGCTTAAGCCTTTGGAGCCCTTGGGCATCGTTGTCCAAGCGGCCAGTCAATCGAGTGGATAGTGACCACTCTCACACTGAACAAGAAGTAATATGATGAACCTTCAAGAACGCAAGGCTATGGAAAAATGCCCTCAGCTGAATCTTGGCAAGGTGACGGTCGTGATTGCAATCGTTGCGATCTCGTGGCTGTCAGCATGCCCCGCAAAGTCTCAAGCCCAGCGGTTGATCACAGCCCGAGCCGGTGTCGGGCCGGTTGCGGAGAAACCGAAGCAACCTCCTCCTGCCAACGCGCCGGAGATTTTAAGCATCACTAGCACGAAGAAACATCGCATTACGATTAGCTTCCGCGACTTTGCGGCCAAAGTGTCCAGTAAAAAATTTGAGTTGGAACGGCAAACTGTGGGTTCATCGGCGTGGCACGCAGTGTACACAATGACTGCTAGAGACCACCGCATTCCATTTGATCCTCATATGCGTGATCACAGACGTGAACCTGGAGCCAAATACGTTCATCACGACACAATGTTTTTGGGTACCGGCAGAAAATATCGATACCGTGTGCGGGCAACTATTCCCTACGAGCCTATACCGATGGTACTTCTTTCAGCTGTCAGGACTATTACTCTCAAGCCAGTTGAAATTCCGACACCCACAGATCCTGCTCCAACGGATCCAACGGATCCAACAGATCCAACAGATCAGAATCTGGAAACAGTAAACACCAAAACGGTTTACTTGAGGGCCAAGCAGATCGGTCCGTTTTTCCGACCCTACGTAGCGATCTCGCTGATCCCTGGTGAAATAACGGAGATTAAGATTCCCGAGGTTAATGGGCAGTCGTTGCAGGTCAACTTTGTAAAACCGGGTTACAAGTTGGTCGAATATGCTTCGAATCCGGAAGCGACCATAATGTTGACAAGTGGCCAAACGAGCACGCCGAGCCAGATCAGTGAGCTCTTCGGTACTGTTCAACAGAAGCGGCACGTCAAATTCGTCACCTTTGTAAGGGCGTCGCAAGGAAATCGGCCCAAGTCGTTTGCCATTGAAGTTAGCTCTATCAAGTCCAACTAATGAAAGTCGCAGTGATTCCGACGGCGAGTGCACTGACCAAACGGTCGTTGCGCTCGCCGTTTTCCTTTGGTGTCCTACTGCGAAGTGGGTAAGGGCCTCTCTCGGTCTCTGCAATCACAAATTTGGCACTCTCACGACCATTCGAGCGGAAATTACATTCGTAACATTCCTGCAGTTATTCCGCTTTAACTAGTAGGCAAAGACATGGGTAAATTCCTGAGGAAAAAAAGTCATACGGATAGGAGACGCATACCCATCACGTTCGATTTGTCGAACAGACATTAATCGCCCTGATTGCCGTCGACTTTTAGATATCCTAACTCTTTGCTTTGTAAGTTTCTAACACGTTTTCACACTCACTGCGACAGAACGCAGCAGGAGGAAATCATGTCCAATTGGGCAAGCTTGCGTTCCCCACTGGCTCAACCCCAGTTCATGTACCAATCTGAGTAGAATTGCTGCACACAACACGGACCACAAGCCACGCTTGTTGTCTTTTTATTCAATCCACCCCCACCACAATATCTTGAAAGGCTCTTCCATGACCATTCTCTCCCCCATACACAACCTCTTGTTTATCGCCTTAAGCCTCACCTGTTCCAGCGACGCTTTCGCAGCCGATCTCAAACTGCCCGAGAAGATAGAAATCAACCTCAAGAGCGAAAAAGGCCTGCCCGACCTGATTCGCTACAGTCCCTCCTCGCAGCTCTACCGATTTTGGGACGAACAGGTCTGGCTGCAGCTTAGCTTTACGCAGCGTCCCTTCGAGAGCAAAGACGTCCTGAAAGCCATCAAGGACCATTTTAAATACTCGAACATCCAAATTGACTTTCCGCAACTCGCGACCGCCACGAAACAATACTTCACCCAACTTCGTGGCCCCTTAAGAGATCTCGACACCGCCAAGAGCTTTGACAACATGAAAAACCTCAAGCTGAATTTCGCTGATTACAAAGAGGGCCGACTCACTGGCACGTTCACCGGCACCATCACTCGCCTCACCACCAAAACCATCGGCCGCCACCTGGCAACCGACGACATCCTCGGCGCCAGCCACAAGGACTCCCCAGTCAACATCCCCTTCACTATCAACTTCGATCTCATTGTCGGACCCAACAACAAGACGCTGAGTGAATACTAGTGCTGATTACCACGACAATGATGGAGTTGTCCTCGCGAGTTCTGGACACCGGTGGAGCAAAACAGCAACTTCTTCACGACGCCGCCTGACAAACCATCGTGACATTTGCAATGAGTTTCTGAGACACACCGGCCTATTCTTACTGCAGATATTGGGTTTGCGCTTTTTCGTCGCAGAATGCCAAAGTTTGGTGGCATGGTTGGGAAAAAACTGATGTAACAATTCCGAACGGTTTTCGCTTAGGAGGTTAAGAAGTTGCCCGTGGTGGCAACCAGAACCAGACCTCCTGACGTGAAAGATAGAACAATGGCTACGAAAAAACCATGTGTGATGTTGATTTTGGCGGTAGTGGCTGTGGTTTTGCTGAATAGGGCTGCGATGGCGCAGCAGGTCAGTCTCGGAAATCAGTATTCGAAAGCTAACTTGCAGCGAGGCACGACTCGGAGTGGTCCTAGCAGGCTGAAAGTCTTGAGACCGGCACCTAACACCAATGAGCGACCGAAACAGACTGAAATAGAGAAGGAATTTGCCGCAGCTGCGCGAGTAATGGCTAGCTACAAGCAGTGGATGATTGGAGCGAACGCGACAGGGTTCGTTTACCCGAATACGACAAGCGGCCCTGCGTCCAAAAAATACAATCTGAAGGGATTGGTCAACAAGAAATTTCTTCAGTATGAGAAGCAAGGAACATTCGGCGGAATTAACTTGGGCTGGACTCAGACCGCGAGTGCGGGCACGGCGATCGATCGCGCCCAATGGATCTTTCAGCGGCCCGGCGGTCCGAGTGAGCAGTTGGCTCCCCTGGTTTACGGGGAACCGATTGCCCTGGGATGGAGCAAGGGAAGCAATCCGTTTCTCAAATACGCGAAACGGAACGTAGGTATTAATTTGGACTGGTCGGATGCGGTCTTTGAATGGACGATCTTGGGGCGAACGCCGGGAACGAACGTCGGGCGAGGACAAGACGTAGTCATCCTCTACAATCTCAAGCATCAGATGCCACCAATGCGCTTCGACCGAACCAAAGGTGGCGATATTGGCTGGCCCGACAGTACAAGGTGGTCCGCCAAATCTGTCTTTCACTCGCCAGACTATCTCGCGTCTTTTCGTAAGGCAGCTGACGTTATGATGGGAAAGTGATTGGCAGAGGGATCCGTTAAAAAGCAAGGTTTCAAGAGTGGAACCGTGCTTAATCTAGAAAAGAAAACGCCACAACAAACCTCCTAGCGCAGAGGAACTTATCGGTGGTAACTAGTCCTACGGCGCACCGTTGAGCAACAAATCTTGTAACAGTCCAATACGAAATTCGCTTAGGAGTGTAGAAGTTGCCCGCGGTGGCAACTGGAACGAAACCCTCCTGACGTGAAGGAAAGAACGATGACTACGCAGAAATCTAGTGTGATGTTGATGTTGGCGGTTGTGGCTGCGGTTACGCTGAATACGATTGCCGAGGCGCAGCATGTCAGTCGCGGAAGGCCGTACGCTAAGATCACGGCGCAACGTGGCACGATTCGGGGGCGTGTGCCTGGCAAAATCGTGATTCCGCCTAGACAGGCACCGGATATCAACGAGCTTCCCAAGCGGACTGAAGCGGAGAAGCTTGCGGCGGCAAAATTGAGGGAAATACGAGCACCTGCAACTTCTACCTCATCTCAGGTGCTCATTGATCGAAACGTAACGTTAAGTCCCAATGATGTGATTACTAAGCGGCTTATATTTGAAGGAAGTAAATCGACGGGCGTAACCCTTAACCTCAATGGAGCAACCTTGGATGGCGGGAAAAAAGGTAGCGTCAATTATGACAAAGACATGATTGAGGTTCGCTCTGAAAAGGTGTTTCGCACTCGAAATGGAATCAGAAGTCATGCTTGGAAAAGACCAGAAAACATTCTTGTACAAGGAAAGGGCACAATTATCGGTTCCATCAGGGTGTGGGGCATGGGAAAGAATGGCGAGGCTGCAGATGTTAAAGAATCATCACGACGAGATGCTACTAATTCACAGCATACACAAAGAGCAAGAACGAATGCTCCCCGAAATATTGTCTTCGATCGAATTACAATTATCGGAGTGGGAAGAAACCCCGTCTATTTTGCGCCAGGCGTTACCTATTCGAAATTGATCAATTCAGAGGTGAAGGGGAAATCCAGTAGGGTTGGAATCTACTTGGACGCAGAGTCTGCATACAATACGTTTGAAAATAATTACATCCATGTCGAAACGAAGGAAGACAATTGGGGTAAGATCCCAGGTGTAACTGGCAGAGGCTGGCCTCAAATGGCGATTGATGGCTCAAGCAGGAATACCATTCATAACAATCGGTTTTCCAGCCTTAGCAATGGAGGGATTTACTTGTATCGCAATTGCGGTGAAGGAGGCACGATAAGGCTTACTCCTCCCGAAAATAATACAATTACCAATAATACTTTCTATTACAAAAAATACAAAGGAAGTAAACCAGCCATTTACCTGGGTTCTCGCGACTATGGACGCAAGGAAAGTACTTTTGGCCATTGCAATGATGATTCAGGCAGACCTTATGGCAGTAGCAGTTCCAACAAGGATTACGCTCGGCATAACATCATCAAGAACAATAAGCTTCACAAAAGGATGATCGTACCACTTGGCGGCTTCGGGCTTGTGGACGCAAGGGTCGAAGACATGATCGTTACCAAAAACAAATCAGCCAACTCTCCCAATGAGACAAGTGGTAATACACTTTACGAATAAGAACATTCATGAAGTTCGAGTGAGGTGGCATGGATTGCCGATAGGCACTCCATGCTAGATACAACTGCCGCGTTGCCGACCCGTTTCGGTAACGCGGCATGCGTCGTTTGCTGAAGACGCTCGTGCCCGCCGCTGTCCGTAAGTCGTGGGCTATCGCAGATGAGGAGCTGCGTTCGTCTTCATTTTTTTGAATAGAAGTCACACCTTCTGTCTTTTCGTTAGAGATGCCTAGCAAGGCGTTGTGAGTTCGGTGCCACCCGAAAGTAGAATCTGAAGAAACAAGGTACAGGAAGTGGAAGCCTGATCGCAACTCGCAATACGCCGCAGCAATGCGGCGTTTTTTATTGCTTGCTGGGAGTATGCCTTCAGCAAGTGTGCGGCTTGGCTTCTATTGGTGAACATCTGAGGAGGCTTCTCCCCCCTCTTCGAGTAGGTATCGATTTTGTGTGTAACAAACGCAGTCCAATTGCGCATCGACAGTTAGAGTCGGATGGCGCTTTTGCTACCCGCAACCTATTCCACTTTTTTGAAGGAGAAAGATCATGTTCTGTGTAAGCAAATCCCGAGTGTGTACCGTGCTGACTTGCATGGCGGTGTTGGCCGGCGCTCAGATGGCTGAAGCTCAGACAACGCTGGCCCAGACGTTTAGCCGAGTAGCGACGGCTCGTGCCGTTGGACCGCAGCGAGGTGGGCGTCGCGGAGGAGCCACTAGTACCAGTATTGAAAACGAACCTGTGTATCGGGTACAGATGCGTGTGAAGACGGCGAACGTGAAAGACGCTGGTACAGACGACGCGGTGGAGGTTCGTCTTGGCAGCTTGCCAGCCACGTGGCTCGATCTGGCGATAAATGACCGCGAGCGAGGTCAGACGGATCTTTATGACATTAGCTTGCTCAATGTGGGAAATCGCGGTGTAATGATCCGCGACATTAGAAACTTGAATATCTCGAAGACCGGCAGCAATGGTTGGTGTATCGAGACGATAGAATTGCTTGTGAACGGTCGTGTGATTTACAAGACGACGTTTCCTGGCGGGCAGTGGCTCGACAACTCCAAAGGAAAGAGTCCCACGCTCTTGATCGGAACCAGCGGACTGCGTGCGAATGCCAAGTGGAAGGAATTCACGAGCCCCGGCCCGAGTCTGCTCATCAAGCGGCTCGAATTGGAGCAACGTATCGAGTCGATCATTGGTCACCACATTCATGCGGACAAGCGGGTTAAGTGGGGCAAGCTGTATGGCCGCGGTGTTGAAGTGAGTTACAAGGACTCGAAGACGCTGCATGTGGATCTTGACCTTATGCTGGATGTTAAAGGCCTGGAATCGGGATTGGATTTCGACTTTGACATTCAGGTCTCGTCTCGCAACGGTGCGATCGATTTGACGGTGACGAATTTCGAGACCCGGATTGGGTCGAAGATTTACAAGGCCATCTTGGCCGCCAACGGATTCCTCGGCGGCTCCAACCAGGGGGATCTAAAGAGAATGATCACCTCGCAAGTACAAAACTCCTTGGGTGGCCGTCCGGTCAGCGTTTCGACAGGCGACTACAACCTGACCGCGAAGGTTACCTCGGCAGGCGACGTGCGGTTGGGGTTCTAACTGCCGACAGGCACTTTCTGATAGTTTTTGTCAGCCCCGGCTCCATCATGGAGTCGGGGCTTTTTTTGATTCTCAAGAGGAGCGCGATTGTCCACGGATTTGCATGCCTTCCACTCACCATCGATTTCCGAAAATATCAATGATTGCGATCTCCATCCAGGGGATGCCACGTATTGCCTCAGTTCTCAGCACCCGGCGATGTGCAGTAGGTTCTGCGTCTCTATAACGTTGAGAATTATGTAGAAATGTTGAGATCTTTGGTGAAAACCGGGGCAACGCTTCGTGCCGGGTTTCGTTTGAAAGGGCACGCAGATCGCTCTTTCATCAAGCATTTCCTGCGCTTAGAAATGACACGCTAACGGTGCGAAAGGTATTCGCCAATGCATCACAAACATCCTCTTGAGTTGCCATGGCAGCCGTGCTCAGCTACGTAGGGTGCGCGTGTACTGGGGCTTCGAGCCAGAGCCCGTTCATGCGTAAGAAGGCGTCGTTTTGGGCTAGTTTAGCGACCCAGCCAACTGCCAGAGGTTGGACCAACACCAGCGAGTTTTGGCTCGCAGAAACTGCAAGAGGTGGCGATCACCTCAGCACTCAGGGTGTCATATTGATGACAGAATGGTGCTGACCGCAAATGCTTTATCTTCCTTTCTGTTGCGCAACATGCGATACGATCCATCCGGTATGGTGAACCGTGCTCCAAACCTGCCTCGGTCGTAAACGCTGAACGCACACAATGCCGCTGCACCACTCCATTCGGGACAAGTCGCTGTAACTCCGCTTTCTCATGCGAGAGAACAAGAGCTGGTCATTAGGTATTAGTCGTTAGCGGTGAGCCGTTAGCCAGAATACTTCCGAACCCGCAGCTTGCAACCAATCCGCAACCTAACGACCAAGGTAATAGCGGTAATTTGCACCGCGAGCCCTGCCATAGAAACCATTGCCGTAGATCTCGCCGTTGCGTCCTACGTAGCCAGTTTGATAGCGGCGATATCTGTAGTACCGATCGTAGTTGCTACGTGCCGGGTAGTAGTAGGCATTGTCGGGAGACCTTCCTCCCCACCCGCCGTAGAGTTGAGCGCTGGCTTCTCCAGGCATCAGCAGACAACACAAGAGTGCGAAGAAACCAAGGACCACAAGCGACGACCTCAATCCGTGTTCACACTTGTCAGAGGGTTGCACCACACAACAGGTGACACATTCATCAGTACGGTCAAACATCGTTTCCTCCAGTGTTTCGCCAAGTGGTCTTGATGTCGCGAAATCCCCCAATATTGTAGCACGACTCTCCGAGTCGTAACTACGTACCAGATGCGACTCGGAGAGTCTCGCTACAATAGCCCTCAGCTCCCAGCCCCTGATTTTCTGACCAGCGCCTAGTTGCTAGCGCCTAGTAACTTCCAGTCACTAACGTTCGCGGCTTGCCAATGGTCGCTGCGCGGCTGGATTCAGTTTGGCCCAAAAACGGTTGTAGAAATTGGGCCACTCCCCTTGCGATAATGGGTTCGCAGCAAGGACTGCGGTCTCTTTGACAACTTGAAGATTCGCAACCCGAGGAGAATGATCTCGGCCGCGAGTTGTACGGCCTGAGATAAACGAGCAATTCAACAATTTCCGTTTGTTAGATGGACGGTTCGAGAGGCGAGTTTTTAATTAAAAACCCCCACTAATCACCCGTGAGGAAATCGTCGTAAGCGCCATCACGTCAACAGGTTAAATCATTTTTAGCCTGCTGAAATGGAGTTAATTTTTTTTGTGTTTTTTTGATTCGGAGTTTTGGCGGTTGCAGGCGGCTTGAGAATTGGACGACCGCATTGAGTGAGAATTCAACACGTTGCGCAATCCTGTGATAGTGATCGTTTTCGCCTCCCTTCCCGCTCGATACCTCGCGACCCTCCCGGGGGGAGGATAGTAAGAAAACCCTCCCTTGGGGAGGGTCGGCCTCTCAGGGCCGGGGAGGGCATTGGGCTCCCTGTCACTCATCCAAGCTTTGTTTGATTGCGATGAGCCGTTCGCGTTCGGGGATTCGCTTGTAGAAATCATCGAGCGGATAGCAGCCGCTGATCAGGCCGTGGCGAGGGGCCGTGGTGCAATCGCTGAAGGTGCGGCAAACGAGTTTGCGCGTGAGCTTCCCATGGGTCAGCACGTCGTGCGGCATTTCAGGATAGCTCAGCACCATGCGGCCCAGACCGACGATGTCGACCCACCCCTCACGCACCACAGCTTGGGCAACGTTGGGCAGGTAGTCTTGCAAATAGGAATAACCCGAGCCGACCAGAGGGATGTCTCCGACGGCAGCCTTGCATTGCCGCACCACGTCGAGTTGCCGCCAGACTCCGACCAGCGGATCTTCGGGGGGCAAGTAGCCGTCGCTCGGCGGGAAGATCGCGGGGCGTTGGATGTGGGGATTGTAGTAGGGGCTGCCGCAACTGAGGTTGATCGTCGCCACGCCTGCCTCTTTGAGCATCCGCAAGAGTTGAATGGGTTCGGTCAGATCGTAGGCGAGCGGATTATCAGGATCGGAGCCGAATCCACAGTCGTAGGGAATGAGCTCCGAATAATCCATCGGCTGACCTACTTCGCGACTTGTGCGATAGGGGACGAAATCGAAGATGCTCAGCCGCACGCCGATCAGCAGCTCGGGCAACTCGCTCCGCACCCGGCGAATGACTTCCAGAAGCATGCGGCTGCGGCCTTCCAGGTCACCGCCAAACTTGCCAGGCCGACGGCGAGCGCTCAGGAATTCATGGAGCAAGTAACCATGGCACGCCTTGATGTCGACGAATTGATAGCCAACCTCGTGGGCGAGTCGCGCTGCCGCCACGTAGCTGTCGATGAGGTTTTCGAGTTCGTCGTCTTTCCAGACGATCGAGTCGTCTTCGAAGTCGGTGCCAAATTTATTGTCCAAGAGCGGATGGTGATAGGCGATCCGTGGTTCAAATCGCTGCTTGTCGTGCGGCTTGCAGAAGCGACCCGAGTGAGTGAGTTGCAGCCCGACCAGCAATCCTTCAAGCGATCCGTTTCGCTCCAGGTGTCCTTCGTGAAGTTCCGCAAGCAACGCCGCCAGGCCAGCACGATTGGTCTCGGTGGCCAGGGTTTGATTCGGATTCGCTCGGCCATCAGGCTGCACGGCAGCCGCCTCGCCTCCCCAGATAAGTTTCGCACCACTCTGGCCGAATCGGCGCCAACGCCGGAGGGTGTATTCGCTGGGGCTGCCGTCGGGGTTGGCATCCCAACCCTCCATCGGATGGATGCACCAGCGATTGGCCACTTCGAAATCACCGATTCGAATAGGCTCGGCCAAAGGAGAGCCGGCTTCGGCTGTCAGGCACGTTTCGTCAACGGGGATTTCGATTCCCAATTGAGCGAATCGCTCTCGAAGTTGGGCTACAGTGCGCAGTTGAGCGACTTTGGTGTAAGAGGCTTCTTCCATCGGTGTCTTGTGTTTGGCTCCGAAATCCTTGTTGTTGGAATTCCTGATTCTAGGGGGTGGAACTCTCAGTTTCTATCGTGAGGACGAGAATCGAGAAATCGGAGTGTCGTGGGAAGATCTGGTTTTTGGCACGCGAGTTGCGATACTTTTCACCCACTACCGCCACGCGAGCAGCCTGGTAGTGCTTGGAACACACTTTCGGGGCCGTAACAGAGAAGAGAACTGCTTGCCGGGGTCGGTTGAGAATTGGCAAAGATTGGGGGCCTTGACCACAAAAGACAACGATTTCGCCGGCTTGAACCTCCCCAAATGGCCGTCGAATAAGGTTGTCCAAGGTCCAATCAATTTAGCGGGTCGGTAAGTCGCAGTTGGACTTATTGACCCGCTTGTTTTATTTTTAGTGTATCATAATCAAACACGTGTTTAATTGTGATACACATCTCGATGCCGATAACTTGAGGAAATATCTCAAGATTCACTCGAAAACTAAGCGAGTAGAAAAAGTGATTGCCTGAGTAGAAAGGCAATCGAACTTAGTCGAGCGTTCACTGGGAAGTGGTTTCTTCCTCGACAGTCTCTTGAGCAGAACCCGCGGAATCATCCACGTTCACTTCCTCGGAGATTGACTCGACATCTGCAGAGGATTCCGGGAAGAGTGCCTCATTGATCTTGGGAAGCATCAACTCGGCAAATTCGGCGGCAACATTTGCTTCGGCGGTATTCTCATCCACAAGAACATCGCTTGTGAAATAGACTTTGTAGAGTGCTCGCGATAGGCCATAGTGAACGCGTGGATAATCTGGAGCTTCCCAAAGATCTCGATCTGGGTGATTCCAGGCCCAAAAGACCCGTTCCACGCGTCGACCGAAGGCATCGTCTTTGATGAACTTCGCAGTAAAGAAATCGGAGGTCTTACCAGATGGCAAATCCAAGTGGTGTTTGATCTGAATTCCATCCTGGCGGAATCCGGAAGCCGGATAACAGATGTTGGGAGTGTGGCGGCAAACATCGCGTGAGTGGCCCACGATTAACCATAGTGTCACTTCACGGCCGGTCTTCTTATTCTTGTAACGCCGCGAGACATAATTGACCGCCCCTGCGGTATTCTTGACGATTTCATCTACGGGAAGGTCCTGTCCGACCCAATCGCCAATCACCTTCGGAACCTGGGCAAATCGCTTCCCCATCTCAGCCGCTTCGGCGCCTGGTTCGCCCCAATAGTCCTTCATGTAGACTTGCTCGTAAAAGCATAGAGAGACAATGAGAATCCCACCCATCAGGGCAGGTAACAGGAGATTGCGATCCATAGAAGACTCTAACAAGTGAGATGGGACGGGCTAGCACTACTATTACGGTAGGCATCCCGCGAGCACCTGTCAAGAATTGCCCAAAGCGCGAACCGGTAGTACGGGGCTGCTCAGGCCTATAATCGCTAGCAGCGGAACAATCCGTTCTATCTCACTACGACAAGCATGCATGAAGCAGTTGGAAATCGATTCTCGAAGTGGTCTAGATCCACGACTCTATTCGTTGCTTGCTGAGATGTCGCTGGACTCGATGTAGATCGCTTGATGCAGTTCGTCGTCAGTCGGCTTGTAGATATTCGCTGCAGCCGGATTGGTGAGTTGAATCTCACTCGCCTGCTGAAACTCCGCCGTTGCCTGAACAACGTGGCCCACCACGGTGGGAATTGCAGCAGAGTGACTCTGGTTGGCTACAACGGTTGGGCCAGATTGAGGCTGGCTTCGTGGCGCTATATAGGATGGTGTCTCTGCGAGCGATGCGCTAAGGCTCTGTGGCAAAGCAGGTGGTCCATCTTCAGGCTGAGGAAGTAGCTGAGGTCTTCCGGGAGGCAAGTAACCCTGGGGGTCGAATTCTGGAATTCCTGGTAGGCCTGGCAACTCGAATTCTTGCCCAGCCGGATCAGCACCCTCTGCGGCCGGTTCGGCTTGAGGAACTGCATCTGAGGCATCCGGTGTGGCGGCACCCGATGCTGGGGACTTCTTAGCAGGCCCACGGAGTTCTTCCTGCTCAGGGCGAGGCGGTTGGTAGGTAGGCAAATTTTGCTTGATGTTGCTTTTGGTATCTTCAGCTTCATCAGGAGTCAAGCCAACCTTATCTCCAGGCCAGGGCCGCCAGCGAGTTTTATAACTACCCCACGTGTCGCTTTTGGGATGACATGTTCCGTCTGCCGCACAGGGGCAGGGCGTAGGGGGCTGGCACTCGTTGGCCAGAGCATCACTTTGCCCGGCCATTCCTAGCAGCAACTCCATGGATAGCCCCAATCCAACTATTCCCATACCGAGTTTTGACGCGCGAGCCATGTTACATCCTTTGTACATGCAGAGTTGCTATTTATTAAGTCAAGTGGTGATCTGGAAGGGTGTTCCCGAGATCGTTAGTTACTGAAATTGCTTAAGCCGAACCGAGCAATCTGGTTGAGTGCCGAGGTGCTAAGTGACATGAATCCGAAGATCGACTCGAAAGGTCGCAGGATCTTTGCCACGGTAGCCGTTCCTGCTGTATAGCGATCTTGGGCGATAAATAGTCGGTCGCCCGGCATGAGCTGGTAATTCGTTGCCGTCGCAGCACCGCGGCTGATATCTTCCCAGTTGACGGGTAGAATCTGCTCACATCCCACACCATTTGGTGCCGGACGGGCAATCCACATTCTTGACGAGGAAACCTGAGAAATACCACCAATCGACGCGACCGCATCGAGCACAGTCTCATTGCCCGTAATCGGAAGGCGCGTGACGTCGTCGCCGAAGCCACCTCCTTGGGTAATCACGTAGTAGAGCTTGCTGTTGTAGGCTAAGACGTCGACAAACACCTCGGGGCTCTCAAGTTTCAAGCTCAATTGCTCTTCGATCGCAGCCTTGGCTTCCTCAATAGTCATGCCAGCAACAAATGCCGAACCATAAGTCCCCAAGTTGACCCTGCCATCCGGCCCAACCAAGTGTTGACCCGTGACGGCTTGGGCACCTGCAGACTGCAAGAGTGATATTGAAACATCGACATCGGTCAGTATTTGGGAGAGTTGTCGGCGAACTTCGTCCTCAGCTTCTTCCAAGGTAAGTCCAGTCACTTTAATCCGACCGTAGGCCGGCCCCAGATTGATGCTACCATCGGCGTCGACAGAGTAAGCATCGTCGATGGGCTTGTCTGGGAAGGCGCCCGATACTCGGACAAGAAGAGCGTCGAAAGTCTCAATTTTGTGAGGTGATTTTGGTACGAGTTTCACTCCTTCTACAAGCAAAATATCGGGAGGCTCGATTACGTAGCGAGGCAAAGTCACCTTCTCCAGTTCACGCGGTACAGAACTCTCAATAGGAGGTTCTGGCGGAGTGGCTGGGAAGGGATCGCGCGGGGCGAGAAAGGCAGTACATCCTGAACTACCCAGCAACACTGCAAAAACCGCCAGTGTCTTGGCTAAACCTGTTTGTCGACTGTTGCTGAGTATCATTTGAGACTCTCACTTCTAGCGAGGGGATTCGCAATGGCAGGTCAACAGCATGCAAAGCACCCTGCAACCGGCAGCTGTTTCCTGACAGCTACAATGCCTATAATCGGTAAGGTTTAACACTGACTTTGATCCGAGTTCGAAAAACCGAGGAAAAGCCTCAAAAACAGAGCTAGCTGCCTCAATTGGTCGTGATAGCAAAGCGATGGTTAGAGGAGCCTTTCCAAGTTCCTGTTACGCAAAGTTGAAATTGGGATTCCTTGATGAGATCTGCCTCTTGCCCGGCCACTAGAATCAGTAGATCTGCTATCACCGACCTAACTCCAGTGAGAATAAGGGGTTCTGATGCCTGTGAAGGGAGCTAAGCGTTTGACAGCTTTTTGGATCACGCTTATTCTCAAGTACTAGGTGCTTAGCGCGACTCTACTGCCAAGAGCTGGCGATGAGGGGGCAGGCAGCCCCCCCGCAAGGTAATCGAGCGGACAAAGAATGAAATTCTTGTGCCCTGGGCAATCCCCAAGCTAGACGACCGTTTTGTTCGCAAACTTGCGGTGCATGATTATGGTTCGGACACAGCAGACTCTCCAAAAGCAAGACGTATAGCATTACTCAGAAATCATTATACATTCGCGGATTAACCATTTATGGCCAGCCCTACTCATGCTTTTTCCTCCTTTGAGAGTGAGGACCACTCCGACCACCTAAGCCATTCCCAAGAGCAGGCGGCTTGGATTTGTTTCGGAGTGTTGGTTCTCTTACTTACTCTCGGCTACTTCAACATGCTGGAATTCACCGCGCATTCTTGGTCGGATGGGCTGTATTCGCATGGTTACATTATCCCCGTATTTGCAGCAGGACTGTTCTGGTTTCGTCGCAAGCGACTTACGGCAGTTCCTAGCATCGAGCGGTGGATCGGAGTGGCCATAGTACTTGGGTGCCTGCTCGTTCGACTGTATGCGTCGTATCTTGATATGAATCCCCTTGACCGTCTGAGCTACATCGGAGCACTTTTGGGAGTGTGCCTGATTGTAGGTGGGTATGACATGTTAAAGTGGGCAGGCCCTCCAGTTGCCTTCTTGGTGTTTATGTTCCCATTGCCCTCAAAGCTTGAGAACACGGTTCTATTGAAGCTACAAACGCTAGCAGCGATGTGGAGTACATGGACATTGCAATTGCTGGGGATCCCCGCGCTACGCGAAGGGAGTCACATCATCATCGAGAAGCTACCCTTGGAGGTGGCTGATGCTTGTAGCGGGTTGCGAATGGGCACTATCTTTGGCGCGATGTCCGTGGCTTTAGCGATGGTCATCGATCGGCCATGGTGGGATCGATTGACGATACTCGTTTTTGCGATTCCTGTCGCCCTGGCGACGAACGTTATTCGCATAACCCTGACTGCCCTACTTTACCTGGCTTTTCCTGATAATGATGCTATTCACCATTACATACACAATTGGGCCGGTCTGGCGATGATGCCGATTGCGCTCGGCTTCCTGTGGATCGAGTTGACTTTGCTTTCCAAGTTGACTGTTCCTATTGAATCTGACGATTATGCGAGTTTTGGAGCAGCCCACGGATAAGGAATGACCAAGGCACAATGACCAATGTCCAGGATTCTTGATTAGTCATACGTTAGCAGTTACCTGATCATTTGCCCTTTGACGTGTTGCCCGGAGACCACCTGCCGGTGAAAATGGTAAACATGGCGCTTGGTGTGAATCGCGTTATTCGCGTTTCTGAGAGGTAGATAGAGCCGGGCAGAGGATTTGGCCCGGGAGTTGCGAGCAAGAGTTGCAACGGAAGTCCACGACTTCCCCATGGCAGGGGGAGCTGTCGGACAAGGGATCGCCAGATGCTGAATTGCCAACTACTTTTCCCAGCGAACCTGACATTCCCAGCCTTCCCCGGCCCATTTTAGTTTGCGTTGTCATGATTTGCGAACAAGTCACCATAGGTGGCATTGCCGCAAATCGAGCGTTTTTCAGAGAGGTTTTCGATGAAACAAGATTCTGGATTCAATGGTTCTGAGGTTATGTATCCTCCGATGGCAGTCAACCACGGGCCGAACCAGTCAATGGTGCCCGCGAATGCTCCGTACGCAACGCCCGGCAACGGGGGATTTCCCGGAGGCCCGCCTCGCGGTCCGGAGATCCTAACCGGCCCACTCAATCAGACTTGGATCATGAATTGCCTGCGGCGTCGCTGGCTCTCGGCTTTGCTGCTGGGCACCCTAGGTGCGATTTTGGCAGGCTTGCTTTTGATGTGGCTTTTTCCCCTCTCATCGCAAGTGGTGGCCTACTTGCAGGTGGAGGATCAAGAGTCTGAGGACATGTTGGGTGAAAAGACTCGAACAATGAACCCAAAAGAATTTGAGATTTTCCAACAAACGCAACTCACGTTGCTGAAAAGTCAGTTTGTCTTGATGGCTGCACTCAATCGTGGCGACATCCGTGAACTCAACGCAGTCGTTAAAAATCGTCCGGATGAGCTTACGTGGCTCCAGGATGAACTGCGGGTTTCCTTCCCTGGTGAGAGTAAGATACTCATGATCAGCTATGAGGGGGATGAAGACCCTAAAGAAATGAAAATGATCATCGATGCAGTGGTTGATGCCTACAAGCAAGAAGTGCTCGCTGCGGCAGAAATCAGTAAGTCTGAGACACACCTCAGCATGGATAAATTGCACAAACAGCTTTTGGTCGAATTACGTGGGAAAATCGACAAGATGCAAACGCTCCAAAAGGAACTTAAAGGGGCAGGTTCGCCTAATGCTTCCGCGGAGCTTAATATGTTAATTCGCGACGTTGGCTCGCTGAACCAACGGATTTTTGAAGCGAAAGAACAATTGGTTGATCTGGAGGTTAATCGGGAACTTCAGGCGCGTGCACTCACGAGCCCCACGGCAATGAAACAGGCCATTGACGCCGAACTGGACGCTGATCCTACCATTCAAGGATATCAACAAGAGCAATATGCTCTTTCACAGCAGCTTCGCCAATTGCAGTCACTCACCAAAAGACCTTCTTCTCCTGAGATCAAACGATTGCAACAAGGAATGGCCAGCGTTCGCGAAGCGGAAAGACAATATCGAGCTCAGCGAGAACGAGATCTTGCAGCTCAGCTGAAAAATGCCCCCAACGATGCGATGCAGCAGGTGATGACTGAGTACATCATGCGTCGCAACGCTCTGAATCAGTCTATTACCGATTTGCAGAATGATCTCGATACCAAGAAAGAAGAGATCGAGGCACTCGGCCAAGAAAATGGTGAACTTTCGATGCTCACTGCCGAGGTTGAGTCGCTACAAGAGATTGAGCGTCAAATGGACTGGAGGCTACGGAGTTGGAAAGTACAGGAAGCATCACCTGACAGAATTAAAGTTATGCAAAACGCGTTCTCCACGGAGAAAATCAATGTCTACCAGCGTTATGCAATCGCCTCGATCGGCGGGCTGGCGGCGTTCTGCCTGACTTGTTATGGAGTCGCCTTGCTGGAATTTCGCCGTCGGAAGTTGAATTCCCCAGAGGATGTTGATGAAGGTCTGGGTATCCGAGTTCTCGGTGTCTTGCCGTCGGTCGCCTCACGCAAAGCGATGGCGCCAGGCAGCACCACGGCGGCTCAGCTCGCAGAGTCCATCGACAATGTCCGCGCTACCTTGATGCACGACTCAACCTCGCGACCTCGCCAGATCGTGTTGGTGGCCAGCCCCTCTTCGATGGAGGGATCAACCACTGTAGCTAGCCACCTGGCACTGAGTTTGACACGAGCAGGCCGACGGACGCTCTTAATCGACGGTGATCTCCGTGACCCCTCATTGCACAAGTTGTTTGGAATGCCCTTGGAAGATGGCGTGAGCGAACTCGTGCGATCCGAAATAGAGATCGCGGACGCCGTTCGCCCTACAAGTACTGAGGGTCTTTGGCTCATGACTGCTGGTCAATGTGATATGGATGCTATCCATGCTTTGGCAACCGATCAATTGCAGCCCATCTTTGAAAAGCTGAGGGGCGAATTCGACTTTGTGATTATTGATGGTGCCCCGATTCTCGGACTTTCTGACTCGTTGTCGATTGGTCAGTACATTGATGGGGCAATCCTCACCGTGTTGCGTGACCACAGTGGAGTTCGAAGTATTCATCAGGCCTCTGAATTGCTCAAGAACTTGGGTATCCGACTGATTGGTTGTGTGGTCAACGGCATGCCGTTCAAAGCGGATCGCCGCATCACTCGGATTCAGAGCGGACAGAGCAAGGCCAAGCGGATTGCTGCTGCCAAGGAAGAGTGAACTCTCTGACTCATTTCCCATTAGAACTATGCGGCGTCGAACCTCTGATTTGGTTCGACGTCGCTTTTTTCATGGACATTCTGACCTCTCCACTATTCCTGCGAAGTCGGGAAAGACGGAAAATAGGATGCCTGAATGCAGGGACTGTGTGCTGTGGTCTGACCTGTGCATGTGCTATGCTCTTCGGAAGTAACGACTAAAGGGCTACCAACAACAGAAGTCTAAATCGACCACCTCTGGACACCCACAATGGATTTGCAGCAGCGATTCGCAGCTCTTGGACGAGCAATCTACGACCATCGCTGGTGGGTCATCTTGGCTTGGGTCTTGGCAGCATGCTGCTTGCGTATCTTTTCTCCTGCATGGTCCTCAGTGGCTCGTGATGGTGATCTGGAACAGCTCCCACCCGACACGGCCATCGCTCAGGGGCAGAAGTTCAATTTGGCTGCGTTTCCTGAGGACGTTTCCAAGAGTCAAATGGTCCTGGTAGTTGCCCGGCCTGAAGGCGTACTCTCGCTCGATGATCGGGAGTTTGCCATTTTATTGGGACATAAGATCGGTGAGGCGCTAAGTGAAAACATTGTCGACGTATGGAACGAGAAGACCCCTGCAATTGGGTCTTCACTTCGCAGCAAGTCCGGTCAGGCCGTGCGAGTGGTAGTGCGGCTGACCAATGAGTTCATGGCGACCCAAAACATCGAGCTACTACAGCGTGCGAAGCAGGTTTTAAAGGACGCATCTAATGTGACCCCAGCTGGCTTGGTAATCGGAATCACCGGTTCCGCGGCAATCGGGGGTGACATGCTCAGTGCGGCCGCCGAGAGTGTGCAGAACACGCATACGACCACCTTATTGCTCGTGGCAGTCGCGCTTCTACTGATATACCGTTCGCCGTGGTTGGTACTCGTGCCGATGTTTGCAATTGGCGTCGCGACCACCGTCTCGATCGACTTGCTTGCCATTCTGGCAGGGTGGAGTCAACTTCACCCGGATGCCTTGCCCCGCATCGAAGTGTTCACTACCACCAAGATCTTCGTCATCGTTATCCTCTTTGGCTCGGGTACCGACTACTGCCTGTTTCTGACAGCCCGCTTTCGCGAACATCGCTCAGAGGGACTGTCCCTACGCGATTCTCTCGTCGGTGCAATGCAGCATGTTGGCACGGCGCTGGTGGCTAGCGCCCTGACGACGATTGTTGGTTTGGCGATGATGGGTTTTGCTCAGTTTGGGAAGTTTGCCTACAGTGGACCGACCATCGCGATTTGTTTGGCAGTTACCTTGCTGGCTTGTCTGACATTCGTTCCAGCATTGTTATCTACGCGATTAGGGGCCGTCATTGAGCGTGGCAATGAATCGACTTCTGATAATATATATTGGCAATCTTTCTGGGAGCGATTGTCGGATGGTATTCTCCGTCGCCCAGGTAAGATTCTCGTACTGTGTCTTGCAGCTGCTTTGCCTCTTGCATGGTATGGATGGAATGTAAATGTTACCTACGACTTGTTAGGTGAATTGGCTCCAGAACGAACTTCCCGTCATGGAACGGATATGCTTAAGCAGTATTTTCCGCCGGGTGAGATTGGCCCCCTGGTGGTCTTGGCTGAGGTGCCCTCGGGGAATTTGGATTCGGTGGATGGTCAACTCACGATTGCAGAGTTAGCAAAGCCACTCAATGAAATATTGGGAGTTGAGCAAGTGCGTAGTCTGTATCAGCCCCTGGGAGATCCACCCGGCACCGTGAGTCTATTTTCCAGCGAGGGTCTAATAGCACTTGCTGCCAAAGGGAGTCCCCTGACGCAAGCCGTTTTCGTTTCTCAAGCTCCCGGGATGGCGGGACGGGTTACTAGGCTTTTTCTCATTCTCGACGCACAACCTTTCTCGCGAGAAGCGGTAGCCATTAGCAATGCAGTCGAGGAAAAGCTCGCAGAGATATCAGCCGACATTCACTCGCCTTGGCATGAGGCAAAATTTGCACTGGCTGGTCCAACAGTTGGTATCCGCGACTTAGAACGAATTACACTTCAAGATCGGTTTCTCATTGAGCTGTTGGTCATATTCGCAGTTCTCTTAGTATTGGTCGTGCTGTTGCGTCGGATAGTCGTCTCCTGTTTCTTGATTGTGACCGTTGTGCTAAGTTACTTAGTCACCATCGGGATCAGTGAGCTTCTCTTCTCGCTCATTCGGGGTGAGAGCTACGTGGGACTCGACTGGAAGGTGCCCTTGTTTCTGTTCGTGCTCTTGGTTGCTGTGGGGCAAGACTATAACATTTATCTGGTCAGTCGCGTTCTCGAAGAACAACGCTCCGGCCAACTACTCGCCGGATTAAAAAGGGCCGTTGTCCAAACGGGGGGTATCATTACTAGTTGCGGTATTATCATGGCAGGCACCTTCGTGTCGATGACAACCAGTGAACTCAATGGCATGATAGAGCTTGGTTTTGCCCTCACGCTGGGGATCTTGCTTGATACCTTTGTGGTGCGGACGATTGTCGTGCCTGCTTTCTTGGCGGTGTTGGCGGTGCGGGAGTAGGTGCCGTTTGCACTGGGAATCTCGCTCTGCTGCGCTGGGGCTCTGCATCTCGTCTAACAAGCCTGCTTGACCTGGATCACGTGCCCGTTTAACCTAAATGGACGGGAACAGAGATCTTCTTCGCACGGATTGGTGCGATATTTACCGCATGGCAAGCGGCCAACGTTTTCTTATTGGCCAGCGCGGGAGGCTCATTCTGTGCTATTGCGCGGCTTCCCCAAATAACTTTCCCTGTGCTTCCTGCACACTAACTGCCGAATTCTACGGATCGGCCAAGGAACATAGTGATGGCAATTCGTAAGCTTTTGTGCGTACTGGTAACTTGTGCTCTGCTCGCTCCGCAAGTGAAGGGAGCAACTGCTCCCCTGGGCGGGTTTATTCCCTTTGCAGGAATTGGTCTTACGGACGAATTTAAGAACGCGAGTACCGATCTTTCCGGAACCTTTTTTTTGGCGGATCCTGAGACATCGATTGTTGGCAATCCTCTCTCGGGTGGAGGATCTCCGTATTACGACATTGCGCTGCTTGATACGGGGGCTGCGACGCACATTCTCACTTCGCAAGCAGATGGACCCAACGGGTTTGATATCCACGGCAATAATTTCGACGGCGACAATATTCAACAAATTGGTGGCGCTACGGGATTGATCAATCTGGAGATCAACAACCCGCTTGCCATCTATGCAGGAGGGCTTAAGAACTTCACGGCGAACGGTGCGACTCTCACCAAGAATCCCTCAGCAAACTTGCGAGGACAGTCAAGTGTTGCCACCCTGAGTGCACCGACCGAATGGAAGCTGCCAAATATTTTGGGCTTGCCAATGGCAGCGCAGCATTCCATCACGATCAAGAACAGCGAGCCGCAGATTTTTGAACTAGGGGGCCGGACCGTACGGACCCCCGAGGTTGAGTTCGATGATCTCGGCATCGGTGGAGGGAGCATTACAAGACGTGCTCCCCTTAAAATTCGTCCCGGTTCTTCCTTTATCGCGGGCCCCCTGTACATTCAGAATCTCGATATCCTTGGGGGAAACTTCAATTTCCATGAAAACCCCCTTTCCCCAACGATTATCGAAAACGGTGGGCTCTTCATTGATGTGGACATGGCACGAGGCACCAAATCGCTTCAGGACAAAGAGTTGCTTTTCGATACCGGGGCCGATCTGACAGTAGTGAGCGAAATCACCGCCGCCCGGCTTGGTTTCGACCCCATCCTTGACACGCCCGATTTTGTGCTAGAGGTTGAAGGTTCCGGTGGTGTTTCCGCCGGCATACCTGGGTTTTACCTTGACGAATTGAATATAGATACCGTCGGGGGAACCTTCACCATGCAACGCGTGCCGATTGCCGTGTTGGACGTCACAAACCCCAACGATCCAGGAAACATCATTGACGGCATTCTTGGCATGCATCTGTTCACGGGGCGCGATCTGGTGATCGATGCAAATCCTTCGATAGGTCAGGGTGGAACTGGTCCGAGTCTCTACATCAGTGACCCTGTCGTAGAGAATCACACCTGGACAAGTACCGTTTCTCAAGCCATTTTTCAGACCCCCACCAATTGGACGGCCAATGGAGTGCCCAATCAGATGTGGGTTGCTGAACTTCGCAACACAGCGATTCCCACTCAGTTCGTGAATCTTACGGGTAACTCCATAGTCAATCAATTGGTGGTTGCCGGAGGACAGAATTCCACGCTGCGACTCCAACTCAACGGTACTCAAAAACTCACTACTTTTGGTGAGACCCGCATTGAGAATGGAGGCATAGTCTCGCTCAATGATAGTGGCACGAGACTTGATGCCCAGTTTGTCAATATCGAGGGAGGGACTCTCCGCGGCAATGGCAGCGTGTTTGTTGGCACGGGGCCGATAACGGGGGTCGTGCGAAATCTCTCCGGTCGCATTGAACCGGGCAATGGTATCGGTGCGCTGGAAATCGTCGGTGATTATTCCAACCTCGTCAACGGTACTCTGGCTATTCAACTCGGCGGGACCACGCCGGGACAATTTGATCTGCTCGAAGTGGATCGGTTCGCTTTTCTTAGTGGTACACTCGAAGTCTCGCTCGTGAATTTCACTCCTGCAGTTGGAAATATGTTTACCTTTCTCACGACTGGCGAGGGTGTCTCTGGCGCGTTCGACAACCTCGTGCTTCCCGCGGGGTTTCAGTGGGGTGTTGATTATCTGTCTGATAGTGTGGTGCTAAAGGTGCTTGGCCTGGGGACCTCAGGGGACTTCGACTCGGATGGAGATGTCGATGGACATGATTTTCTCCTATGGCAGAGAAACCCCAGTGTTGGCGACCTGGCGGATTGGCAGAGCAACTATGGTGTGGGAGCCGTGCTGTCCTCAGCCACGGTTGTACCCGAACCCACAGGCATCGTGTCCATCCTTGTTGCAGCAGCCCTTTTGGTCATCAAACGGAGACCTTTGTAGGGGGGCTAAGAGCCAAATACCCCCAGCCCTTTAGTCGAAACTAAAAAACAAAATACAAAACTCGGGGATTGTTTCTTGTTTTTCAGGGGTTTTAGAGGTTTTTGCCAATAATTTTGCAAACAAAAACCCGTCTCTAAGTTGCAAGAAGGAAAGATGCATCAAGCAATTGGTGGCTTGGAAACAACCGACGGATCCCTAGCCTCGCTCTCTGCAAACACACTCTCGCCTTGCCGAGCTTTCGGCTCTAGTCTCTCGACTTTTTCTCAATTATCAAACAGCTTGCCTGGTGGATGGCACGCTCTATTATCAGGATCGTTCGCCAGATTTCTACTAAGATTTTTGGGCCATCTATGGAAGCCTATGGGTCAACAGATTTCACAAGCAATCTCCTGACCGAGATTTTCCAAAAGGACTTATGTAAAATCGACGTCCTCGGTTGCAGCAATAGTGGGATAAAGGAGGAAGGAATCTTGAATAGATGGGAAAACCCCTCACACAATTTTCACTTCACTACTCTGATCCCTTTGAGAAACCGACCGGAGACTTCGGTCACTAGCGTTCTCGGCTCCACGGTCTTTCCATGTTGCTCTGGGAAAAAGCCCTAACCCCAATGGGGGGGGCAGGTTACATGCTAGGCGACGTGGATCGCAGGGACTTTCTCCGCGGGCAGCGCCAATTTGGATTGGGTATAGCGTCGCTTTTGGTTTCGAGAATTGTGCCAGAACCAACTTCAAAAGTAGTATTTTTCCTCAGCTTGGCGATTCTACTTTCCTCGCCACGAATAGGTGGTTCACTTATTTCTTGCCAAGTATGACGTCATCGCGCACAATAGTCTCGTAACCATTAGCGACTAGTGCATTCCCATTGATGGAGAGATTCAATGATGCCTCGCCCGCACTGCTCTGAGATTCTGCTCCTCTTCGCTTATCTCGCCTCACTTATATCTTCGCTAGCTCAAGGCCAAACGACTTGGGAGGGAGATGATCTCACGAATCCGGAACTTTGGAGCGCAGCGGAGAATTGGTCCAACGGGATTCCGAACAGTTCCACAGCAACAACCGTGGGAACTCCTGCCCCTACAATCGTCGATGTGGTCTCGGCCAGCGCTCAGACTTTGGAAGTTTTAGCCGGCGGCGAAATTGATATCCTGGGAGGCCACACACTCACAATCCATGGGACCACGTTAACAAATAATGGCCTCATTACTGTCAACAGCGACAACTCTACTGATTTGGCGACACTCACCTTCGGCACCCTAGGGGGCACGATTGATGGCAGTGGTGAAATCGAATTAGGTGCGATCTCCGACGATGCCCGCCTAAATAACATCAACAAAAGTAATCCAGTCACTCATCAGGCTGACCACACCATTCGGGGCGAAGGACAGATTCCTATGAGCCTGATCAACTTTGGCACGATTACCGCTTCGGAAGCCAATGGCGACTCGACAGCCGAACTTTTGATAAGAGACGGCTCCAAGACCAATCATGGCACGATTCAATCATCGCCCACCGCTACGCTGAGATTAGGCGTTAGCCTCACTCAGGGGAGTGCCGGCCTACTCATTGCCGATACCAATACCGTCTTTGTGAACAACATCATCATCACGGGAGGCACGCTGAAATCAGTGAATGGCGGTGCCTTTCAGACGACCGGAAATGCGCTGACTTTCGATAGCGTCGAGGAGCTAGATGGACAATTCATTCTCGTCTCTGGCGGCGGAACGACTGGCAATCTGCTCGTCGAAGGAGGTGGATTTACGAATAATGGCACGATTTTGATCAACCGGGACAATGTGAGTGGCTCGCAATTGAAGTTCGAAGAAACGGGTACGCTCGATGGCACGGGCGAAGTCATCATGAATTCTCCGGGGCTGGGAGCAACAATCACCTCACATGCAAATACAGTCGGCACTTTTGGGCCGAATCAAACGATCCGCGGCGTTGGGCAAATTCAAGGCGCAATCGTCAATGATGGTCTCATTATTGCCGAGCCTCGTAGTGGCGGCACCGAACTACTGTTCAATATACACCCGAAAACCAACAATAGCATGATCCGCGCCGAAGCTGGTGCCACGATTGGGATCCTCGGCTCTACGATCACTCAGGACGATGTAAGTGGCGTCATTCTGGCCAACGGGGGTACGATCAATCTCCAAGGAAGCTCCGTCATTCATGGTGGTCGCTTGGATGCCGTCGGCGGCGGCAAAGTTACTGTCACCAATAGTGCCCGCCTTGAGGACATTACGAATAACGCTCCAATCGAGATTCCGATTGGTAATAATC
The DNA here is from genome assembly GCF_008065115.1 of Bythopirellula goksoeyrii. Taxonomy (NCBI): domain Bacteria; kingdom Pseudomonadati; phylum Planctomycetota; class Planctomycetia; order Pirellulales; family Lacipirellulaceae; genus Bythopirellula; species Bythopirellula goksoeyrii. The sequence goes on along the minus strand of NZ_CP042913.1, from coordinate 1,226,137 downwards.
CGCTTAACTTGGGAGGTGCAACATTTGTCAACAACAATACGATCACCGTTCGAAGTGGCCTTCGAGTGGACGGTAACGTGGACATCAGCGGCACCGGCGAAATAATCCTCGACTCTCCTGGTATTGCGGATGTCACCGTAAACGCTGGCTTTACTGCAACGCTTGGTCAGAGCCATGTTCTGCGCCGCACAGCAGCTGGCAACGTCAGTTCCTCCCGCGTGAATGGACCGGGCACCTTCATCAACAACGGGCGAGTCGAAGGGGCCTCTGCGAGTGTGCGCTTGAATATTAACGGTCCTGTGGGTGGCTCGGGGACAATGAAGGATATCAACATTACGAACATCCATTCCCCTGGCGATCCAGGCGGGACCGCACAAGTTCCGCTTGAAGGGACCTATGAGATCAGCTTTTTCGGTCAATTGAATTTGGAACTCGGGGGCACGACCCCCGGCCTGGAGTACGATCAATTGTTTTCTACCGATCCATCCAATGTGTTCATGATCACCCCTGGTAGTACAAAATTGAACGTCTCATTCCTTCCCGGCTACTTTCCCACCAATGGAGATATTTTCACACTTGTAGACACCGCCGGCACGATCACCGGGAATTTTTCCCAGATTAATCTGCCCCCTCTCCCCTCAGGATTTAACTGGCTCGATATTTCGACTCCGCAGACAATCGCCTATCAATTCATCGCCCCATTGGCAGGTGACTTCGAAGAAGACGGCGATGTCGACGGCGACGACCTCACCCGCTGGCAAGCCAATTACTCCACGGGCAGCACCCACATGCAAGGCGATGCCGACGACGATCAAGATGTTGATGGTCGCGATTTTCTCATCTGGCAGCGGCAATACACGGGCCCCCTGCCGACTCCGGTAGCTGTCGTGCCCGAGCCCACGACTTATTTGCTACTGGTAGGAGCCATCTTTGCCATCGTCGAGATGAGGCTGACCAAGAATCTGAAGTTCTAAGAAGTCCTAACAAAACTACCAATTTAGCGATCTGAAGCAGATCAACGCTTGGGCGATTTTAATGAACGCTTCGTGGATATCTTCTCGGCGATCGTATCTGGTTTTCAGGCGTCGAAACTGATGAAGCCAACTAAGCGTACGCTCCGAAACCCAACGATAGATTCCCAATCCGCTGCCATGATCTGTATTCCGCTTTGCCAAGTGAGGTTCGATGCCACGCTCTCGAAGTTGCTTGCGATGTGGTTGCGAATCGTAAGCACGGTCGGCGTAAACTTGGTCGGGGCGCTGCCGAGGATGTCCAGGCTTCCCAGTCACTGGCGGAATGCCGTCAATCACTGGCAACAGCTGCGTCACATCATGTCGATTCGCTCCGGTAAGCGTCACGTTCAAAGGAATCCCATTGGCATCAGTCACAACGTGATGTTTGCTACCTGGCTTCGTGCGATTCGTAGGGTCTGGTCCAGTCTTTTCGCCACCCCCCATAGCACGAGCCTTGGCGCTGTCGACGGCAGCGCGCGACCAATCAATCTGATTGGCTTCTCGCAATTCATCAAGCAGCAGTTGCACCAACGCCTCCCATACCCCCGCTTCCTGCCAGTCTCGCAAGCGTCTCCAGCATGTCATGCCCGAGCCGCACTGCATCTCTTGCGGCAAGTCTTCCCAGGCAATCCCTGTCTTCAATATGAACAAGATGCCAGTGAGCGCTTTGCGATCTTCAATTGGAGGTCGCCCTCCCTTAGGCTTGGACGGTTGTTTAGGAATAAGCGGTTCAATTCGCTCCCAAAGTTCGTCAGGCACGAGGGGCTTGGCCATGGCAGATACTCCTTTGCATCGAGGTTTAGGTCTCGATGTATTCTGCCCGTCAAAGTAAAAAATACGTGTCGTTTCATGCAACTTGTATTCATTTGATCGTGCTAGCGTACCGCATGAGCAACGGCACTAGCAGACAGTTTTGTTAGGACTTCTAAGCAGAATCATATTCGAAAAGCCATCCAAGCTCACCATATTCTTTCAATCGGGACAAGTCCCGACTACACTGGAACGGAGTCGGGCAGAATCGTGTGCCTTCTTTTCCAGGGTAGAGGTTTTCCGTGAAGCGCGGGACGCAAATTCGAGCAATATCTTCCGCTGTGCTTGTGCTAAGTGCTGGATTTTCTGCGGCAGCGGTCGAGTTCCGCACGATTGATGGGACCCAGAATAATCCAATTTTCCCTGCCCAGGGAGCGGCCAACACGCGTGTAATACGTTTCGGTTATGACGCTGACTACCCTGACGACATTGGCGATGTCATTACCGAACATGATAAACCCAATCCCCGCGATGTGAGTAACTTGGTAATTGCCCAGCAGGCTACTATCTTTAACGATCGCAACCTTTCGGACTGGGTCGTCCAATGGGGCCAGTTCATCACCCACGATATGTCCCTCATCCCTGCTAGTACGGATGCGGACTTGTTGTCGACCGGTGAGGTAGGTGATTTTTCCATCCCAGTTACTGCATTAGACGACCCATTGGGCCCAGGGCCCATCTCATTTCACCGCTCTACTTTTGATCCGTCGACAGGTAACGGCGACAAGCAATCCACTCAGCAGGGAGACGTGCCGATCCCTCGTTGGCAAATCAACCTCAACACTTCTTATCTCGATGCGTCGCATGTCTACGGATCTGACTCCACAACAGCTGCTTCACTGAGAACCTTCGTCGATGGCAAGCTGGCGACTAGTGCTGGTGGGATGCTGCCAGCGGTCAATGGAGAGGGACTGTTCCTCACCGGTGACTCTCGCGCAAATGAGAACACGACTCTCAGTGCGACCCACGCCTTGTTTGTGAGGGAGCACAATCGCCTTGCCGGCCTACTCAAGGCGCGAGACGGAACGCTAAATGACGAAGAAATCTACCAATGGGCGCGAAAAATCGTCGGAGCCGAGGTGCAAGCGATCACCTACCAAGAGTTTCTGCCTGCACTCATGGGATCAAATGCTCCTTCTGCGAACGACTACTACTATGACGAAACCGTGGACGCTACCATTACCACCGCCTTTTCGACTGCGGCGTTTCGTTTTGGGCACAGTATGCAGTCGCCGAAATTGTTGCTTGTCGACAGCAGCGATGTCTTAATCGATGAGATTTCACTAGTCGATGCTACTTCTCGCAATCAGATACTGCAGAACGATCCCGCCCTGTTGGGCCTACTTCTTAAAGGACTTGCAGTCCAGGTGGCTCAGGAGAACGACGCCTACATAGTGGATGAGTTGCGCAACGTCTCCTTTGGCCCCATCGGCGCTGGGGGAACAGACTTGGCTGCCATCGATATTCAGCGCGGCCGTGATCTGGGTCTACTAAACAGCTACAGCCTCTTGCGAATTGCCTACAATCTCATTCCTTTTAGTCAGTTCCAACAGCTTACCAGTGACCCTACTACAGCTGCCGCGCTTTTGGCTAGCTATGGCACTCCCGACAATCTTGACGCCTGGGTTGCCATCATTGCAGAAGACCATCTTCCCGAAAGTAGTCTGGGATCGCTGGCACAGAAAATCATCGATAGCCAATTTCAACGTCTCCGTGACGGGGATCGATTCTTCTTTACAGGTGATTCAGACCTCCAAGACCCCCTGGTGACCGCGATTATTGACTTCAATTCTATTACGCTCAGCCGACTTATCGAACTCAATACCGGTGTGACCGGGTTGCAAGAGAATGTTTTCTTTGCAGACTCTCGGGTGCCCGAACCCGGTTCGAACCTACTACTTGGGAGTGTCGCTCTAGTCTTTTTTACTCGAGTTAATCGAAAATTTGACTCAACTGTTTTTCGCTGTTAAGGTTGAGGCACGTGGAGCTGGAGGGTTTTCGGACAATCGCTTTCTGCTTTCCGCCTCATTGCTTTTCTAGAAGGCGCACATGCTGAGACAATGCTTAGGTAAATCAAATGCAGCGAATCTGGATCTTCCTCTTTCAACTTTCATTGCTCGGACTTCTAGGAAAATCCCAGGCGCATGAGCAAAGCCACCTGGGCAGCGCAAGTGGCGGTCATGGCTACTACGCTTTTCTAGACGATTTTCATACTCATCCTTCCACGACTGAAGCTACCGGAGAGATCTTTCTCTCTCTGAATTCCGATCAAACGAGGTTGACTTACCGGATTGTTCTCGATCACCTTCTCGGTCTCAAGCCCAATGCGATTGACCGTACCGAACCTGATGACATTATTGGCATTCATCTGCACCTCCATGTGCCTGATACAATTGGACCCCACGTATTGAACATCTTTGGACTGGCTACCTATAATCAGCCCGCCGAAGAGGACGCTGACCGTGTGATCGACTACGAGAACCGCACAATCACAGGGGTGTGGGACGATGGAGACGCGACGATAGACCCCACAACTGGTCTTCCCTACTTGCCTTTCTACCCATTGACCAGCAAACCACTCACGAATTGGCTCGACACGCTCAATGAGGGCAGGCTAATGGTGGCTGTCCATACCAATGAGTCCGGTTTTCCATCCATGGCGATCCGAGGTCATATCAGTCCAATCCCTGAACCGTCATCATGGGGTCTCCTAGCGAGTGCCGTCATGCTTTGGATGGGGAGAAGAAGTAGCTTGCGACGCGGAGAAGTATTGTGATGCGAGTATGCGTTTCCAGTCTTGGTGCCCAACTTACCCTCCTCGTCTGTGTTGTGTTTGCAACTCCTCTGTATGGGCAATCATCAGTAAATGGGCAGTGGACAGACGTTTTTACATGGGGTCAGGGGGGAGGAGTTGAGGCGATTCATGTACACATGTTGCCTACGGGCAAAGTCATGTTTTGGCAGACATGGCGCGAAAGTATCGGTTTATGGGATCCCGACACGGATCAGTTTTCCAGCGCTGCTTATCCGAATCCGACTTCCTTCAACCCTTTTTGCTCGGGACATGCTTGGCTTCCCGACGGTCGACTCTTTGTTGGAGGAGGACATATCACGAACGACAACGGCCTGGATAGGGCTAATATTTATGATCCCTTTACCAATACCTGGGCCAACAATGTGCCAAACATGCCTAGCCTTTCCTCTCCGCCGTCTCCTTACACTACTGGACAGCGTGGGCGGTGGTATCCGAGCGCTACCACTCTAGGTAATGGAGATATTCTTATGCTATCGGGGGGGATGAATGGCAACTTCGATCCTGACAGCAATCCACTGCCTCAGATATATGAGTTTGAGACCAACTCCTGGCGTAGCCTGACTACGGCCTACAAGAGTTTGCCTCTTTACCCGCGCACATTCTTGACTCCCGATGGTGGAGTTGTGTCCCTCTCTAATTATGGCGACGATACAGATCTCCTTGACGTTTCAGGCACTGGATCCTGGCAATACTTAGGGGACACTCTTGACTCTAACCTGCATAACTACGGTCCGGCGGTCATGTACGATACCGGAAAAATCGCCTACATCGGCGGAGGGCACGTCCCCACGGCCAACATATCGCTATTGGATTTGACCGACGCGACTCCTTCCTGGACTTACGGCGCGGACACGATGGCTCAACCTCGTCGGCAGAATAACGCCACGATACTGGCTGACGGTACGGTTCTACTCACCGGGGGAACCTACGTTACTGGATGGAACGATCCCAACGGGCTTGTCACAGTAGCAGAAATCTGGGACCCCACTACTCAGCAAGTCACGCAAGTTGCCGAAGCTGATTCATCCATATATCGCGGCTACCATTCTACTGCGCTACTGCTCCCCGATGGCCGGGTTCTTGTGACTGGCGGAGACCACGATACCGGGGGCTTCCAACAAAACCTGAATGCAGAAATCTACTCACCTGCCTATTTATTTGCTCCCGATGGATCGCCGGCGGTTCGGCCAGAGGTTGGTTTGGCACCCTCGTCAGCCGCCCTAGGCGATTCAATTTTCGTGGAGACTCCTGACGCCGCGAGCATTACTAAAGCTCTCTGGGTCATTCCAGGTTCCGTCACGCACGCCCAGAATTGGACTCAGCGTGCCAATAATCTCGATTTCGTCATCACTGATGGCGGGCTCAACATTGATCTTCCCTCGAGCGGAAACGAAGCACCCCCTGGCTATTACATGCTGTTCTTGGTAGATGACAAAGGAGTTCCCTCCATAGCCCACTGGATACAGGCCGAACTTGCATCGACACCGGAGTTTTTCGGTGATGTTGATGGGGACCTCGATGTCGACGGGAATGATTTCCTCAAATGGCAGCGTGGCGAATCACCAAATCCGCTTGACTCGATAGAACTGGCCACTTGGCACTCAAACTACGGATTTAATGGCTCAGTGGAAGCTGTTCTCGTGCCGGAACCTATCTTTTGGGGCCTATACTGCGGGATCTTTTGCGGAGTTGGCCTCCTGAGTAGCAGGGTGCCATACAAGAATAGAACAGCAAAAAATGTCAAAATAGGGTGACTTTACCCTCTTCTGCTGCGGTGAGTGGCTCTGTGAGGGGGAGTCTGACGCCACAAGTATCTTTTTGGCGCGAAATTCGCCCTGATCGGCTTGTCACACATTCCAACACGGTTATATTAGTTGATTCGCGTAAGTTTCAAGCAGCCAGGCTAGCGTAGCTCAATTGGCAGAGCAGCTGATTTGTAATCAGCAGGTTGTGGGTTCAATTCCCTCCGCTAGCTCGTACAGTTGTGTGGGTAATTGTTTGGGAGTGGTTGTGGGCCCCAGTGGAGACTCCGTATTGAGATGCCTTTGTCTAACGATGCGGGCATGTTTTGGGTAGGTTTAGCAGGTGCAGATGGTAAGCCAGTAGGCTAGCAGATCGGGGGAGTTACCGAAGCGGTCAAACGGGGCAGACTGTAAATCTGCTGGCTCTGCCTTCGCAGGTTCGAATCCTGCACTCCCCACTGTTGAATGCGGAATGTGGATTGCGGAATGCGGAATAAAAAATGTATTCCGCAATCCGCATTCTGCACTCCGAATTCAGCTTGCGGGTGTAGCTCAATGGTAGAGCAACAGCCTTCCAAGCTGATGACGAGGGTTCGATTCCCTTCACCCGCTTTGAGTGAAAGCTATTGGCAGTTAGCGATTAGAAGTTAGTAAGGAAATATCGTTCAAGATCAAGAGTGTAAATGAGCTAACGGCACATGGCTAATAGCTAACGGCTAACAGCTAATAGCTCAAAATGCTGCTGTAGCTCAGTTGGTAGAGCACTTCCTTGGTAAGGAAGAGGTCATGAGTTCGAGTCTCATCAGCAGCTCTGTGAGGAAGTAGTTGGCTGTTAGCAGTTAGCTGTTAGTCATTAGCAAGTACAATCGTGTTGCTAGCGACTAACAGCTAATACCTAAAAGCTTTATTTGTAGGAGTTGTTTAAATAGCTCCTTTTTGTCCTAGAAACAAACGACCTAGTATTTTAGTTAGGGAGAAAAATGGCTAAGGATACATTTGAACGTACCAAGCCTCATGTGAACGTTGGTACGATCGGTCACATCGATCACGGCAAGACAACAACAACTGGAGCTATCTTGGCAGTTCAGGCGGCCAAAGGGCTCGCCAAAACAAAGTCGTATGCTGATATCGCCAAGGGTGGTACAGTTCGCGATGAAACTAAGACGGTAACGATCGCTGTTTCGCACGTCGAGTACGAAACACCGAATCGTCACTATGCACATATCGACTGTCCTGGTCACGCCGACTTCATCAAGAACATGATCACTGGTGCCGCCCAGATGGATGGTGCCATCCTGGTTGTGTCAGCTGCTGACGGCCCGATGCCTCAGACTCGTGAGCACATCCTCTTGGCTCGCCAGGTTGGTGTGCCTCGGATCGTGGTGTTCCTGAATAAATGCGATTTGGTCGACGACGAAGAATTGCTCGAGTTGGTCGAATTGGAAGTTCGTGAATTGTTGACGACTTATGGTTTCCCTGGCGACGAAGTGCCTGTTGTTAAGGGTGCCGCCAAGGCTGCCTACGACAATCCTTCGGATCCAGAGGCATCTAAGTGCATCACAGAGTTGATGGAAGCCATCGATTCCTACATTCCCGAACCCACTAGAGAAACTGATAAGCCGTTCCTGATGGCAATCGAAGACGTGTTCTCGATCGAAGGTCGTGGCACGGTAGCTACGGGTCGTATCGAGCGTGGCCAGGTCAAGGTTGGTGAGGAAGTCGAAATCATCGGTTTGACTTCAGCCCCCACCAAGACGACCTGCACCGGAGTCGAGGCATTCAACAAAACGATGGATCACGGAATGGCTGGCGACAACGTCGGTTGCTTGTTGCGTGGCGTCAAGCGTGAAGATATCCAGCGTGGTCAAGTTCTGGCTAAGCCAGGAAGCATTACCCCCCACACCAAGTTCGAGGCCGAAGTCTATGTCTTGAGCAAGGAAGAGGGTGGGCGTCACACGCCGTTCTTTAGCGGTTACCGACCTCAGTTCTACTTCCGGACGACTGACGTCACGGGTGCAGCAAATCTGGTAGGTGATGTTGAGATGTGCATGCCTGGCGACAACGCACGAATTAGTGTTGAGCTTGGTAAGCCGATTGCCATGGACGACGGAGTGCGTTTCGCCATTCGCGAAGGTGGCAAGACGGTTGGTTCCGGCGTAGTAACGAAAATTTTAGAGTAAGAAAAAGTGAGTAGGTGAGTAGGTGAGTAAGTAGTGTGTTGATTGTGTGGATGGCGTTGCTACCTACTCACTTATTCACCTGCTCACCTATCACTCTTACACAAAGGGGTGTAGCTCAATTGGCAGAGCACCGGTCTCCAAAACCGGGGGTTGCGAGTTCGATTCCCGCCGCCCCTGCATACAGGAAGTTGTGAGTTTCGGTCATTGCGGACTGTGGGTCGTGTTGTAGTGGCTCATAACGCAAGTCTCGTGGCTCGTTGGGAAAGCTTAAAGTGGCAGAGTTAATTTCAGGAATGTTCAACGCTTCGCGGTATAAGCGAAGTCAGGGCAGGATCGCCCGGCAGGTCACTTTCGCGGCCATTGCGCTGGCGTTTGCTGCCGGGGCTTGGAAGCTCAATGCGGTAAGCATCACTGATATGGGTCGCTATGTGCTTCCATTGGTGATGTTGGCGGTAGGCTCGTGGATCAGCTTTCGAATAGTCAATTTGCCGAAGTTCGCGGATTTTTTAATTTCCGTGGAAGCGGAGATGAATAAAGTGTCATGGCCGAGCCGCAGTGAATTGTGGCGGGCCTCGATGGTGGTTATTGCGGTGATTTTCTTTCTGGCGGGACTCTTGTTTGTCTATGACGCAGTCTTGAAAATAATCGCTCGACAGATTTTCTAACAGATCGAATCGATTTCAATAGCCGTCATTCTTTATAGCTTCAGGGAAACCTCGTGAGCGACGAAAACGAAAAAATCACCGACTCTCAACTCGCCGAGGAAAATTCCGTCGAGGCAGAGGATACTGTTACGGCTACTGACGACCAAGAGCAGGTGGTGGAAGATTCTTCTGCAGTTCAGCCTGAAGTGGATGAGGTAGAAGTTGAGGAGGTGAAGGAGCCCGCGGTCATAAAGAGCCCGCCCAAGAAGGAGCCTGAGCCTGAAGAGGAGATGGACCCTGTAAAACGCGCCTTGTTGCCCAAGAAGCCGGACACAGGGCCTGTTGTCATGGATTGGTATATTCTCAAGGTGCAAAGCAACCGAGAGAGATCAATCGCTGAAGCACTCAAGCGCAAGATTGCTATTGAGGGATTGGATCGCTACTTCGACGACGTGGTCGTTCCCACCGAGAAAGTTACGGAGTTTAAAGCAGGGAAAAAGAAGGTCGTTGAGCGGAAGCTTTACCCGGGTTACATCGTTGTGCATATGTGCATCAATGACGATACCTGGTTTGCAGTACGCGAGACCTCGGGGATTGGTGATTTTACTGGCTCAGCGGGAAAGCCGTCTCCCATGTTGCCGCACGAAGTGGCTCGGATAATTACAAAAGATGAGGAAGAAGTTGAGGAGTCGCCGAAGCTCAATATCAATTTCAAGATTGGCGATCGTGTGAAGATCAAAGACGGAACTTTCGAGAGCTTCGAAGGGGACGTCAATACAATCGACGAGCAAAATGGTCGCGTCAATGTGATGATCAACATTTTCGGCCGCAGTACTCCCGTCGAGTTGGAATACTGGCAAGTAGAAAACGTATAGGGCTGGTCGCATTAGCGGCCAGTAAATTAGAACCCGAGCAAAAATCATGGCAAAGCAACTAGTAGGTACCGCCAAGTTCCAGATCCCGGGTGGTCAAGCCACTCCTGCCCCTCCTGTTGGTACGTCCTTGGGAAAATATGGTGTGAACTTGGGTCAATTTGTCCAGGCGTTCAACGACAAGACACGCGAAGCTGGCGGAATGATGATCCCGGTAGTCGTCAATGTCTACAATGATCGCTCGTTTGACTTCATCACCAAGAGTCCTCCAGCTGCCGTCCTTTTGAAGAAGGCCGTTGGCTTGGCTAAAGGGTCGGGCGTTCCTCACAAGGTCAAAGTAGGAAAAATCACGCATGCCCAAATGGAAGAAATTGCCAATACGAAGATGAATGACCTAAACGCCAGCGACTTGGACAGCGCGGTTCAAATGATAGCTGGTACAGCCCGCAGCATGGGTCTCGAAATAGAAGGTTAGCCGGCCCAGCCCGCTTCAACGGGCAGTTACAAAACAAAGTAAGCGAAGCATATCATGCCAAAACTAGCAAAACGAATGAAGAGCCTGAGCGAAAAGCGTCCCCAGGCGCCTTTGCCAATTTCAGAAGCTGTCGATGTGTTGAAAACATTCGACGGAACCAAGTTTGTGCAATCAGTAGAGATTGCCATGCGGTTGGGAGTCGATCACACGCAGGCTGATCAAATAGTCCGAGGTTCGATAGTTCTGCCCCATGGAATTGGAAAAGTGCAGCGAGTGATTGTCTTTGCCAAAGGTCCCGCAGCGGATGCAGCTCGTGAAGCGGGAGCAGACGAAGTGGGTGACGAGGATCTGGCAAAGAAAATACTTGGGGGTTGGACCGATTTCGATGTCTGTATTGCGACTCCGGACATGATGAAAGTCGTCGGTCCGCTAGGGCGAGTTCTGGGTCCGAGAGGTTTGATGCCTTCACCGCGCGCTGGGACGGTGACTCCCGATGTTGCCAAGACCATTGGCGAATATAAAGCAGGGAAGGTTGAATTTCGTAACGACAAGGGTGGCAACGTTCAGGCGATCGTGGGCAAGATGGATTTTGAGGCCGAGAAGCTGGTTGAAAACATCCAGGCCTTTGTGAACACAATTTTGAATTTGAAGCCGTCGTCATCAAAGGGTACTTACGTAAGGTCAGCCCACATTAGTGGTACCATGAGTCCCAGCGTCCCGTTAGCAGTCTAGCCTCGAATCCCTTCCTGGAATTAATCCTCTAAAATCCAATTAAGCAAGTGCCATGAGCAAGTACGTAAAAGATTTGATCACTGACGAATTAAAGAGCCGTTTCGACGGCGTCACGGATGCTTTGTTGGTAGATGTTGTGGGTATGGAAGCGAACAGCAACGTTGAGCTACGCAAGCAATTGCGACAAAAGAACATGCATCTGCTGGTCGTGAAGAATAGTTTGGCGCGACGCGCAACCGATGGGACGGCGCTAGCTCCGGCTTTTGAAGGGTCCGAGGGGACTTTGGCGCTTATTTGGGGCGGCGAGGATGTCGTTTCGCTTGCCAAGGAAGTCACCCGCCTGGCAGAGGATGCCAAGTATAAGCCCTTTGCCCCTAAGGGTGGCGTGATGGATGGTGCCAAACTGACTGCCGATGATGTTAAGGCTGTCAGCAAATGGCCAAGCCGTGAAGAACAGCTCAGTATTCTACTGGGTCAGATTCTAAGTCCTGGAGCAACGCTTTCTGCTCAGTTGCTGAGCCCAGGCGCCAAGCTTGCCAGTCAGGTGAAAAAGAAGAGCGAGGAATAGTTTTCCAGTCAACAACAAGTCAGCGAATTTTGGGCCGACGGGCCCTCCTATAGCGAGAAAGGATAGATAGATATGAGTGATGAAGCAGTAGCAGAGGTTTCTGCAGCAACCAAAGAGATGGGCGACAAGATTGTCGCGTTGACCCTTAAAGAAGCCAAGGAATTGAGCGATTACCTGAAGGACACCTACGGTATTGAGCCAGCTTCCGGTGGTGGCGTGGTCATGGCAGCCGGTGGCGGAGATGCTGGCGGTGCTGCCGCAGCTGAAGAGCAGACGGAATTCGACGTCGTGCTCGAAGCCGTTGGTGGAAACAAGATCGCGGTCATCAAGGTCGTGCGAAGCGCGACTGGCTTGGGTTTGAAAGAAGCCAAGGATCTCGTCGAGGCCGCTCCTAGCAAGGTCAAAGAAGGTGTTTCCAAAGAGGACGCGGAAAAGGCCAAGGCCGAGTTGGAAGGGGCTGGCGCTACAGCCGCGATCAAGTAGATAAGTTCAAGCGGAGCATAAGCCCGTTGTGTCCTCACTAATTGAGGGTCCTCGGGCGGTTCGCTCTGCGCGATTTCGTAGCGAATTCCCAAGAACGAATTCCTGGTACCAAGGGGAGGAAATGGCAGCGATAGCACGGAGAGTTGTCGACCGCTGTTTTCACACAAACGCATCCCAGTGCGTTTCCCTTGGTTTTGCTCGGCGTCACATGGTCCGCCTGCCGCTCGTCGGTGGCACGGCGTGCTGTTGTCGCTTTTTTCACAATCACTCGTGATATCGGAGCAGCCCGCCCTATGGCAGTCCCGGCCCAACGACGCTTGCAGACTGATTCCGTCCGCGCCTTCGGCAGTGCCCGAATTGGCTACGACATTCCCGACCTCACCAAAATTCAAACCGAATCTTATGCACGGTTCCTTCAATATGACGGAACTAGCACCATTGCGCGCAAAGATGACGGTCTGGAAGGTGTATTGCGTGAGATCTTCCCCATTGAGAGCTACGACAAGACGATTCGCCTGGAGTATCTCCGCTATGATCTAGGGAAGCCACGCTACAATCCTGCGGAATGTCGCCAATTGCGTTTGAGCTATGGGCGCCCCTTCCGGATCTGGCTCCGTTTGGTGAAGGATCAGCCGGTAGAGGAAGAAGTCTACCTGGGTGATCTGCCTATCATGCTTGGTGGTGGCGAGTTCATTATCAATGGTGCTGAGCGCGTCGTCGTGAGTCAGTTGCATCGCAGTCCTGGTATCGATTTCGTATCCGAACTTGATGCAGGTGATCGTCGCATTCATAGCTGCCGTGTTATTCCTGAGCGTGGTAGTTGGATCGAACTCAACACGACCAAAAAGGATAGCATCACAGTCCGAATCGATCAGAGCGGACGGTTCTCCGCGGTAACCCTACTGCGCGCCATGAGCCCCGAGCTCAGCCTGGATGCTGACATTCTTAAGCAGTTTTACGAGACCAGCAAGCAGAAGATTGTCGACGGCCGCAGCGCTGCCAAAATTGAAAGTCAGATTGCCGTAGGCGACATCGTCTATCCTGTCGGGAGTGAACGAGCTGGTGAAATCATTATTGAAGGTGGTCAGCGAATCACCAAGAATATCGCCGAAGTAATCTGTACTTCCGGCGTTAAGAGTGTTGAGGTGATGGAGCTACCGAAGACTCCTCACTTGCTCAACGCGATGGCAGACGACAACACGTCGAGCCATGAAGAAGCTCTCTTGAGGATTTATCAGCGCCTGCGACCAGGTAATCCCCCGCAGCTGGAGAAGGCACGCCAACTTTTCAACGAGAAGTTTTTCGATTCCAATCGCTATCGGTTGGGACGCGTGGGCCGCTTCCGGATGAATCGTAAGCTCGGAATCAATGTTCCGGAGACCGATATGGTCCTTCGTCCTGAGGATCTGTTGGCTGCAATTCGTTACTTGTTGGGTCTGGCTAGTGGCGACAAATCAGTAGAGGTCGACGATATCGACCACTTGGGGAATCGTCGATTGCGGACGATTGATGAACTGGCAAGCGATGAAATCCGCAAGGGTTTTCTCAAGCTACGTCGCACTGTCCAAGAGCGGATGAGTCTCAAGGACGCCGACGATATTACTCCACGAAGCCTCATCAATCCCAAGAGCATTTCGGCAGCGATTGATTATTTCTTTGGCCGGGGTGAGCTCTCTCAGGTTGTCGACCAAACGAATCCGCTGTCAATGTTGACCCACGAGCGTCGTTTGTCCGCCTTGGGCCCTGGTGGTTTGAATCGCAAGCGTGCTGGCTTCGAAGTGCGTGACGTACACATTTCGCACTACGGCCGTATTTGCCCGATTGAAACGCCTGAAGGTACCAACATTGGCTTGATTTCTAGTCTGGCCATGTATGCCTCCGTGGATGAGTATGGGTTCTTGATTACTCCATATCGGAGAGTGAAGAGTGGAAAGCTCACAGACGAAGTTGTTTGGTTGCGAGCAGATCAAGAGTCTGACGCCTATGTTGCCTCGGCTGACGTGCCTGTCAAAGACGGCATGATTCAGGGCGATACAGTGGTGGCTCGTTACAAGTCAGACTTCGTGCTCGTGCCGATCGATCAGATTGAATTTACCGATGTGGCTCCCAGCCAAATGATTGGAGTCTCGGCAGGCTTGATTCCGTTCCTGGAGCATGACGACGCCAACCGTGCCTTAATGGGCTCCAATATGCAGCGTCAAGCAGTGCCACTTCTGCTTGCTGATCCTCCGGTGGTTGGTACGGGGCTAGAGCGTGACGTGGCTCGCCACTCCGGTATGCTCGTAAGAGCAGGGCACAAGGGTTCGGTGACTTACGTCGATGCCGATCGCATCGAAATTGGCCCGGAAGTACACCATATGCGTAAGTTCGTTGGCCTCAACGAGCGGACTTGTCAAAACCAGAAGCCGCTGGTTCGTGTTGGTGACAAAGTGGAAAAAGGGGATGTGATTGCCGATGGTGCTGCCACGTTCAAAGGTGACTTGGCTCTGGGGCGCAATGTGCTTGTCGCTTTCATGTCCTACGAGGGCTACAACTTTGAGGACGCGATCATCATCAGCGAGGAGTTGGTTCGTAATGACACCTACACGTCAATTCACATCGAGGAGTTCGATGTTGAGATCCGCGAAACCAAGCTAGGCCGCGAAGAATTTACTCGTGACATTCCAAACGTCAGCGAAAAAGCTCTCCGTAATCTCGACGAAAATGGCATTGTGCAAATTGGCACCTATGTCGAACCGGGTGACATTCTCGTAGGTAAGGTGTCTCCGAAGTCCAAAACAGAGCTGACCCCTGAAGAGAAGCTATTGCATGCCATTTTCGGTCGTGCTGGCGAGGATGTGAAGAACGATTCTCTTGAAGTGTCATCAGGCATTGAAGGGATCGTAATCGACACGCAGAAATTCTCGCGCAGGATGAGCTTGGCTGAGGAAGAGCGCAAGCTCTTTGAGAAGTCTCTCAAGACTGCCGAGAAAGAAGGCAACGAAGAGATCGCTGCCAAATTTACCGAGATGGTGCTTGAGATCGAAAAGGTTCTTCAAAAGAAGCTTACCGATGAAGAAGGCAATGAGCAGATACACAACCAAGAGCCGCAGTTTATTGCTGATCTTGCGAATCGTTTCCGCTTAGACGCAATCGAGATTCGCAGTCCACAGCGACAGAAGGATGTCGAAAGGGTTTACAAGACCATGTGGCCGGCTGTCGAGGAAGCCATCGATCAGCGTGATCGCAAGCTCAACTCCATGAAACGGGGTGATGAACTTCGCAGCGGTGTGTTGCAAATGGTGAAGGTTTACATTGCCACCAAGCGGGTCATCTCCGTCGGCGACAAAATGGCTGGTCGCCACGGAAACAAGGGTGTGATTTCGAAAATTCTGCCCATCGAGGACATGCCTTTCTTGGAAGATGGCACACCGATTCAGATCATGCTCAATCCGTTGGGTGTTCCGAGTCGTATGAATGTCGGCCAGATTCTGGAAACGCATCTCGGTTGGGCCGGTGCCAAGCTCGGCTTCCGGGCGATCACGCCGGTTTTCGATGGTGCAACCGAAGAGCAGATCAACGACTGCTTGGAAGAAGCCGGTCTTCCTCGCCATGGTAAGGCTAAGCTTTTCGATGGTCGATCGGGCGAGAGATTTGAGCAAGAAACCACGGTGGGTTACATCTACATGCTCAAGCTACATCACTTGGTCGACGACAAGGTCCATGCCCGGAGTACTGGCCCTTACTCACTCATCACACAGCAACCACTGGGCGGCAAGGCCCGCTTTGGTGGCCAGCGATTTGGTGAAATGGAAGTGTGGGCGTTGGAGGCCTACGGTGCAGCCTACATCCTCCAGGAGTTGCTCACGGTCAAGAGCGACGACGTTGAAGGCCGCACGAAGATTTACGAATCGATGGTTAAGGGTGAAAACACGTTGCAAGCCGGCACGCCTGCGAGTTTCGATGTGCTGACAAATGAAATTCGTGGCCTGGGCCTGAATATGCAATTGGAAAAACGGCAACAGTTGTAGGAAGATCTGGATTGCAAATTGCAATTGTATGATTTGCAAATTTTCCTTCGAGGACAAATATGAGTAATATTCTAGAGAGTTCGAATTACGACCGTGTCAACGATTACGGTTCGGTGAAGATCAGCCTGGCTCGCCCCCACGACATCCGCAGTTGGTCGTTTGGCGAAGTAAAGAAGCCGGAGACGATTAATTACCGTACCTACCGACCTGAGAAGGACGGATTGTTTTGCGAACGAATCTTTGGTCCAGAAAAGGACTGGGAATGCGCCTGCGGCAAATACCGCGGCATGAAATATAAGGGCATGATCTGCGACCGTTGTGGCGTCAAAGTGACGCACAGCCGCGTTCGCCGCAAGCGGATGGGTCATATCGAGTTGGCCGCTCCTATCGTGCATATCTGGTTCTTTAAGGCCATGCCCAGTCGACTGGGCAGTCTGCTAGCCATGAAGACCTCTAGCTTGGAGAAAGTGGTTTATTTCCAAGACTACGTGGTAGTGGATCCGGGTGACACGCCCCTAAAACCACAACAGCTTCTTACCGAAGAAGAGTATCGCTCAGCGCGTGAGCAGTACGGCGAAACTTTTGACGCCGACATGGGTGCCGAAGCGATTCGTAAATTGCTGAACGGACTTGATCTGGTAAAGCTTTCCGCTGATCTGCGAGTTGAGCTTAAGGAAACAGGCTCAAAGCAAAAGGCCAAAGACCTGATCAATCGACTCAAAACGGTTGAAGCAATCCGCGACAGCGACAACAAGCCGGAATGGATGGTGTTGGACGTCATCCCTGTGATACCCCCCGACTTGCGACCTTTGGTGCTGCTCGACAGTGGCAATTTTGCTACGAGTGACCTCAACGATCTCTACCGCCGCATCATCAATCGCAACAATCGGTTGAAGAAGCTGGTGGACCTCAATGCTCCCGAGGTGATCATTCGCAATGAGAAGCGAATGTTGCAACAATCGGTCGACTCACTTTTCGACAACAATCGATGCAAGCGTCCTGTCTTGGGTTCCAGTAATCGCCCGCTCAAATCGCTTACTGACATGATCAAAGGTAAGCAGGGTCGGTTCCGCGAAAACCTGCTTGGCAAACGGGTCGATTATTCTGCACGTAGCGTGATTGTAGTCGGTCCTCGCCTGAAATTGCATCAATGTGGACTTCCCAAGAAGATCGCATTGGAGCTCTTCCAGCCGTTTATTATTCGTCGCCTGAAAGAGTTGGGGCATGCTGATACGATCAAATCGGCTAAGAAAATGCTCGAACGCAAAGATGACGAAGTTTGGGATATTCTTGAGGAAGTGATCACGAATCATCCAGTATTGCTCAATCGTGCTCCGACACTTCACCGCATGGGTATTCAAGCTTTCGAGCCGACTCTTGTGGAAGGGAATGCAATCACGTTGCACCCCTTGGTTTGCAAGGGTTTTAATGCCGACTTTGACGGGGACCAGATGGCGGTCCATTTGCCGCTTTCCATTGAGGCCCAGGTGGAAGCTCACACGCTGATGATGAGCACTCACAATATCTTTAGCCCGTCTAACGGGGCTCCGATTATTAGTCCGTCGCAAGACGTCGTTATGGGAAGCTACTACCTGACGATGGGCGTTCCCGATTCGAAGGGTGACGGCATGGTGTTCAGTTCCTTGGAGGAAGTGGAAACGGCTTATTCTTCCGGGAAGGTAGGAACTCATGCTGCGATTAAAGTCCGCTTGCCGCTCTATCGCTGTCTGCGAGAAGAGCGTGGCAACGATAACGCCTATGGAGCCAGAATCGATACGACGGTCGGTCGAGTCATTTTCAACATGATTCTCCCCCGGGGCATGCCTTTCTACAACGTCGCCATGCGATCGAGTGAATTGGCGAAGGTCATCTCCGACTGCTATGAGTTCGTCGGTCGCCGTGCCACGATCGAATTGCTCGACGACATGAACCAGCTCGGATTCCGTCAGGCAACACTTAGTGGTCTATCGTTCGGAACGGACGATTTGATTACTCCAGAGTCTAAAGGGCGTATCATTGCTGAAGCTGAAAAATCAGTCATGAAGTTCAACAAGCTCTTCCAACGAGGTGTGATCACCGAAGTGGAACGCTACAACCAGGTACTCGATGCCTGGACCCATGCTCGGGAACAAATTACCGCAGAGATGATGGCTGGATTGGAGAGCGATTTCCGCACCGATGGATACGTGAACCCGATCTTTTTGATGGCACACTCCGGTGCTCGTGGTGGTGTTGAGCAGATGAGACAGTTGGGTGGGATGCGTGGTCTGATGGCCAAGCCGTCCGGCAAGATTATCGAAACTCCAATTAAGGCGAATTTCCGCGAAGGACTAACCGTACTTGAATACTTCAGTAGTACTCACGGTGCTCGAAAGGGTCTCGCTGATACGGCACTCAAGACGGCTGACAGTGGTTATTTGACTCGTAAGTTGGCTGACGTGGCTCAGAATGTGGTCGTTACATGTCATGATTGTGAGACGACTCAGGGAATCACGAAGGGAATCATCTATCGCGGCGAAAAAGTGGAAGTGAGTCTGGCCGAGTCCATCAAGGGCCGGGTGAGTCGCGCTAACATCGTCAACCCGATTACCGACGAAGTGATCGTGGCGGAAAATGAGATGATCACTTCCGATATCGCCCGTAAGATCGAAGAGCTTGGCCTGGAGAAAATCCAAGTTCGTAGCCCCATGACTTGTGACGCGAATTTGGGTGTTTGCCGTTTGTGTTACGGCATGGACCTCTCAACCGGTTCGATGGTTGAAGAAGGTATGGCCGTTGGTATCATCGGCGCGCAGAGCATTGGCGAGCCTGGAACTCAGCTTACGATGCGTACCTTCCACATCGGTGGCGTGGGTCAGCGTGATGTTGAAGACAGTGACATCAAGGTCAAGAAGGGTGGTATCGCGAAGTTTGCTCGGCTGAAAGCAGTAACTAACGATGCCGGCAATCTGGTTGTTCTTGCCCGCAATGGTGAGATCGCACTGGTGGATGATCGCGGCCGCGAAGTCGAGAAGTATGAAATTCCGGCTGGTGCGGTGATTCGCGTGAAGGAAAACGCACCCGTCGAACCGGGCGCGACCCTTTGCGAATGGGATCCACACAGTATCCCCATTGTAGCCGAGACAGGTGGTAAGGTCCGCTTCGAGGATTTGGTTGAGGGAGAAACTATTCGCGGTGAACTCGATCCGAGCGGTAAGAAACGCTACGTCATCATGGAGCACAAAGGCGATTTACACCCACAGGTCGTCGTTGAAGATCCAACAGATGGCAAGATTCTCGACTTCTACTACATGCCCGAACGTGCTCACTTGGAAGTAGACGAAGGTCAGGTTATTTCGCCAGGTACCTTGGTTGCCAAGACACCTCGCGAAGCGTCGGGTACGCAGGACATCACAGGCGGTCTGCCTCGTGTTACCGAGATCTTTGAAGCCCGGAAGCCACGGGATCCGGCAGTTATCGCCGAAATTGATGGTACGGTAGAGATTCTCGGCGAGAAGAAGCGCGGCAAGCGCTCGATTATCGTCCGTAGCGAAACAGGCATCGAGCGTGAGCATCTTGTCACGCATAGCAAGCATTTGCGTGTCCATGCTGGTGACAAGGTTCGTGCCGGAGAAGCCCTCGTTGATGGTCCCTTGGTGCCGCACGACATTCTGCGTATTTCGGGCGAAGAAGCTGTACATCAATATCTGACTCGCGAAATTCAGAATGTTTATCGAAGTCAGCGCGTGGAGATCAACGACAAGCATATCGAGATTATCGTCTCGCAGATGCTTCGTAAGGTACGGGTCGAATCGCCTGGCGACACAGACCTACTGCCCGGCAGTGTGATCGATAAGTTCGATTTCCGTCAGGCGAACGACGCGATTTCCCAATGCCTGCGGATAACCCATCAAGGAGATAGTGAATACGCCGAAGGAGCAATCGTACCGAAGGATGTTCTCGAGCAGGCCAATGCCCAAATCGAGGCTCTGGGTGGTGATTTGGCCAAGGGTGCCAAGCCCAAGATGGCCACCGCAAGTACACAACTCTTGGGTATTACGAAAGCATCCGTTCAGAGTAGCAGCTTTATCTCAGCGGCCAGTTTCCAAGAAACGACCAAGGTTCTCACTGAGGCAGCCTTGGCGGGTAGGACTGACTACCTGGTTGGCCTGAAAGAGAACGTAATTTTGGGTCACTTGATCCCAGCTGGTACTGGTTTTCACACGGTGCAAGAATCCGAAGTGCGAATTCACCCCGAGGCCCTCGAGGCCTTGGCAGCCGAGAAGGAACGTGTGTTGGAGCGTTCGTTCCCCTTGTTGGATTCAGCTCTCCAGGCTCGCAGCGGCGATTCGACGCCCACCAACGGCGAAGACCGAGAGACGCCACCTGGTGAACCTGTTTACCAGAGCGAAGCCCCTTCAGGACTCGATGCACTATTGGGGACCCCCGAAGAGTCTCCTGCCAGCCCCGGTGGGACTCCCACTCCCCAGCCGTACACCGGCCCGTTGAGTGATGACGATCCGATGGCAGGTTATGGTGAGCCGAAGCCAACGGATTCGCAGGAGAATGAATAAGTCATGAGGGGCAGCCATCTCTCCGCAAGTGAATCTAATGGGGAACTTGGCTGTCATAACAGGCTGGAAGCTTGTTTCATGCAACGGTTGACACCGCCAGCAGGTGCGGTAAATTGATTGGTTCACTACATACTTTAGCCAGCCCCTATAGAAGGCTTGTCGATGCCCACGATTAACCAACTCGTTCGCAAAAACCGCAAGAAGAAGCGCAAGTTTAGCAAGTCGCCGGTCTTGCAGCAGTGCCCGCAAAAGCGTGGTGTCTGCCTGCAGGTGCGTACGATGACCCCCAAGAAGCCAAATTCCGCCCTCCGGAAGATTACCCGTGTGCGTCTTTCCAATGGAAAGGAAGTTACGGTCTACATCCCTGGCGAAGGTCACAGTCTCCAGGAACATAGTATCGTGCTTGTGCGAGGTGGCCGGGTTCGTGACCTGCCAGGTGTGCGCTATCACGTGGTCCGTGGTGCTTTGGACACACTGGGTGTCGTTGGCCGCAAACAGTCTCGCAGCCTCTATGGCGCGAAAAAGAGTTAAGTAAGCCGTTAGCTTTTAGCATTAAGCTATTAGCCGTTATAGAAGAAACAATTCACCTAATAGCTGCCTCACTATGCCCCGTATTACCGCTAGTCGCAAACAACTAAAACCTGATCCACTTTATGGTTCGCTTCTCGCTGGGAAGTTTATCAACTGCATCATGCTTGATGGCAAGCGTAGCATCGCTCAAGGTGTGTTTTACGATGCCTTGGAAATCATTCGCGAGCGCGTGCCAGGTGAGGAACCGATTGATGTTTTCACTCAGGCTATAGAGAATGTGAAGCCGGCTATCGAAGTTCGCTCCAAGCGAGTCGGTGGTGCTGCGTATCAGGTGCCCATGCAAGTGGGTCGTACACGGCAGCAGTCGTTATCGTTCCGCTGGATCCTTTCGGCCGTTCGTGACAAGAAGGGTCGGCCCACGGCACAAAAGCTAGCTGATGAATTGGTCGCCGCCTACAATCGTGAAGGGGCTGCTATGACCAAGCGTGAAAATGTCCACCGCATGGCCGATGCCAACAAGGCATTTGCTCATTTCGGTTGGTAAGTTAAGAGATTTGGAGCTAGAGATTAGGGGCTAGGGTGTCGCGAGCATCCCAGCCCAAAGTTTCTAGCTTTTTTTCTGCGCGGAAGAACCAATTAATCATGTCCACGGCTCTCTCCAAAATTCGCAACATCGGGATCATTGCCCACATTGATGCTGGCAAGACGACTGTCACCGAGCGGATGTTGTTTTGCAGCGGTGCGAAGCATCGCGCTGGCGAAGTGGACCGCGGTACGACCACGACCGACGACGATGCCGAGGAAGCCGAGCGGGGAATCACGATCTACTCGGCATGTGTGGCGTTCCCTTGGAATGACGTCCTTGTAAATCTCATCGACACCCCCGGCCATGTCGATTTCACCGCAGAAGTGGAACGCAGCTTGCGCGTCCTCGACGGGGCCGTCATTGTCTTCAGTGCCCGCGAAGGAGTCGAGGCCCAGAGCGAAACCGTCTGGCGTCAGGCCGACAAATATAAAGTTGCCCGCCTGGCGTTCATCAACAAGCTCGACCGCGAAGGGGCCGACTTCGAGTCGGTGTTTAGCGACATTCGCACCCGGCTTCATGCCCGCCCGGTGGCGATTCAGATTCCTGTCGGTTTGGGCCCTGCCCATGTCGCGAATCCGTTTCGAGGGATCATCGATTTGGTGACTATGAAGTTGCTTACCTTTCCCGAAGGGAAAGAAGGACGCAAATTCATCGAGGAGGAAATTCCTGAAGAGCTTCACGACATGGCCGCCATGTGGCGTGAGGATTTGCTCAGCGAGCTCTCTAACTTCAGCGACCAACTCATGGAGCTTGCTTTGGCGGAAGCGCCGATCCCCGTGGATTTGCTTCGAAAGGTTTTGCGTGATGCGACGGTCCACCTGCAGATTCAGCCCGTGGTGTGTGGCTCCGCACTGCATGGCATCGGCGTGCAGCCGCTACTGGACGCGGTGGCTGCCTACCTACCTAACCCAGCCGAGGTCCCACCGGTGGAGGGAATTGACCCCTCGGGAAAATCCGATCAACACCGCAAGTCGCACGCCAAGACCGACGAAGAACCAGTCAAGGTGATTCGCAAGCCAGACCCTGCCGAGCCATTTTGTGGCCTTGTGTTTAAGGTGCTACCGTTCAAGACGGGCGACCTCTCTTGGGTCCGGGTTTACTCGGGCGTCCTCAAGGGAAACAGTCGGGTGCTAAACGCCACGCGCGACAAGAAGGAAAACGTCGCTCAGCTCTGGCGGATTCATGCGAGCAAGAAGGAAGAGCAACTCGAATCGACCCAGGCGGGCGACATCGTGGGCATCATTGGCCTGCGCGACTCGGTCACTGGTGATACGCTGTGCGACACCCGTGCACCGATCGTGCTCGAATCCATCGAGTTTCCTGAGACGGTCATCTCGATGGCCATCGAACCAGAGAGCACGGCCGACAAGAAGAAACTCTCCGATGCACTCACGATGCTTCGAAAGCAGGATCCCACCTTCGCTGCCAGCGAAAACGAAGACACCGGCCAAACTCTCATCAGCGGCATGGGCGAGTTGCATCTGGAGGTGATTCAGCATCGCTTGCAGCGCGACTTCAAGCTGAACGTGAAAGTTCATAATCCTCGAGTGAGTTACCGCGAGACAATCGACCACAAGGCCGAGGCCCTTGGCGAATGCAACCGGCTCATGAACGGAGTGCAGCACATCGCAGGGGTTCGGCTACAAGTTGAGCCTTTCGATTCCCCTACGGGTGCCCCTGTGGTCACCAATTCGCTCGACCACGGCCTGCCGCACGAGATGCTGACGGTCGTACTGGAGGAATTAGAAAACGCCGCGCAAGGTGGCGGGCTCTTAGGTTTCCCTTTAATGCGAGTGAAGGCGACCCTCTTAGGAGGCGAGGTCCACGAAACCGCCAGCAGCGAAATCGCGTTCCGCACCGCAGCCAACCTGGCTTTCGACCTCGCTCTGCGCGAAGCGGGGATCGTCCTTCTAGAGCCAATCATGCGATTAGAGGTTTCCACCCCTGACGATCACGTGGGCGATCTCATCGGCGACCTTCAACAACGCCGGGCGATCATCCACGACCAAGAGGCTCGCTCCGGCCGCACCGTCATCCACGCCGAGGCCCCACTCGCCGAACTCTTCGGCTACTCCAGCGCGATGCGGAGTCTAAGCCAAGGCCGCGCAAGCTGCTCAATGGAACCCAGCACCTACAACCGCGCCCCCGAAGACGTGCTGGCGAAATTTCTGTAACCCCGCTCGCTAAGGATTCAATCGACCTTCAGCACTTCAATCTCTTTGAGATGCCCATCCATCATTGACGCCCCCGCGATGGCGAGTAGGCCTCCCTGGTCATCAGGCATGATGCGGTGGAAGAAGCGGGGGGTTTCCAGTTCAGTGACAGCTTTCCACTGGCCTGCGGCATCCGTCAGTCGATAGAGCGTGCCGTCGGTTCCAGAAACGTACAGGCCGGAATCAAGCCCCCAAGCTGCAACGCCGAAGCCTTGCATGTCGTCGCCGGGCATCTTGGGCCCCTCCTGCCAAGAACTTGTCTCGGGATCAAAAGAGTAGACGGTCTGTTGGATCAAACCAAAATCGTCCATACCCCCCAAGACCCAAACGCGACCCTGCCAGCTAGCCATAGCCAGAGCCCGCCGCTGGAATGGAGGAGCCGGCAGCGGTTTCCATCGCCCGTTGTCACCATCGGCCATGTCGTAGACGAGTGCCTCGGTTTGCCATTCTCCTTCGCGATCCCCGCTGAGAGTCCATCCTCCCACTACGTAAATCTTGCCGTCGAGTGCAATGGCATCATGGGAAGATCGTGCAGCCGGGAGCGACGGTAAAGCTGTCCATTGTCCGGTTGCAGGATCGAATCGGGCGAACTCATCTACAGAGTGGAGGTCATCTTCTTCTTTCCTGGAGTTTTGTGCATCCAATCCCCCAACCCGATACAAGTTTCCCCCGCAACTCACCAAAGCTAGCCCTTGCAAGGGAGTTTCCATTTCCAATGACTCCCATTCGGCGGGCTGCGATAGATTAAGCCGCGCAAAAGCTTGAGAGAGATTCTCTTTGGAATGTTGGTGTGCTTTTCCTGTGTGACCACTATAGACGTAGAGCCAACCGTCATTGACTGCGGCCCCAAAGCTGGAAATGGCCTCGGGTAGTGGTGGGCCAAAGGAGAGAGTTGTGTCTTTGGGTTTCTTAGTCACGGAAACTTTCTTGGCCGGGGTCGCTGAATCGCCACTCGGATTGAATTCGAGTGTCAGCGTAGCATAGTTCGCCTGCCCTTTGAATTTCTGCCCAGCGAATTCGCCAGTCTTGTCCTTCTCCGAGTGGCTAGTCATGAGCCCTATGGTTCCCTTCTTGGAGAGTACAAAAAATACCTGCCCCTCGGCGTCGGTGGTTTCATCGGTACTCTCTCCTTCGGAATCGATCAGCGTCACCGTGGCATCGGCCAGCGGTTTGCCTTCCCAAAAGACCGTGGCGGCCAGTCCTCCAGGTTTGTTTTCGGGCACAATATTCAGCTTCAATTCAGAGGAAGGCGTTACGCCTGCAAACTTGCCGTCGGCTGGTGGCAGAAGATGCTGCGAGTAGTAACACAGCATCGAACCTCCATAGATCCCATACTCGCGAACCGTTTCGATAGAGGCAGTCTTGCCCGCAGGAAGCGGCATCTCCAAACCGACATAGTCATCCGTTTCACGTTCCGCAGACGTCAACTTCTCGCGCTTCCCCTGGCCGGCATTCGCAAACACTTCAGCACCCGCGATCGGCTCAGGAAGATGGTAGTTGCGTTCTTGAGGGCTTTCGCCGAAAAAGAGCAAACCCGTGCGGGTCTCCCCGGCGGGCTCCGAGTCGAGCCACAAGAAATGGGCAGAAGCGGACGAAGCCGACAGGCAAACGACCACCAATAATAGAGTCAACAACGAACACTGCTTCAACATGACAACACCTTCTGGTGAGTAAAAACAAGCCGACGACGCTTGTCGTCGACGGGAGACTAAAATGAATGGTCGAGTTCGCCGCCGGCGCGGGTAACGAGTGCTCTGCGAATTCCTGGTTCAACCTCATCGCGAAGAAATCTAACACTCCCATCAAGCAAAGCGAAATGAACGCCGCCAGGATGATCACTCCTGTAGGTACGATTGCTATCAGGGGCAATGAACTGTTTAGAGTTGTTGTAGAGATGAGGGTTTTCAGCGGCCATATGGCCCCAGGCCTTAAGCCAATAGCTATCAGCCCAGGCAAAACCAGTCATTTTACCAAAGGTGACGATTCCCGCAGATGAACATGGAGCCTCCATTTTATCGGCGAAGGCGAAATTAGTTTCACCAACCAAAAGAGTGTGCGAGGTGCCGTCGGCGATGTCTTTCATCCCCAGGTTATATTCATCGAGTTCGGCGGGTTGGGCGAAAGCACCATCATTGAGCTGATAGTAGTCCGAACGTGTCGAAATCATGTAGCTCCCGGGAGCAAGTAGTTCACCACAGTCACTTCCCACGGAGTAATTGGGTGGGCTCAGCGACGGACACATGAATACGTCAAAGGGAGCAGTTGTAATCGGCAGGTTCTCGGGCGAAGCAACGGATTTAGTTAAATCATACTGAGCAGACATGCTCGTTTGTTCGAGATAAGGTAGCAGCAAGACAAACGTACTGCCCAGGTTGCTCGTCGCGCTACCACCCACCTTCGGTGGTGGGAGGTGCTTGTGGGCGTCGTGAAAGTTTTGAGTTGCGATGCCGACCTGACGTAGATTATTCCGGCAACTGCAACGTCGCGCAGCTTCGCGAGCGGTTTGGATTGCGGGAAACAACAAGGCAACCAACACGCCGATGATCGCAATAACAACCAACAGCTCCACAAGAGTGAAACCACGTCGCGCAGCAATTGTAATGCGAGTATCGCAGTTCTGGTAGCTGGAATGCTTGGCCAAGGTCATTGCCGCTCTCCGGTTAATGGCATCCTAGAAGTGAGGTTCATAATGACACCGAATATCACTAGCATTAGTGAAGTAGGCTCGGGTACAGAAACCATAAAAGATGGTGTCGATGTGTCTAGGGTGGTAGCAGTCGAGTTCGTGCCGTAATGTAGCTGCCAGTCGCTGAGGTCATCGGCGCCCAAGAAGCTATTCGAGCCCCCTCGCTGCCAAATCAAGAAATCTCGGCCATCGACATCCTCATCACTATCGAAATCACCCGGCTGGTTCTGTTCGATGATCGAGTAATCGATCTGCAGCGTCGCCGCCTCGGCTCCCCCAATATTATGACCGACTGCTTCTTTCAGAAACCACTGAGGGTATTCGCTAAAACCGCCTGTGCCAGGCTGCGAAGCCGCGTGTAGAGACGAAACCGCAAACGCCAAAGATCCGTTGGCCAGCGATTCTTGCAGGTACTGCTCAACACCCACCTCGGCCAGATTGATCTCAAAAGTAAAGATCGTGTTGTTGGCGACGGGGTCTCCATGGACAAGCCCAGGTACCTTGCCAATGGCCCAAGGAGCGGCATCGAAGGGAGAAGCCGTGTTGCCCACTGCCGTCGCACTATAGCCCCCGGTGATATTGTTAGACACGTCCACATATTGCCCTGGGTCGCTGCTGTTCCCGGCAAGTGGATAGGCAATATACCCAGCGGCGGTGTAAGGGAAATCGCCCTCCGAAAGCAAAAGGTCTTCGGGGTCGTTTGGGCCGAAGTCAAAATCAGTATACCCTTGGGTTAAGCCCACGCCGAACAATTCGATGGGGCGTGCCACGCTCCAGCTTCCCCCCATGGCTTCTGTGAGGGCAGCAACTGGCGTTTCGGGAGTCTCGCTATATTGGATCGGTTCTGTCCCGAACGAACTATTTCGCAACTTGAGCGTCATCGTGACCAATTCAATCTCGTAGGAAGTCGCTGGTAAACCGGGAGAGATGTCACTCGATGTGTCGAAGGCAATGATGTTGGAAGACCGACGGGCCGGATCCGCAGCAGTTTCCGGCACGAACTGATTGCCATCGAGCGCAAATTCTCCGCGAAAAGTCGGGCCCGTACCTCGGATTCCAGGGTCTGTATTAAACTGGTAAGACCACAGATCGAAGTCAGGGGCAGCCCAAGTTGCGGAATCTGCCCTTGCCGGATTTGCCATCAAGACAATTAGCCCTGCGGCTAGCATTTGAGCTGGTCGTAAATGTCGCTCGATTTCACGCAACACAGAATTCATCCAACCGCTCCGAGCAGAAGATTGCGTCGACGCAGCAGGACTCCCGCGCCTGCCAATAATCCAAGCAATGCTGACGAAGGCTCGGGAATTCTTTCTGGGAAAAACCCAGAGGGCTGAATTGCTGTATCGATGGAGACCTGGTCGAGACTCAACATGGCTTCGACGGCACCAAAGTTGAGTGTGAGGTCCGTAACGTCTGGTCCCACACCATCGCCGTAGTTGGCATAAGACACTTGGAAGAGGAATTGATGCTCTACCGTAGCGCCACGGCCAGGAATTTCCACACGGGATAACTCGTTATGCTTCACCGGCGCGAGCGAATTAAGAGCGAGACTGCTCACATCTAGTTCCGTACCACCGACCTTTATCTGCACCAGAGCGGTGAGGTCGTAACTCGGAATATCCTGCTCAGGGATCGTGACGACGAATTGGGCGGCCGAAGCAGCGCCGTAGATGTTTCCTGAACCCAATGGCAAGGCTGTCCCCGTGGTTTCCGTGAGCGATGCCGTACCACTTGGGTTGATGTTACCCACGTCGGGCGTGCTGTCTGTGGGGTAAGAGTCAAAGAAATCCCAATGTTGGTAGGTGGTATTCACATCGCCACGGTTCCAGGACTGTGGGGCGGCAAAATCCGCATTGGCGGGGGTGGTGATTGTCAGTGAGAATAGCCCAAAAATTAGGGCATACAGCGTTCTTGTGAGCATTTTCGTCATGAGCAGGTAAATTCCGGGTGCTTAGAATAAAGGGCTTATTAAATTGATACTGACTCTCAACAGCAATAACATAGCGATTATTTAACGCACTACAAGTGCGAAAAATGAGAATTGCGAATCTTTTTCTGATTGCGCACAGGCTTGAGTCGGCGGTTAGATTTGCGATGGAGCGCAAGGCTTACGCCGTCCCGCTCGCCAATGATTCTCGGCGAGCGGGTGGCAAATGCCCCCTGTATGTTTACTGCTGCCAATCGCATTCGCCTTGCGACAAAGTTCACCCACTCACCCCAGCTGTTAGGGTCGCATCGCTGCACCAAAGAATAATTCTGAATCTCTCGTGTTGAGCCCATTGACCCATTATCGGTTCTGATCTAAAATCTGCGATTCGCCACAACACATTGTCGTCAGTGTGTTCGAGCGAATTTGTTCTTTGATATTTGGGTGTCGAGTCCTGTTGGTGGGGAATAAGCGTGGCCGCTGCTAAGGAAGTTATTCGTATTCGGATGGAAGCCTACGATCACTCGGTCTTGGATCAGAGTGCCCTGGAGATCGTGGACACTGCTAAGCGCACCAACTCCGAGGTGCATGGCCCTATACCGTTGCCAACGAGGATAGAGCGTTACACCGTTTTGTCCGGTCCTCATGTCGACAAGAAGGCGCGTCAACAGTTTGAGATTCGAACCCATAAGAGACTGATCGACATCGTCCAGGCTACGGCCAAGACCATTGAAGCCCTCAACAAGCTAAGTCTTCCTGCGGGTGTCGATATTAAGATCAAGGCTACGACAGCCTAAGAAAAAAACAACAATTCCTATCCGGATAAATCTGGGTAATTTACATGCAACGGATGTTGCGTAGGTAAGCCTCGCTGCGGTGAGTGTCTCCTGCGGCAGCGGCAAACTGACTTCGGACCAATACTGCGACAGCGGATCATTGTCTAGGGATCACTTACATGGCTAAAGACGAAAAAGTTGTCGGAATACTGGGTCGGAAGATCGGTATGACCCAGATTTTTGATGAATCTGGCCAGTCAGTGCCCGTGACCATTCTTCAGGCTGGGCCTTGCGATGTTCTTCAGGTCCGCTCAACCGACCGCGATGGCTATGAGGCTGTTCAGTTGGGCTACCTCGATAAGCCTCGTCGCCTGGCCTCCCGCGCGCAACGTGGGCAGGTCGCGAAATTAGACAGTAAGCGCAGTAAGAAGCGTGCTGCTGCTGGCGTGGAATTGCTCGCTAAGGCCAATTGTGAGCCCAAGCGATATATTCGCGAGATTCGCGGGCCTGCTGGCGACCTTGATGTGGGTGGTCAGGTAAGTGTCGACGCATTTCAAGGCATTGCAACCGTAGACGTCGTTGGCACCAGTAAGGGGCGGGGTTTCTCGGGTGCTATGAAGCGTCATAATTTCGCAGGTCAGAGGGCAACTCACGGCGTGAAGAAGTGTCATCGCCATATGGGAGGTACCGGTTGCAGTGCGACTCCAAGTCGTCTGATGAAGGGTGTGAAGATGCCTGGCCAGTATGGTGCAGCACGTTGCACGGTTCGCAATCAAAAGATCGTGCGGATCGACGCAGAGAACAACTTGCTTTTGGTTAAAGGTGCCGTGCCCGGGCCCAACGGTGGGTATGTCGTAGTCAAGAAAAGTAACAAGCTATAGGACGGACTTGTCGCTTCAGCGGCTAGTTGTAGTTGGATTAAGAGACAATGCCAAAACTAACTGTACACGATGCAAAAGGTAAAAAGGTCGGCACCTACACTGTCGAGCCGACCGATTTCGCTCCGCGCATCAATAAGCAGCTTTTGCACGACGCGGTCGTAATGTATCAGGCCAATCAGCGGCAAGGTTCGCACCAGACCAAGACTCGCAGTATGGTCGCAGGTACGACCAAGAAGCTGTACCGACAAAAAGGCACTGGTAATGCCCGTGCCGGGTCGAGGCGAAGTGGTATCCGGACTGGTGGTGGGCATATTCACGCCATTAACAATCGCGACTACTCGTATTCGCTTCCCCGCAAGGCATTGCGTTTAGCTACGCGAATGGCGATCGCCTCGAAAATTAGAGATGATGAAATCACGTTGATCGACAAGCTGGAGTTTTCCGAGCCAAAAACCCGGGAAATGGCCGGTGTGCTCGGTCACTTGGGTTGTCAGGGTGAGTCGCTTTTGATTGCGACGGCGGGTTACTCACCGAATGTATATAAGAGTGCGCGAAACATTCAGAAGGTTTCTGTGTCGCCTGCCGCGGAGTTAAATGCCTTGAGTGTATTGTCCGCCCGCAGGTTGGTGATTACCACCGAGGCCCTCGACCAATTGAAATCAAATGCATCAGCCAATGGTGCAAGCAAGCAAGATTAGTCGCTTAAGTAAGATAAGATTATGCCCAGACATATTCCCCAAGCAACGAGCATTATCCTTGAACCGCACCAGGTGATTTTGAAGCCATTGGTTACGGAAAAGGGTATGCATCGATCGACTCGCAATAATGCCTACGCTTTTGAGATCAATCGCTTGGCTACCAAGCAGGATGTGAAGCGAGCCATCGAGGAGCTGTTTGAGGTGCGTGTTTTGAAGGTGCATACGCAGAACCGAAAAGGAAAGCCGCGGCGCACGAAAATGCATCTCGGTTATACGAAAGACTGGAAAAAAGCCATCGTGACGCTCGACGACGAGCATCGAATCGAATTGTTTTAAGATAAGGCGCGAGTCGTGAGTTGCGAGTCGCGAGTTTCATGGCTCGCAACTCTCAACTCGAAGCTCGCAACTAATTATGGGTATCCGAAAATACAAGCCGACTACACCTGGCCGTCGCGGAGCGTCGGTGAGCGATTTCGCAGAGCTTACTCCAGGCGCAAAGCCAGAGAAGAGCTTGTTGCGTCCGAAGCCAAAGAAGGGTGGTCGCAATAATCAGGGGAAGATCACGACACGCCATCGGGGTGGCGGTCACAAGCAGCGGTATCGCTTGATTGATTTCCGTCGCAATAAGGACGGCGTTCCCGCTAAGGTGGATTCGATTCAGTACGACCCCAATCGTTCAGCTCGCATTGCCTTGTTGCACTACGCCGATGGTGAGAAGCGATACATTATCGCACCGGATGGCTTGAAGCAGGGTGATAATGTGCAGAGCGGATCTGAGGCTCCTGCCAAGGTGGGGAATTGTCTCCCGCTGGCCAAGATGCCGCTGGGAACAGAGGTGCATAATGTTGAGTTGCGTGAGGGTCGTGGGGGTGTGCTGTGTCGCAGTGCTGGAACCCATGCCACACTGATGGCTCGTGAGTCGGATTGGGCTCAAATTTCGCTGCCCAGTGGTGAAATTCGCCGTATTCCTTCTGCATGTCGGGCCACTGTTGGCACGACGAGCAATGGCGATCACAGCAGCATCGTATTGGGTAAGGCGGGTCGCAAGCGCTGGATGGGCCGTCGACCTCACGTGCGAGGTACAGCGATGAATCCGATCGACCATCCCCATGGTGGTGGTGAAGGTCGCACCAAAGGTGGTCGTCACCCAGTGAGCCCCGAGGGTCAGAGTGCCAAGGGTGGAGCTACACGAAGTCGTCGCAAGGCATCCAATAAGGCGATCATCCGTCGGCGTAAGAGTCGTCGATATGGTCAATTGAAATTACCGAAAAACTAAAGAGAGGTGTTGGTCGTTAGTCATTAGTAGTTGGCCAGAATAGGTTACGCAAATATTTACTAACGACTAACGGCTAATAGCTAGAGGCTAACTATGAGTCGCTCACTGAAGAAAGGTCCTTTTGTCGATCCCAAACTCTACATTAAGGTCGACAAGCAAAATGACTCGGGACGCAAGGAGCCGATCACGACATGGGCTCGGGCGTGTACGATCATTCCTGAATTCGTGGGCCACACATTCATGGTTCACAACGGCAAGCAACACCTCAAAGTGTTTGTTACAGAAGATATGGTCGGTCACAAGTTGGGTGAGTTTTCTCCAACGCGAAATTTCCGTGGCCACGGTGGCAAGGGCGGCAAGAAATAAGGGAAGCTGTTAGCTATTGGTCGTTAGCTTTCTAGGAAAAGCTTTCTCACTAACAGCTAACAACCAACTGCTAAGAGCTAAAAAATGGCATACACAGCAACACATCGACATGCCCGCATTAGTGCAACAAAGGTTCGTCCCTTGGCGCAATTGATTCGCGGCAAAAAGGTTGACGATGCACTGTCCATCCTGCGTTACCAGCCCCAGCGAGGGGCGAGGATGTTGGAGAAGGTGCTCAAAAGTGCCATGGGCAACGCCGAAGACCTTCGGGCGCCCAATTTGGGTGGCCTGCGTGTTGTTGATGCCCGCGTAGATGGAGGCCCCATGTTCAAGCGGGTCCGACCTCGCGCCCGAGGTATGGCACACATTATCAAGAAACGTTTCGCACACATCCACGTATCAATCGAATAACACTCGACGGACTGGTTCGCTTGAGCGACCAGTAAAAAAACATGGGTCAAAAAGTCAATCCAATTGGTTTTCGCACAGGCATCATGCTGGGCTGGAAGAGCCGCTGGTATGCCTCGAAGAAAGAGTTTTCGGATCTGTTGGTCGAAGATCATAAGATTCGTAAATTCGTGCACCAAAAATACAAATTTGCCGGCATCCCCAAGGTGGAGATCGAGCGGACTCGCGACGAAGTGAAGGTGATCTTGTTTGCTGCTCGTCCGGGTGTGATTATCGGTCGCAAGGGGCAGGAAGTCGAGCAATTGCAAGACGAATTGCAGGCCCTGGTGGGTCGGCGGATCAACATTAAGATCGAAGAAGTTTCTCGCCCCGAGTTGCAGGCGCAGCTTGTGGCCGAAGACATTGCCGAGCAGCTAGCCAAGCGTTCGAGTTTCCGCCGTACGATGAAACGCTCGATCGAACAGACAATGGAAGCGGGAGCCAAGGGCATTAAAGTGCAACTGGCTGGCCGCTTGGGTGGTGCTGAAATGGCCCGCCGTGAAAAGCAGATTTCCGGATCGATTCCGCTAAGTACCTTGCGGGCAAAAATTGACTACGGATTTGTGGAGGCCAAGACGGCACAGGGTCATATTGGCGTTCAAGTTTGGATTAACCAAGGTATGTACGAGGACGAGATCGATGGCGCTGATGCCCAAGAGGGTCAAGCACAGAAAAAGCCAAAGAGGTCGTATAAGAGGTAACGCCACCCGTGGAAACCGTGTCGTCTTCGGCGAATTCGGTTTGCAAGCTATGGAGGGGGGGTGGATTAGTGCCCAGACGATCGAGGCAGGACGTATCGCCGCACAGCAGTATGTGCGTGGTGAAGGAAAGCTGTATATACGCATCTTCCCTCATAAGTCGATTACATCCATTCCTTTGGAAACGAGAATGGGAAAAGGCAAAGGAGAACCCGATTTCTGGGCGGCTGTAGTCCGACCGGGAACTGTCCTCTACGAGGTATCGGGCGTGACCGAGCAGGCCGCGCGTATTTGCCTGGCCCGCCTGGCACACAAGATGCCCATCCGTGTTCGTATGGTGAAAAGGACCTAGTAATTAGGTGCTAGCGATTAGCTGTTAGTAAGACACAGCTAAAAGCTAACGACTAACAGCTAATAACTAACAATGACTAAAGCCAAAGAATTACGCGACATGAGCGATGAGCAGCTAGAGCTGACGCTCAATGAAGCCGTAGAAAACCTATTCCGTTTTCGTGTGCAGGCCCAGACAGATCGTCTGGATGCCCCCAGCGAATTGCGGAAGCAGCGCCGATTGATTGCTCGAATTAGGACCATTCAAACCGAAAGAGCGAGCTCGGCCGTTGCGGAAACCGCATCATAAAACCAAGTGCAGCAACTGCAAATTGTTCGCCGATAGCTGAGAGCTAACAAATGCCAAAGAAACAACTAATTGGTGTCGTAACCAGTGACAAGATGAATAAGAGTCGACGCGTGGAAATTGGCCGTCTGGTCAAGCACCCCAAGTTCGGCAAGTACATTCATCGTCGCACGGTTTGTCATGTCCATGATGAGAACAACGAATCGAACTTGGGAGACACGGTCGAGATCATCGAGTGCCCCCCCAAGTCCAAGCTCAAGCGCTGGGATTTAGTGCGAGTTGTGGCTGAGAACCAGCAGGTGGATATTGTCGCAATGCGTGCTGCCGCCAAGCTGGAACAAGCAGCTGCCGAGGATGGTCAGAATTAGTTCAGAATCCCGTCAGTCGTTATTAATATTTATTAATCCAAGTCGTTAGAGGCTTAAATCATGATCCAGATGCAAAGTCGCCTTGCCGTGGCCGACAATACCGGCGCCAAGGAAGTGATGTGTGTCAAAGTATTGGGAGGAAGCCGCCGGCGCTTTGCCCATCTGGGTGACGTGATCGTTTGCAGCGTGAAAAGCGTTATCCCAGGGAGTGACGTTAAGAAAAAAACCGTGGTTCGAGGAGTCATCGTCCGGGCAAAATACCCAACGCGACGCTCCGACGGCAGCTATGTGCGATTCGATTCGAACGCCGTCGTGTTGATCGACAAAGACAACAATCCACGCGGCACGCGAATTTTCGGTGCGGTAGCTCGGGAACTACGCGAGCGGAAGTTCATGAAAATCGTCAGCCTTGCCAACGAGGTCATATAGCTATGTTGATTCGTACCGGAGACAACGTTGAAGTCATTGCTGGCGCCGATCGCGGCACCAAGAGCCGTGTGATTCAAGTCAACCGTGAAACGGGTAAGGCTTTGGTTGAGAACGTCAACCGTGTTTATAAGCACGTGCGTCGTAGCCAGAAGCATCCCCAGGGTGGTCGGCTGAGCAAGGAAATGCCCGTACAATTGTCCAATTTGTTGTACGTCTGTGAGTCCTGTGGCTCACGAACTCGCTTGGGAGCCCGGTTCAGCGATGCGGGGGCCAAGGAACGCTTTTGCAAGAAGTGCAATGCAAGTGCAGGTGAAATTTCGCCCGCTCACAAAGGTCACGCCAAGAAGTAAAGAATTCGCCTGCGGCTAAGTCGCGGCCAGTAAAATCCAGCTCGTATTACAAGTAATTAAGAACGATCGTCCCATGTCAGCTCGCTTACAAGAACAGTATCAGAAAGAGATCCTTCCCGGCCTGGCTGAAAAGCTTGGACGGAAGAATCCTCATTCCCTGCCTAAGTTGCAGAAAATAGTTGTCAGTATGGGTGTAGGAAGCGCCATTTCTGACAAGAAGCACATGGAAGACGCTCTTTCTGCACTAACTGAAATTACTGGCCAAAAGCCAATGGTATGTCGGGCACGAAAATCGGTGGCGGCGTTTAAACTCCGCGAGGGATCGCCTATCGGTTGCAAAGTGACCTTGCGAGGTCAGCGAATGTACGAGTTTCTGGATCGCTTGATCTCGATCGTTCTTCCTCGTGTGAGGGACTTTCGCGGGCTCAATCCCAAAGCATTTGACAGACAGGGCAATTACAGCCTAGGGCTCAATGAACAGTTGGTATTTCCAGAGCTCAATCCAGATAAGTATACCCGGCCGCAAGGGATGAATATTGCCTTGTGTTGCTCTACTTCGTCAGACGATGAATCGCGCGAGATGCTGAGTAGTTTTGGTATGCCGTTTCGAACCGAAGAAGAAAAGCAAAACTAGAAAAGTTATTGATTCTCCCACTTTTTAGAATCAACGAATCATTGAAAGGACTGCAAGTCACGTGGCAAGTAAATCGAAAATCGCAAAGGCCGAACGAAAGCCAAAGTTTTCATCGCGGATCGAATCGCGTTGCAAGCTATGTGGCAGGCCGCGCGCCGTTTATCGTAAATTTGGCATCTGTCGTATTTGCTTCCGGAAGTTGGCGGATCGAGGACTAATTCCCGGCGTCAAAAAGGCCAGTTGGTAACAAGCTTTTATTTAGAGTGTGAAAGTACAACCCTGTAGGGGGACCAGAAGACTATGATGACCGATCCAATTGCCGACATGCTCACACGCATTCGCAATGCAGTTTGCATTGAGCGGCCTGTCGTCGAAATGCCTCATTCCAAGGTAAAACGCGGCGTTGCCGAAGTGCTCAAGCGTGAAGGTTACATCTGGGATTGGCGCGAGGAAGATGCCTCCAATACCCCGGGATCTCAGCTGTGTATCGACTTGAAGTATGGTCCGAACGGCGAACGTGTCATCCGCCATATCAAGCGGGTGAGTAAGCCTGGTCGACGTGTTTATAGTCGCGCCACGGAGTTGCGTCCTATCCTCAACGGTTTAGGGATTTCGATCATCAGCACCAGTCGTGGGGTGATCAGTGATCGTGAAGCACGCCAAAAGAATCTGGGCGGCGAAGTATTGTGTGAACTATGGTAAGGAAGGTGTTACCTATTAGCAGTTAGTAATTAGCCAGAGGTTGGCTGCAATTACTTCCTAATAGCTAACGACTAATAGCTAAGAGCTTAATAATGTCCCGAATCGGAAAAAAACCAATTGCTGTTCCTTCCGGAGTCAAGGTAGGCGTTTCGCAGCGCGAGATTACTGTCGAGGGAAAACTTGGCAAGCTCGTGTGGTCGCACCGCCCCGAAGTGGCCGTAGAAGTGGCGGAAGATGGCAAAGAAGTAAACGTTACTCGCAAAGAAGAGAATCGTGAAGGTCGAGCCTTGCATGGTCTGACTCGCGCCCTCATTCAGAACATGGTGGTGGGTGTCTCCGAAGGCTACGAGAAGAAACTCGAGATTCACGGAGTCGGCTACCTGGGTGCCATTCAGAACAACGTATTGCAGTTGCGAGTTGGCTTCGCCAACGAGATCCAGAAGCCAATTCCTGCAGGCGTGGAAGTTACTTGCCCGGATCAAACGCACGTGGTGGTTCGAGGCATAGATAAGCAAAAAGTCGGGCAATTTGCAGCCGAAGTTCGAGCTGTACGGAAACCGGAGCCTTACAAGGGCAAGGGGATTCGCTACGAAGGTGAGCAAGTGCGGCGCAAGGCAGGTAAGACGGCGAAATAAGTTTGGAGCCGAGCCTCTTCAGAGACAGGCATACAAAATAGCACAACGAGAAAAACCATGGACCATAACAAAGCACTCGGCAAGCAACGTCTGCGTCGGACCTATCGTGTTCGTAAGCGCGTTCGTGGTACCGAAGACAGGCCCCGCCTGTGCGTCAATCGTACCTTACGTCACATTACGGTGCAGGTGGTTGACGATGTTGCTGGAGTTACCCTGGCAAGCGCTTCGACAAACGACAAGTCGCTGGCAAAGAGCCTGAAGTATGGTGGCAACTGTGCTGCCGCCGAAGCGATTGGAAAGCTGATCGCCGAGCGGGCAACAGCTAAGGGCGTGAAGGAAGTCAGTTTTGATCGTGGTTCGTGCAAGTACCATGGTCGTGTAGCAGCTTTAGCCAACGCAGCACGTGAAGCCGGATTACAGTTTTAATAAAGCAACCCGGTGGCGTAAGCCTCTGGTATGCGTAACCCACTAACTCGCAAGCAAACACAAACCAAATACCAATTTCTGGAGTAAACCTATCGTGGCTGGTCCCGGTCGAGGAAGACAAAAAAAAGAAGATGATGGCCCACGCGCCGGCGAGCTGATGGAAAAGGTCGTCAAGATCAAGCGCTGCTCCGCTGTGGTCAAGGGCGGTCGCCGTTTTAGCTTTGCAGCGATGGTGGTTGTCGGCGATGGCAACGGCAAGGTCGGCTGGGGCTATGGCAAGGCCAACGAAGTCCCTCCCAGTGTTGAAAAGGCTGTGAAGGAAGGTATGCGAAGCATGGTAACCGTGGCCCGGCAGGATTCCACGATTCCCCATGTTGTCAAAGGGCATTACGGTGCCGCACGAGTGATTCTGGTTCCTGCCTCTGCTGGTACAGGTGTGATCGCAGGCTCGGCAGTGCGTGCCGTCTGCGAAGCTGCCGGCATCCATGATATTCTCACCAAGAGCTTTGGGTCGACGAATCCTGTCACTTTAGTGAAGGCGACCTTGGGTGCTTTGGAACAATTGCGTCCCCAGGTAGATGTAGAACGCTTACGCGGAGTGACACTGTCATGATTCTCAACGATGTCCATCGCGGCATTCAAAAAAACAAGAAACGCAAACGTTTGGGTCGTGGCCCAGGCAGCGGACACGGCAAGACCGCAGGTCGTGGCCACAAAGGCCAGGGCTCTCGTTCGGGAGTGTCAAGTCTCTCCATTTGGGTGGGTGGCATGACTCCGCTGGTGCGCCGTGTTCCCAAGCGAGGTTTTCATAACCAATTCGGCCTAGAAGTAGCCGTCGTCAATGTTGGACAGCTAGATAAAGCTTTTGCTGCTGGTGAGGAAGTCACCCTTGAAGCACTGGAAGCCAAGAACCTGGCCAAGGGACGGTTCGATCTGTTGAAGGTGCTGGGCGATGGTGAA
Source organism: Bythopirellula goksoeyrii (assembly GCF_008065115.1). Lineage (NCBI taxonomy): Bacteria > Pseudomonadati > Planctomycetota > Planctomycetia > Pirellulales > Lacipirellulaceae > Bythopirellula > Bythopirellula goksoeyrii. The sequence continues at coordinate 1,187,014 of NZ_CP042913.1, read as the reverse complement.
TTGACGAAGAAGTTAAAAATCCATGCTCATCAGTTCAGCAAGTCTGCGATCGAAAAAATCGAGAAAGCTGGGTGTGAGAAGGTTGTGCTTCCGGGGAAGACACCAGTCGCTGTAAAACAACGGGCAAAAAGGCAAGCGAAAAAGTCCTGAAATTGGTCAGGTTGAAATTATCCAATCTGCAATTTTCAATTCCGATTAGGATGGAGCTATGTGGGAAAAATTTCGCGTCATTTGGCAGATTCCGGAGTTGCGCCGGAAGATTTTGCTCACACTGGGCCTGTTAGCCATCTATCGACTTGGTTTTCAGATTCCGCTTCCAATTGTTGACCCTGTCAAAGTGCAGGCTTCGGCCACGAGTGGTCAATCCGGTGGCATGACCGATGTGCTGCAGCAAGTAGCCGTCTTTAGTGCTAGCCAACTTACCCAAGTAACAATCTTTGGCTTGGGGATTATGCCGTACATTTCTGCCTCGATTATCTTTCAGCTTTTGGGGAGCGTTTATCCGCCGTTGGAAGCTTTGCAAAAAGAAGGGGAGGCCGGCAGGAAGAAAATTAACGAATACACGCGCTACGCGACCGTCTTGATCTGTGTTATTCAAAGCTGGGTCTACGTGAATGCGTACATTGTCCCTATGCAACTGGTAGATGCTGCGTATCTCAATCCCGATACCGGCTCGCTTATGTTTAGCTGGAAAGTGGTGGCCGTACTTACCATGACGGCGGGCACCGTGTTCTTGATGTGGATCGGCGAACAGATCGATGAATTTGGCATCGGCAACGGTATCAGCCTCTTGATCATGGCAGGTATTTTGGCTGCCATGCCTGGTGCTGGATATGAACTGATCAAGCAAGCCTCGCTGGAGTTGGGTGGTGGTGCAGGTGGAAAGCTGGGCATTGAACAGTTGCTCATGTTGGCGGTCATGTTTGTCGCTGTCGTGGCGGGAGTGGTCTATATCACTCTCGGACAGCGGCGGATCCCCATGCAGAGTGCCAAGCATGTGCGAGGTCGCAAAGTTTATGGCGGTACGCGGCAGTATCTCCCTCTCAAAGTGAATCAGTCCGGCGTTATGCCGATTATCTTTGCCAGTAGCTTATTGATGTTGCCGGCCCTGATATTCACTCAGTTGAACAATATTCCTTGGAAAGCAGATGGCTTGTGGGATAACTTCTTCAGCTGGGCTAGCGATGCCTTCTCCCGAGATTCGTTGACCTATGTGCTGTTTTATGTCGCACTGATCTACTTTTTCTGCTATTTCTGGACCGCGATTACTTTCAATCCAAAAGACGTAGCAGACAATCTCAAGAACTACGGTTCTTTTATTCCCGGCTATAGACCAGGAAAGCGAACCAGTGATTATTTGGAAAAGGTGATGTTCCGCATCACCTATGTTGGTGCGGGATTCTTGGCCCTGGTGGCTATTATTCCGACAGTAATTTCGACTTCAATGGGAGTCCCCTATCGCTTGGCGAGCTTCTATGGTGGAACGGGACTTCTGATTGCCGTGAGTGTAGCTTTCGATTTAGTGCAAAAAATCGACAGTCACTTGGTTATGCGTAACTACTCGGGACTGCTAGAAAAATCTTAGGCGGCTGGCCGACCGAACTGATGCTAAACTACTGCGCGATAGTCGCGTGATATTCTGGGGACCTGAGTTTGTCATGCGGATTGTTTTTATTGGGCCGCCGGGTGCTGGCAAAGGGACTCAGTCCGTGCGGCTAGCAAAGCATTTGAATGTGCCCCCTCTCTCGACTGGTGCCATGCTTCGAGATGCCACCGCCAAAGGTACAGAACTTGGCATCGAGTCGGCCAAGTTCATGAAGCAAGGAAAGCTTGTTCCTGACAAGCTGGTGGAACAGATTCTTTTTCAACGGTTGGACGACCCCGATTGCGCCGAAGGTTGCATTATCGATGGTTTTCCTCGAACCGTGCCGCAAGCTGAAGCACTGGATCAGTGGCTTGCTGAGCGGCGGAGTCCCCTGGAGATTGTTCTGGAACTTTATGTTCCGTTCGAAGAATTGCAACGCAGACTAGCAGGGCGAGGCCGTGCGGACGACTCTCAAGAGGTCGTTAAGAAGCGATTGAGGGCTTACGATGACCTTACCCGCCCGTTATTGGATTACTACCAAGGTCGCAGCAAGCTGCATAGAATTGATGGTTTGGGTAGTCCTGATGAAGTCTTTGGACGCATGCTTGCCGCAATCAAAAGCGTAGAGCCCATTCAGGGATAACGACGCACAGGATTTTTGTAAGGAACGTTGGCTCCCGGCCAGTGTGGAGCGATATTTCTCCCATGATTCACCTCAAATCGCCACGAGAGATTGGTTTAATGCGCCAAGCGGGTTTAGCCGTTTGGAAGGCGCATCAAATAGCTGGCAAGATGATCGGGCCTGGTGCCACCACAGCTGAAATCGATCGCGCTGTAGAAAAGCACTTTTCCGATCTCGGTGCTACTCCCTTGTTTAAAGACTACCCGAATTCGGTCAAAAATAAAAAGCCTTTCCCTGCAGTTACATGTATGTCGGTGAACGAGGCTGTTGTCCATGGCATCCCTAGCAACCGTCCCCTGCGTGAAGGGGATATCGTAAGTATTGACACAGGATGCAGGCTCAACGGGTGGTGTGGCGACGCCGCCAAGACCTATCCCGTCGGCCGTGTAAGTCCCGAGGTCCAGCAGCTACTCGACGTGACCGAAAGGGTTCTGGACTTGTCAATCGAATTGATGAACGAGAAAAGCTATTGGAGTCAAATCGCCGAGGAGATGGCCCAATATGTGGCTGATCATGGGTTTTCGACCGTTGAATGTTTTGTAGGACATGGCATCGGGCGTGAAATGCACGAAGATCCTCAGGTCCCAAATTATTCGAGTCGTTCCTTGCGTGGAAGTGCAGATTTCCGGATCGAGCCAGGCTTGGTCATTGCAGTGGAACCCATGGTCAATATTGGCACGAAGAAGGTAAAAACCCTTCGGGATCAATGGACGCAGGTGACTACAGACGGAAAATTCAGTGCCCATTTTGAGCATACCGTAGCGATCACACCCGATGGCCCCACTTTGCTAACCATCGCCCCAAGTCCAGCAGAACGGAAAGAAATTGCCGTTTGATCCGGTGGCTAGGTGCAAATCCCCCGCAATTGCCCAATCCACCAGCGAAAAAACCTTTGCATGGCCCGTGTGAGGCCTTGAAGAGACGCACCGAAAAGGGCTATATTCACATGTTTCGCCAGTGCCCAACGGTCGCAGCGGGAGCCCCAATCTTCTAGTAAGAGAAGTAGAGATTAGTGATGAAAGTTCGAGCCAGTGTCAAATGTATGTGCGCTAAGTGCAAGGTGGTACGCCGACGAGGTGTAGTCTACGTTGTCTGCTCGAATCCTCGCCACAAGCAACGCCAGGGTTAGTAGACGGTTGGTCTAGCTGGCAATCGGCGAGCTTCATGTGTTTGGCTATTAAGTATTGTTGTCTAAGAACAGTTCGCGTTTTTTTGAAGTGAGTGACAGATGCCTCGTTTGTTAGGTGTAGATATTCCGACGGATCGCCCGACCGTGATTTCATTGACCTATCTCTATGGAGTCGGTCCAAAGATCGCCCGGGAGTTGTGTATTAAGGCGGGGATCGATCCACAAGTGCGGGCACGTGAGTTGGGCGAAGATGAAGTCGCACGATTGGCGGCTTTGTTAGACAAAGATTACGTCGTCGAAGGTCAACTGCGACGCCAGACAAGTCAGAATATTTCCCGGTTGCGTGACATCGCCAGTTATCGGGGGCTTCGTCATCGCCGAGGTTTACCCGTACGTGGTCAGCGGACCAAGACCAATGCACGCACACGCAAGGGTCCCAAGAAAACAGTTGCCGGTAAGAAGGGTGTTAAGGATCTTCGCTAAGCGAGGCTTTTAACATTTCTGTTTTGCCTTCGGCATTTTTCGAATTGCTGCGGGCACCTAAGTTTTTTTCGATCAAACCATATCGTTCGGAGTTCGCCTACCAGTGGCCAAGCAAGTCAAGACAAGCAAAGTAAAAAAGAAAACGGTGCGTCGCAACGTTACCGTCGCGTTTGCTCATATCAAGGCAACGTTCAACAACACCACGGTGACAATCACCGACACCAAGGGTGATACCCTCTGTTGGGCGAGTGCAGGTACAAGTGGGTTCAAAGGAAGTCGCAAGAGCACTCCTTTCGCCGGTCAGAGTGCTGCCCAGCAAGCTGCCGAAAAGGCCAAGAAATTTGGCGTCAAGGATGTTGAAGTCAAGGTCAAAGGACCCGGTAGCGGGCGAGAGAGCGCGATTACTGCTTTAGAAGCAGCGGGTCTCAAAGTTAAATCAATCGAAGACGTAACGCCATTGCCACACAATGGTTGTCGACCACGTAAGAAGCGTCGCGTGTAATAGCGACTGCAGTTATCAAAGAAACAAAATTTTTCATCGTCTCCACAGCAGTCAAAGATTTAATCCATGGCTAGATACACAGGTCCAGTTTGCCGCCTATGCCGCCGCGACGGCATGAAGTTGTTTCTCAAGGGATTCCGGTGCGATTCCACGAAGTGTGCGATCGATCGTCGGCCCAATCCTCCAGGTCAGCAACTCTCGCGTCGAAGCAAGCTTACTGATTACGGAATTCACTTGCGTGAAAAGCAGAAAGTGAAGCACTATTACGGCGTGCTAGAGCGTCAGTTCCGTCGCTACTTCGAGAAGGCCGTACATTCCAGGGGAAACACTGGCGATGCTTTGCTGGGTTTTCTGGAGCGTCGTTTGGACAACGTCGTCTACCGTATGGGCTTCGGTGCCAGTCGCAGTGCGGCCCGCCAGTTGGTCAATCACGGTCACGTGACGGTTAATGGTCGTCGCTGTGATATTGCCAGTAGCATGGTAAATACTGGCGACGTGATCCGTGTCAAGAATCGAGCCAAGAGTTTGGATCTTGTTCGTGGCGTTTTGGCAGAGCATGGTCGGGACGTTCCTGACTTCCTTTCTGTTTCCGCCGGGGACATCCCCGAAGGAATCGTGAGCCGCCTGCCGGTTGCTGAGGATGCCTCGTTGCCGATTCAGACACAGTTGATTGTCGAATTGTGCTCGCGCTAGTCTGCAATTGCCCCCAAACAAAAACACATCAAATTACATTTTCCGCTACATATTTGAGTAGAGGTTTCTTATGCATATTCGCTGGCGTGGATTGGAACTACCAAGCAAGGTAGTTTGTGAAGTCGAATCACTCTCGGCTACTTATGGCAAGTTTATCGCTGAGCCTTTTGAAAGAGGCTTTGGCTCGACGGTTGGTAATGGCCTCCGTCGCGTGCTGCTCTCCAGCCTGGAAGGTAGCGCCGTGACGCAGATCAAAGTGCACAACGCACAGCATGAGTTCACGACGATCCCGGGTGTACTGGAAGATGTCACGGATATCGTGCTGAATATCAAGAGCTTGGTGGTCAAGAATTACAGCGACACAACCAAGGTTCTTCGAGTCGAACGCAATACCGCGGGCGTGGTTACTGCTGCCGATATTGAAACCGATGAGTCGGTTGAAGTGATCAACAAGGATCTTGTGATCGCCAACCTTACCGACGACGTTCCTTTCATCGTGGAAATGGTTGTCGAGAACGGGCGAGGATATGTCTCCGCCACCGAGCATGGAGAAAACATCCAAGAAATCGGCATCATTCCCATTGATGCGATTTATAGCCCTGTTACCCGAGTGCGTTACTCCATTGAAGAAACTCGCGTTGGTCAAAAGACGAACTATGACAAACTGGTTCTTGAAATTCAAACAGATGGCAGCGTGAATCCTGAGATGGCAATGATTGAAGCTGCCAAGATCTTGCGAAAGCATCTCACGCCATTCGTTCAGTACACCGAATTGGGACCCCAAGTTCATGCACCTTCTCGCGGCGGGAGTCCTGGAATGGGTCTCGATTCGGCGCTTGAAGCCATGTTTAACATGAGCATCGCTGAACTGAACCTGTCAGTGCGGGCGAGCAATTGCTTGGAAGCTGAGCATATCTTGTTTGTGCGGGATTTGGTTTCGAAAAACGAAGATCAGTTGCTTGAGGTTCGCAATTTTGGGGAAACCACGTTAGCCGAGGTTCGTCAGAAGCTGCGTGACCTTGGTCTCCACCTGGGCATGAGGGTTCCTCCGTCTCCCAGCAGTAGCGTCTCCAGCATGACCAGCACAAACATCTAATTCACCCGCTAACCAACCAGGTTGACATAGCAAAATCGGCGATCTGAAAAATGAGACATCGAAATAAAGGCCGTAAACTCGGTCGCAATCCGAATCATCAACGTGCCTTGCTGCGGAATCTGGCCAGTGCCCTGATCCTCACTGAGCGTGATGCAGAGTTTGACGACAATGCACCCAAGGTCAAGGGCCGCATCGTCACGACGATCGCCAAGGCCAAGGAAGTCCGTCCGCTGGTGGAGAAGTGCATCACGATAGCTCGTCGGAGTCTCGCAGCACAGGAAGCGGCAGCCGAGCATAGCACTTCCGCAGATCGTGGTAGCGAAGAGTGGAAAAGTTGGCGAACGAGCGACCGCTGGAACGCCTGGGCCAACGCCATTGCCCCCTCCGTGACCGCCCGGCGCCGTTGCATTCAACTCCTCGGTGACAAGCAGGCTGTGAGCATTTTGTTCGATGAAATCGCTCCTCGCTTCGCCGACCGACCTGGTGGCTATACCCGCATTGTACGCCTCGCACAGCCTCGTTTGGGTGATGCCGGTACGCGAGCAATCTTGGAGTTTGTCGGGGTTCGTGATCGTGTCGTAGAGCGGAGCGAACGTCCTTCGTTTGACGATTCCCCTGCCGAATCGGCTCCGGCCGATGAGGTTGCTGAATCTGCACCGGAATCAGATTCTGCCGGGGCCGTTGAAGAAGAGCAAACTGCTGAGTAATTCGAACGTTGGCCGACTCACCGAGTCGGCAATTCTCGACTCCCACCACGGCGGGTAAACTCAGAGTCGGACAGCGATGGAAAGCCCTCGTCCAGGATTCGATTTCACCTTTGCGATGCGCCAGCTCTGCGACGATATGGCCGAGCGTCTGCCCGAGCTCAACCACATCGACATGCGTCGGGTTGCCATTAGCGTTAGCCAGACACGTCAGGATGTGTCCCATGGCATGTACGCTTCGCTCACGCCGCTGCGATTCGAGTCAGGGGAAAAACGCAAAACAATTCGCGGCGTCGATTGGGAAGTACCTCCGCTCTTGGATGACCAAGGCATTGAGTACCTCTACCTCTTGAGTTTCTACCTCCCTCGGTTTCAAAATACCTCACTCGAAGAGAAGCTTGCGACAGTAGTCCACGAACTGTGGCACATTGGCCCTGGTTTTGACGGTGACCTCCGCCGCCATGCCGGCCGCTACTATGCTCACGGCCCTTCCCAACGCGACTATGACGCTCATGTGGCGCGTCTCGCCCAGGCATGGCTGGTGCGCAACCCCCCTGCCCACTTGTACGAATTCCTCTCCCTCGATTTCAGCGAGTTGATAGCAGAATACGGCCAGGTTTTTGGCAGCCGATGGCCTGCTCCGCAACTGGTGCGCTGCTAGCACAACCAGTTTCCATTGACTCAAGCAGCAGCGATTTCTACAGTTTTCGCCTCTTCTACCCCTTTTCATGAAACCAGTTATCGCTCCTGCAACCACAGGTCGGTCTCGTTATGCCTGCTGAGCAAAAACGGCGACATTGGATTCCGCGCATTTCAGCGTGCGCGCTCGCGCTGTTGGCAATTACGCTTACAGGTTGTGGAGTTGTGCTAAGCACCGCGACGGTTTCCGATCCCCAGAGTATTCTCCGCGCAATTAAGACGGCACCAGATCAAGTGACGCTCGAGATTTTTCAAGTACGGATCCCCTCGGAGGATAAGCAACTTTTCGGCGAAGTATGGCAAGCAAGTGACGAACAGCGGCTCGACATCGATCTTCGCAACGAACTGATTAGCAACGGGTTTCGAGTCGGGGTTATCAACGGTGCCCTACCCGATGCGCTCTCCCGCTCACTGAATTTGCAGAGTGAAATGCCCGAGGAAGAAATCAACCGAATCATCACCGGCGAGAACGCCGCCCCGCGCATTGTGCGAAGAGTTCTCCAACTCAATCGCCGCGAGCACGCCACCATCCAGGCCTCGGAGCTGCAGGACCAAGCGGACGTATTCATCAATTCAGAGAATGGACTCCAGGGCCGGACTTACGAGCAGGTGCAAGGGGTTTACAGGATGGAAGCGGAGTCCACTCCAGGGCAGAAAGTGGCGATCAAGCTCACTCCAGAACTGCAGTATGGAGATCTCAAGAATCGCTACACCGGCAGTGATCAAGGGATTTTGTTGATGACCACCTCTCGGGAGCGAAAAGTGTTCGATGAGCTGAAGATCGATGTCGATCTGGCATCCGGAGAGTTTTTGGTCCTCAGTGGCATCTCAGATTCTAACTGCAGTCTGGGAAGCGCTTTTCACGCCTCAAAGCAATCTGGAGCAGCGGCGCAAAAGCTGGTGCTGATCCGACTGCTCCAGGTCCCTCGGAGCGAAATCTTAGCGGACGCGGCACTCTGATACGGATTCAATCGGTCGGCTGGCGTGATTTCCGTCGCCTTTCTCCGACTCCAATATTCAAGACATCTTTGATTCTCTCACCCCCTCCGCCAGCCCCCGCTGATTTGCTACAATGCGGCGGTAGGCCGAACCATACATAATGCCGCTTGAGCGGCTCAACTAAGACCTAGGAGTTTCTGTTATGCCATTGGTACCCATGCGACTGTTATTGGATCACGCCGCCGAGAATGACTACGGCTTGGCAGCCTTCAACGTGAACAATATGGAACAGATTCAGGCGATCATGGAGGCAGCCCAAGAGACCGACTCGCCTGTGATTGTCCAGGCCAGTCGGGGAGCCCGCTCCTATTCGCAGGACAACTACCTCCGCCACTTGATGCTCGCCGCTGCCGAGCTGTACCCAAGCATTCCCATCGTCATGCACCAGGACCATGGCAACAGCCCCGAGACCTGCAAGAGCGCCATCGAGAACGGTTTCACGAGCGTCATGATGGATGGTTCGCTGGAAGCCGACGGCAAGACTCCTGCCGACTACGACTACAACGTGAAGGTCACCAAGGAAGTAGTCGAATCAGCCCACGAGCAGGGAGTGTCTGTCGAAGGTGAACTCGGCTGTCTCGGTTCGCTCGAATCAGGAGAAGGCGAGCAGGAAGATGGCCATGGAGCAACCGGCACACTCACTCACGATCAGCTATTGACCGACCCTGACGAAGCCGAGCGATTTGTTGCCGAGACCGGAGTCGACGCCTTGGCTGTTGCCATCGGTACCAGCCACGGGGCATACAAGTTCACGAGCAAGCCGACGGGCTCCGTGCTGGCAATGGATCGTATAGAAGAGATTCATCGCCGTCTGCCAAACTGCCATCTCGTGATGCATGGCTCTAGCAGCGTTCCCCAAGAGCTGCAGGATATCATCAACAAGTACGGTGGTGAGCTCAAGCAAACATGGGGCGTGCCTGTCGAAGAAATCCAGCGCGGCATCAAGCATGGTGTGCGCAAGATCAATGTCGACACCGACAATCGCTTAGCAATCACGGGTGCGATCCGCAAGGTCTTGATGGAAACCCCCGAGAAATTTGATCCCCGCGATTACCTCAAGCCTGCCCGTGAAGCGATGAAGCAGGTCTGCGTCGCTCGGATGGTCAGCTTCGGCCAGGCAGGCCAGGCAGGAAAGATCAAACCCGTCTCGATCGACAAGTTTTCCAGCTTCTACGCCGCTGTGTAGCATTACTCGAAAAACTCCCAAGCCGGACCGCTTCGCGGTCCGGGCTTGAGAGGAATTCATGCAAGGATCGCGGAGGCTCCCATGATTCGTCGCGAGGTTGTCTTTGCCGACGGCGTGCCGCAATGGCTCATGATTTCCCAGGTGGAACATGCTCGCCTGAGTGGCTGTTTGGCGGAGTTGTGCTTGGAGCAGTTTGGTGCCTCGGTGCCTGAATCCGAGGGCGAGACACTCGAGGTCGTCCGTCGAGAGTTGCTTCAGGCGATCGTCCATCACGACGATGGCTGGCTAGCATGGGAAGCTGAACCGCCGCTCGACGATAAAACACATTGCCCGCTCTCATTCGACGAACTTTCGGCCGAAGATTCCATCAAGATATGGACAGACTCAATTCAAGAAGTTAGCACTTTTAGTGATTTGGGGGCCTGGGTCGTAGCTGGCCACTTCAGCGCGATCCTGGTAGCTTCCGAACACCATATGGCTCACCCACTTGCCAAACCCTGGCTGCAGAAAACTTCCCAGCAACGAAGCGAATGGTTTGCAAATTGGCATCGCCAGAACGAGCGAGTTCATACACTCGGACTCGCCGGCGAGGCACTCAAGTGGCTTCAGTTATTCGACGTCCTAAGCCTGTGGCCATGCATGCTTTATCCGGTTGCTGGTGAAAGAGCTACGAAAGCACCCGAACCCTTCCGCACTGCGGAAGACTGGATTCTGGTGCGTGAGATACGCCCTGCGAGCGATGCTTGCCAGCAGATCGTCTTTGATCCATGGCCGTTTAAGCAACCTGTAGAGACGATGGAAGCCGCTGCCCAATTGGCACCAGTCCGCGAATACGGATCATCCGCAGAATTACTCGCCGCATGCCAACCGATTACTGCACGATGGGAATTGGTGCAAGGTTAGCCGGCAAGTGCAACGCCTACTCCTCTTCCACTTCATCTACCAAGGCAATAATTTTCTGCCCTGCCTGGGGAGTCATTTCAGTTTCGTTCGTCGCTACCAGCAGTTTGCCCGCCGTGTCGATGCGAAATAGCACCAAAGCCGATTCACCGTAGCGATCAACGAAGTCGGTGAAAGTGAAGTCTTCGCTTAAGAGGGTTGACTTGACTTGTTGTCCGCTATTGAATCGCTTGGTCAATTCATCATAGGTAACCGGTTCGGCAAACAAGATACGACCCTTGCGGTAGGTTGCTTTGCGTTCGTTGTTTCCATTGGATATCTCTCCCGTAGCAAGCTGATACACTTCCGACCTGCCGAATCTTTCTGCATATGCCATCGCAGCCAGAGTATTTACTTCGTCATTCGGAGTCATTGCCAGCATTCGCCCAATGCCACCAAGATCAGTCTTCTCACGCACCAGTTCACTACCGATGCTCGCAAAAATGACGGGAAGCCCTGCCATGCGGGCGGCTGAATTGTTTCGGGGATTGGTGTCCACGACCATCACGGCAATTTCTTCTTTCTTGAGTGCCTGGGCGATCTCTCGAACTGCCGGCGAAGCCCCCGCAAACAGAACGCCTTGTGGGTTTTGACGTGAGAGTCCCAGTCGTCGAGCTAGCCAGGAAAGCGGCAGGCCATAGACGATCACCGTGATTACTATCACGAGAAAAACCGTGAGGACAAATCGGTTGGCTTCCTTCGCTAGCGGATCATCGGGACCCAGAACACGAACGATTTCCAAGGCAAACAGGGAACTCACCGCGGCGGCGACGATTCCCCGTGGATGCATCCAGGCGAGCAACAGACGCTCCGACCAGGTAAGCGCGCTTCCGACGGTCGAAATTAGAACGGCTAGTGGTCTTACGACAAGAATCAACAAAGCCACGAAAGCTATGCTGCGCCAACCCAGCATCTCCAAAGCCTGCATATCTACTCTGATACGGGCAGCAAGAACGATGAAAAGCGTCGAGATCAGCAAAGTCCGCAGATTCTCTTTGAATTCGGCAATGTGCCTGATGGGGACACTATGCTGATTGGCAAGAATAACTCCGAGCAAGGTAATCGTGACCAGCCCTGATTCATGCTGCAGTTGATTCGATAACGCAAAGACCAACATCACCAGTGCCAGGACGAGTGGATTCTGCAAGAAATCAGGAACCCAGTAGCGCCGCAGCATTTGCAGGATGAGTACCGCCGTTAAGCTGCTCAGCACGAGTGCCGTCAGCAAGGTCAGTCCCAGACTGGCAAGCGAATCGCTGGCGATGCTTCCCGAGGATCTATGCAGAATCAGTTCAAAGACAATTGCTGCCAGGACGGCCCCGATAGGGTCGTTGACGATTCCCTCCCATTTCATCAACGAACCGATGCGTTTGGCGGGTTGAACTTGCCTCAGTAGCGGCATGACTACCGTAGGGCCACTGACGGTAAGCAAGGCCCCCAACAGCAGCGACATCTCCATAGAAAAGCCAGCAACTCGATGAGCAAACCACGCAGTCAAAAGCCACGTCACCACGAGGCCGAGGCTCACTAGCCGGAATACAACGGCGCGGACTCCTTTGATTTCACGAAAATCCAGACTCAGGCCCCCCTCAAAGAGAATGATTCCTACTGCCAGAGAAACACAGGCGAAGAACAATTCCTGATTGGGGCCTGATCGCAAATCCGTGAACTGCCCCAACGCAAAGCCAAAAATCAGCAGCAGTACAATCGCGGGGAATTGAAGCCGCCAGGCTAGCCATTGCGCGATGATACCCAGGGCCAATATGCAGGCGATGTAGAGGGAATATTCCATGGTCGTGTCTCGGCGGGTGAATACTTCTTGAGCAGCCATTCTAAGCAATGGAGCGCGGCTGACGATAGCAACTCCAAAAGTAAGAAAAGCACGAAGCTGAGCGAAACCTTGGGCCAGAGCCGGAGTTAAATCCCTTAGGGTCGATAGATCGGCTATCGAAGAAAACAGTCACTTTTTCACCTAATAAGGAGAACAAACCATGCGAGCCAAGACACTATTCTTATTGGTAGCTTTCCCGCTCATTTCGACCGGGATCGCCAACGCGCAGCCCGAAGGCGATAGACCGGACCGCCCCCATCGTGATCCGGAAATGCGTCAGAAAATGCTCGAAGAATTCGACGCCGACGGTGACGGTAAACTCAATGACGAAGAGCGCCAGCAGGCACGCGAAACTATGCGTGAACGTCGCGGAGGCCCCGCTGGACAAGACCGTCCTGGTCGCGGAGGACCTCAAGGGCGACGCGGACGAGGCGGTGAAGGTCGTCCCGATCCCAACGAATTGTTCGACGAGTTTGATGCAAATGGTGACGGTCAACTTAGCCGTGAAGAATTCATGAAGCTCACCGAGTCTCAACGTGGCCGCCGTGGAGGTCCTGGTGGTGGTGGAGGTCCTGGTGGTCCTAGAGCTGATCGTGCTCCCCGGCCTGATGCACCTGAAGGTGCCAACAGACCACGCCGCCCTGAAGGTGACGGACCGCCACCACGCCGAGCCGACTCCGAGGGACCCCGACTACGAGATGGTGCTGACCGTGCTCCGCTTCAGAACCAAGTAGACGGCCCGCCTCGAGCTGGGCGCGGACCAAGATTCGGTCCTGGTGGCCCTGAGGGTCGACCGGACCCCAATGAGGTATTCGATCGATTTGACGAAAACGGCGACGATCAACTCAGCCGTGAGGAGTTCATGAAACTCACGGACTCAATGCGCCAAAGCATGTCCGAGAGAGGCCGCCGGCCAGGTGGTCCCCGCGGCGAAGGGTTTGGCCCGCCAGATAGAGATAGGCCTGGACGTCCCGAGCGGCCAGAACGACCCGCTCGTCCACCCCGTCCGGAGTCCGAATAGACTTGCCATCGAACCGGTCCTGGCGTCATTTGCCCCCAGCAGGCGCCAGGGCCGATATCCTAGAATGACCAATTCTCAAGGTCCGATGACCAATGTGAATTGGAGGCTGAACTCACTGGTCATTCTTTTTGCCGCTCTTATCTCGTGTCAATTTCTGGCATAATGGAGGGATTGCCCGACAATTCTTCCTGATGCCCTGCTATGACTTCTCTACACGCCGATCGTTATTGCATCCTGGGTGCCGGCACTTCGGGGTTGGCCGTGGCGAAGAATTTTCTGCAGCGGAGTATCCCTTTCGATTGCCTGGAGCGAGAGGACTCGATCGGAGGCAACTGGTGCTACGGCAAACCAGCCAGCAGCGTCTACGCTTCGACGCATACAATCTCGTCCAAGCAGCTCACCGAGTACACCGATTTCCCCATGCCGGAGGAGTACCCCGAGTTCCCCGACCACAAGCAGGTCTACGCTTATCTTCAAGAATACGCCCGGCACTTCGGTCTCTCTAAGCACATCCAGTTCAACACGACGGTTGAGAGAATCGAACCGACCGCGACCAACTGGCACGTTACTCTTGCCAGTGGCGAAACTCGCACCTACCGCGGCGTAGTCATCGCTAACGGCCACAATTGGGATCCCCGTTTTCCAGATTTCCCCGGCGCGTTCAGCGGTACATCGCTGCATTCGAGCGAGTACAAGACTCCCGACGTGCTCACCGGCAATCGGGTGCTTGTCGTCGGCTGCGGTAATTCTGGTTGTGATTTGGCTGTCGAGGCTGCAATCCATGCCGCCAGTGCATTTCACAGCATCCGTCGTGGCTACCCGATCCTGCCTAAGTTCTTCAAAGGCAAGCCCATCGACCAATGCGGCGAAACCTTGCTCCGTTGGCGGATTCCTCTGCCGCTGCGACGTTTGGCGGCCAAGCTCGTCGTCCGTTGGGTACTCGGCCCGCCGGAACTCGTCGGCCTGCCCCGCCCCGATCACAAACTCTTCGAGACTCACCCGGTCATCAATTCCCGACTGCACGACCAGATCGCCCACGGCAATCTGCGCGAAAAACCGAATGTCGCAGAACTCGCTGGCCATACCGTGCGATTCGTCGATGGCACTTCAGAGCAAATCGACGTGATCCTCTACGCCACCGGATTCAAACTGAGCTTCCCCTTCGTCGACCGCAAGGAACTCAATTGGCGCGACGGCCGCCCCAACTTGTATCTAAATATCTTTCATCCCGAGCGAAACGACCTCTTCTGCGCCGGCCTCATTCAGCCTGATAGCGGTCAATGGGGACTGGTTGACTACCAGGCACAGCTAATCGCCAATTATCTCGTATCGCAAGAGAAGAATTCCCCAGCAGCCTCGCGGCTCAACAAGCGAAAGCGAACCTCGGTCAATAGCTGGCAAGGCCGAGGAACGTACCTCGATTCACCACGCCATCGGGTCGAAGTAGAGCATTTCGGTTATCGGCAAGAATTGCGGAAGCTGATCGGGGAATTGGCTTGATAGAGCCGCCTAAATAGAATTCATTTCAAAGGAGCCAATCATATGACTTTCGAATCCACCCAATCCTTTCTCGGTTGGTGTACACTCATCAATGTGGGCCTACTCACGTGGTGGTTCTTAATGTTTTGGCTGGCCCATGATTGGATCTACCGCATACACGGCAGACTATTCAAGATCCCGGTCGAGACGTTCGACGCAATTCACTACGCCGGAATGACGGCGTACAAGGTGGGAGTTTTTTTGTTGAATCTTGTGCCGTACCTGGCGCTGGCGATCATGCGGTAGGGTGGGCACCGCCCACCCTACAAAAAATCACACATCCCCCAGTCGACCTGTGGAATCGCCGAACCGCTGCAAGTCGGTCACCCCCATTCGATCCGCCAGTGAGAGATACAGATTACAGAGCGGCTTGGAACCGTGATGCTGATAGCGGCCTGGAGTGAGCTCGCCTCCGCCGTGCCCCGCTAAAATAATCGGCAGATTGCTATGCGTGTGGCGATTGCCATCTGCGTTGCCACTGCCGTAGACAATCATCGAATTGTGCAGAAGCGAATTCCCATCAATATCGGGTGTGTTCTGTAGCTTATCGAGGAAATTAGCGAATTGCTCAACATACCAGCGATCGATCCGAGCGATTTTCTCTATTCGCTCAGCATCGTTCTGATGGTGCGATAGATCATGATGTCCCTCTGGAATTCCGATGTGATCAAACGAACGGTTACTCCCATCGTGTGCCAACATAAGTGTTGATACGCGTGTTAAGTCCGATTGAAACGCCAAGAGGAGCATGTCAAAAGTGATGCTCACATGTTCTGCGAAATCCGCTGAGATGCCTGCCGGAGCATCGATCTGCGGGACGTTGGTCGCGGAAAGGCGCTCAGCTCTTTCCAATCGCTGCTCGATCTCACGCACCCCGTTGAGATATTGATCGAGTTTCTCCCGGTCTCTGGCTGCCAGGCGATTATGCATCTTGCGGGCATCTCCGAGCACATAATCAAGAATCGACTGTTGGTCTGCCCGGCGACGAGCCAAATTCGCAGCCCGTTCGGCAGGTGACCCGCTACCAAAGAGTCGCTCGAACATTAGCCGAGGGTTCGGCTCAGGAGGCATCGGCTGGGTCGGCGACTTCCACGAGACATTGAATTGGTAAGCACAGGCATATCCCGAGTCGCAGCTGCCGGATTGCCGCTGCTCATCGCATGTCATTTCAAGCGAGGGAAACAGCGTCTGCTCGCCAGCTTTCTCGGCAATTGCCTGATCGATCGACACCCCGGCTTGAATATCCGTGGCACTCTTATTGAGGCGGACTCCAGTCAGAAAAACCGAACTACCACGGGCATGGTCGCCAGCGCCATCCTTATCTCCTTCGGCGTTCACCTGATCCAAACCACCGAGCACTTGCAGATGCTGCTTCATCTTCTCCAGCGGCGCAAGCGTACCGGCCAGCGTAGGAGCATCGCCCGTTTCGGCTGGCCACCACTGAGATGGAATCGAACCATTGGGAAAATACACAAAGGCCGTGCGCAATGGGGCCCCACTGGCAGTTGTCGCCAATCTGGCCGCCGACTGGGCAGCGAATAGCTTGCTACCTCCCAGGGAGACGAAACTTGGGAGCGCAATACTGGCACCCACATTCCGCAAGAAATGGCGACGGTCAAGTTGATTTTTCACAATACTTCTCCAGCTTCTCTTCGAAGGTCCACCGTGTCGGGCGGCTTAGCGCTGCGAGTCTTCTGAAACGCAGCGCTGTTAACGATTCCCTTAAACAACACCGAAGGACGCCCCCCCGATGCTTCCAGTTGCTCAACAATCGCGTCGACCGTCTCTGTATCATGATAGTCGATACCTCGCCCCAGCGCGTAGATGAGCATTTTCTCGGTCAAACAGCGATAAAACTCAGTATGGTGTTCAGTCGCCAGGATCCGCTTGAGCTCGCGAATATCCGTAAACTGTTCACCCGTGATCAACTCTCCCTCGGTCACGACGGGCTTACCGTGGTCAGTTTCGCGCAAAATTCCCAAAGCGTTGAATTGCTCCAGGGCCAGACCCAATGGATCCATCCGATTGTGGCACGAACTGCACAACGGTTCGGCACGATGAACGGCGAGCGCCTCGGCGATGGTGAAGGTCCGCTTCTCGGAACGCGTGCCCGCATCTTCCAGAGCGGGGATATTTGGCGGCGGTGGAGGAGGCGGAGTCCCCAAGATGTTATCTAAAATAAACAGTCCTCGCTTCACAGGGGAGGTGCGATCCGGATTGGAGGTGACTGCCAACATGGTTCCCTGCGTGAGGATCCCCCCCCGTACACTTCCCTCGGGCAGCTTCACAAGTCGCATTTCGTCACCTTCTACGTCCTCGATGTTGTAGTGTTTGGCGAGCCGCTCGTTGAGAAACGTGTAATCGCTATCGATCAGTTCCAGGAGGCTGCGGTCTTCCCGAACGATATTCTCGAAAACCATCTCTGTTTCCATTCGCATCGCCCTGCGTAGATCGCCCCGAAGTTCATAGTCGTCAAAGCGGCCCCTAGACTCCCTGAAGTCGTCGAGGATTTTCTTGAATTCTACGCGCTCATCCTCCGTCAGGTCTTCTTCTGGAATTGCACGCAACTGGCGAAAACGTTTCCGAAGACGGTCAGAATTCTGCCTGGGCGCCTGGTCATTGCGCATCACCTGAGGCCCGTTGACAATGGCGAATTCGATATCTCGTGATCTTAGCCATTGGCCAGCAAAGTTGCGGACAAATTCCTTTGACTTGTTACTCTTAAGCATGCGATCCAACTGCGCCGGCAGATTCTCGCGCAGCTTGTTCTCCGCAGCCAGCTCAAGCAACTCTGCGTCGGGCATCGAAGACCACAAGAAATAGGAGAGTCGCGACGCGATGGAGTAATCATCTAAATAAGCGTATCCCTCTACGGTAGCTGCCTCGTCAGTAAAATCCTCGCGGAACAAAAAACGAGGTGAAGTCAACACGGCCGCCACGGCCTCTGCAACCCCCTTCTCAAAGGTAGCACCGGGCTGAGAGTAAACGCTCTCCGCCAGTTGAGCGAGCCCCTCGGCCGTCTCGTCATCCACCGGACGTCGATAAGCTCGCGATGCAAAGTCCCCCAGCAACTCCCGCGCATAAGCTTGCTTCTCTGCGGCGTCCTCCGGCACTGCGCGAGGAAAGAACTTATCCTTGCCAGGCTCGGCTTTGGTCGGCACTCCCTTGGCGACAATCTCGCGAGCGGCCCCCAGATATTTTTCCAAAAGCAAGGGTGATACCGTCAGTACCTCCCCCAGGTTGTCAAAACCATGTCCACTATCATCCTGCGGAAAGTTTTCCTTCACATCGTAATCGACTCCCAGTAGGTCGCGAATCGTATTGCGATACTCCACTCGATTGAGACGCCGCAAAGTGACATGCCCTGGATCAGGATTCTCGGCATCGCCACGGAATACGTCCGTCTTGATCCAGTGCTCCATTTGCTGCATTTCTTCGGCAGTCAACGATGGCATTTCGGCAGGTGGCATCAATCCAGACCGCAGCATGCGAAGTGCCCGGTGCCACAATTCCGGCTCAGTGATGAGCGCTTCGTCTGACTCGAAACCATCAAATGCGACGCTCCCTTCCTCCATGCCATATCCATGGCAGTCATAGCACTTTTCCTCCAGAATCGGTTTGATCTGATTCTGGAAATGCTCCAAGGCGGTTGGGTCTGCTCCCTTCGCTGGGTTGCATACCAGCAAGGCAACGAACAGGCAACATACAATTCCTACGTCACATGTTTTCGGCAGGAGAGTGGCACGACTATCGGTCATCGCTGAGAACCGCCCGGGGAAAGAGTTGGTCGGAGAGTCAGGAAATCATGGCAGGAAACCGGATTGAGGGGCTTCTCATTGTACCCTAACTCGGAAGCCGGGAAAACCAGACCCTCTCCCTAGCAAGGAGAACTGCAATGTACATCGGCATTGGTAGGAAAATGACCAATGTACAATTTCCAATGACCAATTTCGGCAGGAATCTTGACTGTTTTGGCCATTGGTCCTTGGAAATTGGGCTTTTGCAATTCCGTGCATTTTGACTTTGCAGTTCTCCTGCTTCCTAGTCCCCACCTTGACGCCGGACGCCCTCCAGGTAGACTCGATTGTCTGCCGTCAAACGCTAGTTTGACAATGCTATGGGCTCGTGGCGAAATTGGCAGACGCGCATGCTTGAGGGGCATGTGCCCGAAAGGGCGTGCTGGTTCAACTCCAGTCGGGCCCACTTGAATTGCCGCTCGTCGGCTTAGCACCTATGCTTGCGTCTTCGCAAGTATTTGCTTCTTGAGACTGAGGCTCGTCGTCAACACGCGTGACGACGAGCCTCTTTTTTTCCTCTCGCGAAGTCACATAGGCATCGATGGCATGGACACGCCCGGTGAGACTTCTAGAATTGATATTGAAGACAACTACAGCCTAAACAAGTATCCGAGGAGTAACGGTCATGCTCGCCCAAGTCATGCAGGACGCCATCAACGCCCAAATCAATAACGAGTTATTTTCCTCCTACAGCTACCTCTCCATGTCAGCTTGGTGTGAGTACAACCAATTCATGGGCTGCGCCCATTGGATGAAAATTCAAAGTGAAGAGGAACGTACCCACGCCCTCAAGTTGCAAAACTTCCTGCTTGCTCGCAATGCCAAGGTGCTGCTCAAACCGATTGCCCAACCGGAAGTCGATTTTGAATCCGTCGTCGAAGTGTTCGAGAAGGCACTTGCTCAGGAAGAAAAAGTCACCGGACAAATCGACAATCTCTATGAACTTGCGTTCCAAGAAAAAGCGTTTGCCGCGCTGGTCGAGCTTGAATGGTTCATCACCGAGCAAGTCGAAGAAGAAAAGACCGCCCGAGAGGTCGTTCACAAATTTAACATGGTGAAGGACGACCCCGCGTCCCTCTTGGACCTGGACCGCGAATTAGGTGCTAGAGAATCCGAACCCGCAGGGGCATGAGCGAATTCTAGTAATAGTTGTGGGCTATTAACGAGCTACAGCAAGAAATTCAGGTTCAGCGGAACACTTACCGCACCCACGCTGCCGCGGAATGCCCCAAAACCGCCGTAGGAGCGGATCTCGAGAAAGAGAAACAAGCACGCCATCAACAGCGAGATGAGTGCCACGACCAGCAACATGAAGTAGATGTTGTACTGAGGCTTCTTGTTGATAACGCTTGGCACGCTAGCCGATTCTAAATCTGGTTGCGACATCGTCGCCCTCCTCAATTTGGCCCTGCTGGAATTGGCGAAGGATGCGCCCCACGGCACGATCCGGCTCGGTTTTGAGAATCTCAGCCCGGCCTAAATAGCGATCTCCACGATAAACCTCAACCGTGTGCCCCGGCTTCAAGCCGTCGTCGGCACCCACAGTCACCTCAATCAATTGACTGCCGGCTGTGCGTTGGGTCTTGCTCACAATACCGCGAACCTTGGGAACGACGGCATCTGGGCTCGTGTTAGGATCGATGTCATTATCTTCGAGCAGTGCCATCTTGTTGGCCACTTCTTGTGCCAATTGGCGATTGCGGTCCAACAGCGAGGTTAGCTCTCCCTGAGCCTGATGCAGTTTATCCGTCGCAGTGACGGTCACATCAAATGATTCGTCACGAGCTTGCTGCTCGGTGCGAATTTCCTTTCGCAGGACGTCGACATCAGCGGTCAGCTTTTCGTTAAGTCTCTGTGTTGAATCGGCCGCTGCCGTGTTGGTGCGTTCTTGCTGCCGAAGTTGATCCAGTTCCTTTTGGATCAAGAGATTCTGTGAGAGCAGTTGCTCGCGTTCGGTAGCCAACTTGCTGGCCTCCTGGCGAGCGATCTCGAGTTCTGCATTGAGTTGGCTATCGAGACTATTCTTCTGACTCTCAAGCTGTTCGTTCTGTGCACGGGCTTTGTCGAGAGACGCCTGCAAGGCCTCCGCATCTTCGCGCCAGTTTTTGTGAGTCGCGTAGACGAACATCGAAATGATCATCACGCCAAATGCCGCGAAGCCTACAAAGAACGTAAGCATTTTACCTAAAAAAGTCATCGATCCAGTTCCTCAAATCTCTGCTATAGCAAGAGTAATTCTCTACTCGCAGTATAGTCAGGCCAAGAAAAGAGTGTCAAATTTTCGCCCCCCGAAACCGCCTATCAGGCCCGATTCCGACCTGATTCTGCCGATTCTACCGGCCGCATCTCCAATTATACCCGATCTAGGCCCAGCTGGAGCTATTTCCCGCCATCGGTTTAGCCGCAACCCGCCAGGGGAGCGCAATGCGGTTGCGCCCGGAATTGGACGCAAAACGCGTTCAACATTCGGAACAAATCGTCATATCGATAGTTGCCTTCGGACTCTCGGCAGCTTAGCATGAACCGTTCACGTGCGACTCGGAGCGAGCCGCAGATACTTTTTGTGCAGGTGATAAATAATAATGTACCAATCATTTACTCCTTGGTTCTTCATTGTGACGATCGCATCTCTTGTTGCACAGTCGACAGTCAAGGCTGATTTAGTCATTGATGGCATCAATAATTTTTCAGCCGCAAATACTTATCCGACTTCCGATCCGGCGTATACTGGGTATGCCGTTGCGGATTCAACCAGCTTTCATTTTGGGTTTGATGGAGCCGACGTTCAGAATGGTGGGTTTAGTCATTTTATCGTTGCATATTTTGGAAATGGCGGA
Source organism: Bythopirellula goksoeyrii (assembly GCF_008065115.1). Classification (NCBI taxonomy): domain Bacteria; kingdom Pseudomonadati; phylum Planctomycetota; class Planctomycetia; order Pirellulales; family Lacipirellulaceae; genus Bythopirellula; species Bythopirellula goksoeyrii. The sequence goes on along the minus strand of NZ_CP042913.1, from coordinate 1,165,292 downwards.
CTTGGTTCGACGACAGGTTTGAATTTTAATACTCAACAACCGAGTCTTCCGTTCTCGGCCACGCATGCTTTCGTCTATCGTGCGGACGGTTTTTACACTGATGGATTTCAGTGGAATGGTGCCTCGTGGGTGGCTGGCCTTTCGTCGAATACGGTCGAAAACGGACAGTTTTTTGAAGCATCTTTATCGATGAACGATTTAGGCAATCCAAGCTCTGTTGAATTCGTTTCCTATTTCGTGTATGAAGCTTCTGGATTTGAATCATCTTACTCAGTTTTTCCTAGCACTGCTTTCGCCAATGGCTCGTACGACCCGGATATACTCAGTTCACTTACGATAACAGCCGTGCCGGAGCCATCTTCTTTTCTGTTTTTTGGAGCCACTGGAGTAGCAATCGGATGCTTTCGATTCCTATTTAAACGAGGTCAATTTCTTTCCCAAGCTTGACGCTTTTCAGGAAAGCTTCAAATCACCGAGGGCTTGAATCTTCGGCGTCTTTTACTGGTGTGACGGCATCGCCACGTATCGTTTTCGGGAAAGTGTTGTTCGCTTCGAGACTGGCCAGGTGCATAAGGACACGTTGTCCTGAGCTGCGGAACGGCAGAAGTCTTCGCAGGTGGCACCGATAGTCGGCCGCTGAAGACCCAGCCATTGAGTGAAGCTTGCTCGCTCGGCCTATTATCGATGTGCGGAGCACAGGAGGTAAACCGAATCGCCTCTTGCCACCCGTGATAATACGACACGGGTGCCCAGCCAAGGAGACGGCTCGATTTCTTCCTCCTTAAAGACTCGGAAATGTGCTTTGCGAAATATGTTCCGCCCCGGCGAGATTGATAACAAAACGATATCTGTGGCCGTCGCCAACATTTACTGCTTGGTCCCCTGTCGGGTCTTCCAGATCCAGACGTTAGCCGAAACTTTGCGCAAGTTTTTGGCCGCGCGATTTGTTAGAATCGCTGCGGCACGCGCATTCGCTGCGCCGATCTTTGAAAATTGAGTCCTCGACGAAACAGTCTGTTCCATGAGCAGTCCGGGCTAAAGATCCGTCGGTAGTCGCCAGGCCTTTGATTGCAGAAACCAATTCGCATTGATGGAGCCTGGAGAGGAGTTTTAATTACAAAACTATTTGAGAATATCTCCAAAACCGCTGGAAAACATCAAAAGGCCAAGGGGTTTTGTTTTGTAGAGAAAGATTTCGACAATATTGGTCACGCCGAATCACCCACCCCGGTGCGCAGGAGTGAGTAGAGATTGTTGATTTTGCGTAACTTGCGCTGAGACTTTATCAATGCCGGAAGTGACGTATCCCTGTGAAGATCATCGGCAAACCGAGTTCGTTGCAGGCAGCGATCACTTCGGCGTCGCGGCGGGAACCGCCGGGTTGGATGATGGCGGCGATGCCGGCGGCGGCGGCTTGCTCGATCGAGTCCTCGAACGGGAAGAACGCGTCGGAGGCCAAGACGCTCCCTTGGCTCCGGTCGCCCGCTTTGCGAATCGCGATTTCCACTGAATCGACACGGCTCATCTGTCCGGCCCCGGCGCCAAGGAGCGACTTATCTTTGGCAAGCACGATGGCATTGGACTTCACAAATCGGCAAACGGCCCAGGCGAATGCCAGGTCCGCCTGCAATTTTTCCGAGGGTTGGGCCTCGGTCACGACTTTCCAGGAGCTACTGTCATCGGGCAGGTCATCGGCAGTTTGGCAGAGCATACCGCCATCGATTTGGCGAAAGACGTGGGCCCCGTTGCCTTCGGGGAACTGGCCCGTTTTGAGCAGTCGTACGTTGGCCTTCCACTTTGGTTTGGTTGTGAGCACCTGCAAAGCTTCGGCTGTGAAGTCGGGGGCGATAATCGCCTCGACAAATTTGCCCGGCTCAGCCAGGAACTCTGCCATCGGTCCATCGACGGGCACGTTCACACCCAGCACCGATCCGAAGGCACTCAACGGATCGCCGTCCCAGGCTTTGCTCACGGCTTCGGCAAGCGTGTCTGCGGTGGCAGCCCCACAAGGGTTGTTGTGTTTCAGGACCGCCACGCCCGGCGTCGGCAGTGAACGCGCGATAGCCAGAGCAGCATCCAGATCGAGCAGGTTGTTGTAGGACAGTTCCTTTCCGTTGAGCTGCTCCGCATTCACCAGACTCTCAGGCGATGCTGAGGGAAAAGCATAGAGTGCCGCCGACTGATGGGGGTTTTCGCCGTAGCGGAGTGTGTCTCGTTGCCGTAGCGAGAGTTGAACCATTGGAGAGTACTCGGCATCGTCGGTAGTCGAGTTGATCTTCGCAAAGTACTGGGCGATGGTCGTGTCATATTCGGCAGTTTGAGCAAAAGCCGCAACGGCAAGTTGGCGGCGCGTTTCAAGCGTCGTGGCCCCATCGGCACGGATCTCGGCAAGTATCGTGTCATACTGCTCGGGATTGGTTGCCAAGGTGACGAACGCATGATTCTTCGCCGCCGAACGAACCATCGACGGCCCGCCGATGTCGATCTGTTCGATCGCTTCGGCAATGGTCACGCCCTCACGGGCAATCGTTTCGGCAAACGGATACAGATTAACGACCACCAACTCAAACGAGGAGATGCCATGCTCAGCAAGCGCCGCCATATCGGATGGGTTGTCGTGGCGACAAAGCAAACCACCATGTACTTTGGGATGGAGTGTTTTAACCCGTCCATCCATCATTTCAGGAAAGCCGGTATATTCGGCCACGTCGCGCACTGGAATCCCTGCCGACTCCAAGTGCTTGCGTGTACCGCCCGTACTAAAGATTTCGATATCGAGCGCGACCAACGCAGAGACAAAATCGCTCAGTCCGCGCTTGTCGCTAACGCTGACGAGGGCACGTTTAATGGGAGGCGAGAGTGGCATGGAAGGATGTGGTTAGTGGTTAGGAGTTGGTGGGGGACGCTACGATAGCACTTCTTGGCGGGCCTTTCAATGAACCTCCGGGTTGGGTCTTACGTAGAAGAGTCCAGTTGGTGCCGGTCGCAGGAAGGACTGGCGAGTTGTTGGCAGGATGCTCTTTTCCTCCGCGTTATTTCGTGTTGAATGTCTTCCCCCTCAAAAACGGTATGGTCGGTTGATTCGCTAGCTTAGGCTCAATCGAAAATGCCGAACTCATCGTTCCCAACGGTTGCCCCGTGGTACTACCGCAAGGGCTGTGAGGGTCGCAAGGGGCAAGACTGTAAAAGTGTGAAGAAACACCGAAGCGAGTTTTTGACTAGCGCACCAGAGTGACCTATATTCACTTAGGCAGCAATTTTCGACCGAATCTGCTGCCGGTGCGCTTCCACCCGATCCCCCCAGGATTGGTGGATCAGACAGGGACCGCTGAGCACACGTTTCCGCACAAACGACGCGTGACTCCCCAAAGAACAGATAACGAGCATCCCATGCAGATTCGCAACAATCTCGAGATCTCAGCACTCGAGGTTCCTCGTTTTAGACTTTTCAAAGACTCCAGCAGCCGCTTTTCACGGCTGTTGATTCTCATGCTTTTCGCTGGTGCGATTTTCGCCAGCCCAGCAGCTGCTCAGGTCTCACGAAGTGGTGAGCCTGTTACTATTGTTCCCCAGGCCCTTCCCGCCAACTCGATCAGTTCCGTTCTCGACCGTGGTCGGCAATTGGAGACGAACAATCGGTGGGGTGAGGCACTGAGCCACTACGAAGATGCCCTGCGTGAGCACCGTGGAAACGAAACGCTCCAGCAGCATCACGACCTGGCCAAGCTGCACTACAGCGTGGAACGCCGCTACCATGATCAGAGCTTCGTTGAGTCCATATCAACGCTAAACAGGGAACAGGCCCTGTCGCTTTACGCCGAACTGCTGCAGAAGACCAATACGCACTACGTTTCTAACCCCCCCTGGCGAAAGCTTGGTGTGCGGGGTGCGTCGGCGATTGACTTGGCGCTTACCGACGCTAATTTCCTCTCTGTAAATAAGCTGCAGCTCTCCACCGATCAACTGGCCCAAGTCCGCAAAGAAATCTATCAGTTGCTTGGCCAACGCACACTGCAGAATTCCCGAGACCTGATGACGTTCTCCTCAGATGTTGCACGACTCGCTGAAGTTCGTGCCGGACTCAACCCTACGGCGACGGTACTCGAGTTTGTCACCGCAGCGGCAGAGGGACTGGATGATTACTCTTCGTTTCTGACGGCCGACCAATTACGCGAAACGTATTCCCAAATCGAAGGCAACTTCGTGGGACTCGGCGTCGAGTTGAAGGCCGAAAACGGGGCCCTGCTCATTGTGCGAGTGATTCCCGGAAGTCCCGCCGAGCGGGCTGGTATCTTGAGCCAGGACCGCATTGTCGCGGTGGATGGCAAATCGACCGCCGAACTTTCCACCGACGAGGCCGCCTCGATGCTCACCGGCGTCGAAGGCTCGTACGTGCGAGTGACGGTTTACTCCTCGGGCGCCGAACCGCGCGTATTGAATATCCGCCGCGAGCATGTCAATGTGCCTAGCCTTGAAGATCCCAAAATTGTCGACAGTGACTTTGGCATTGCCTACGCTCGTATCCCCGCCTTTCAAAAGACGACCAGCCGAGATTTAGAAACAGCTCTCTGGGACCTGCACCGGCAGGGAATGCGATCGCTCATCCTTGATTTGCGGGGCAACCCGGGTGGTCTCCTGACTGCTTCGGTTGAGTTGGCAGACAAGTTCCTTACCGAAGGCAATATCGTTTCCACTCGGGGACGCAGTCCCCAAGAGGACTTTAATTACACAGCTCACTACGGTGGCACCTGGCGGGTTCCTCTGGTCGTGCTGATTGATGGCGACAGCGCCAGTGCGAGTGAAATCTTTGCTGGTGCGATCAAAGACAATAATCGCGGCACGATCGTGGGCAGCACTTCGTTCGGCAAGGGTTCTGTGCAGGGCATCTTTCCTTTGGGATTTGCCGGGGCAGGAATCCGCCTGACTACCGCCAAATTCTACTCCCCCAAGGGAACTGCGATCAGCTACAATGGCGTCGAACCTCACGACAAGGTACAGGTTGTGGCGAAACAGGCCGTCGATCGGATCGACCTGGCTAGCCAGGAAAAGACCGATATCGTGCTCCAGGCAGGGATTCAAGCTGCCCGAAGTCGGCTCGCAGCCCCTGTCGCCAAGCCTTCGACCGTTCGGTAGCAGTTGACTACCTAGGGAAATTGGCAAATACTGTCTGTTTCCTTCTGCGCCTGCTGTCCCCTGCCGCTGCTAGTGTTGGGGCAGTCGCGCTTCCTCTAAATGGAATTTACTGTTTTCCTATGCCTTATAAAAAAGATGACGACGACGATCTGTTTGAAGAAGACTTTGAATTCGTAGACGAAGACGATTCCGAGTTGGAGGACGAAAGCGACACAGAGGACTCCGACTTGGAAGATTCGGACGAAGACGAAGAAGACGAGGAAGAAGCTCCGAAGAAACCTGCGAAAAAAGGCCGCTCCACAAGTCGCAAGCCGGCTGCCTCTAAGACCAGCGAAAAGCCTCCTCGCAAACGAGCCAAGAGGGCAGCAAAAGCCGACGAAGAGGCTCCAGAGGAGAAGGCTGAAGAAGAAGCCGTCGAGCAGGCTGTGGAAGAAGCTGAAGAAGTACCCGCTGGCCCTCCAGCGGATCACGTCGTCCACGTCTACGAATTTCGCAAATTGAAACGCACGATTCAGCGAGATTTCACCAGTGACGAGGCAGAAGCTTTTGCGAAAGAATACAATCGCACATCGTCTAATCACAGCCGCTGGGCAGTGTCGGGAAGCAAGGAAGCCAAGCCGACGCCGACGATCTAGGTCCAAATAGTGGCCTCACGCACCTCTGCTGCGTAGAATTCTCCAGTAAGAGCCCCCTCCGCCTGGCCGCGGGAACGTGCTTTTTCGTTGCAGTCGGCAGGTCCGCACTATTCGGAACTGTGCGATCAGCAAAATGGCGGGGACGGTTCTTATTTCCTCCAAGCATGCGCACAGGGCGCGTGGTAAGTTAATGTGGGTCGCTACCTAGAGGCACTGAGTGTGACCATAAGGACCGCATCCCCCTCTCACATAACAGAAAACGAACTTCAAAGAACCGAGGAAGAGATCGCATGAGTGCTTTGAAACATACCTTGAACTTAACTGTGTTCGTCGCGATGGCGACGCTGTTTGTGCCATTGGCCGAGTCTCAGGACTTAGGCATCCGTGATACCAATGCAACTGCCGCTTACGAAGAGGGCATGAAATTGCTCGAAGCCGAGCAGTGGGACGATGCGGTCGCGGCATTTACTCAGGCAGTCAATATTGACAACACCTATGCCGAAGCCTTCTTTGGTCGTGGCGAGGCGTTGCGTAACATGGATGATTATCAGGCCGCCTTGGACAGTTACAAGGCTGCCACGAATATCGATTCTAAGTCGGCCAAGGCCTATAACGGACAGGCAATTGCTGAAAGGGAACTAGGACTCTACGACTTGGCGTTTAACGACTTCAACAACGCCATTGGACTCGATCGCCGCGATCCGGAGATTGCTGCCAATCTTGGCGACTTGCTAGTTAATTTTCGCCAGGACCCTACCAGTGCGTTGCGAGTCTTGGACAAGGCTGCAGAACTGGATCCTGAAAATGCCGAAGTCTACCGCAACCGAGGACTTGCCCATGCTCAGCTGCGCCATTTTGACGAGGCCGAGGCAGATCTGGCGAAGTCAGTGGAACTCAAAGACGACGATTTTGAAACCTACTCGATGTTAGCCAATATCTATCTCTTTCAGGATGACAAGGAGAAGATTCCTCAGGCAATCGAGGCACTTACCAATGCCATCAAGTTCTACGAACCAGAAGAAAGCTCTGATCCCAAGACTTATGTCCAGGGTTATCTCTTGCGTAGCGATGCGCGACTCACTCTAGCGAACGAGGCGAAAACGCCTGCAGAGAAACGCGAAGAGCTATACGAAAAGGTAAATGAAGATGCCGATGCGGTGCTCTCGGAATTGCCTGATACTTTCCCCGTCTCGGGGCAGGCCCTCTATCGTAAGGGCGTTGCTCTCCGCATGCAGGACAAATACGGTGAGGCTATTAAGGCTTTCACGGACGCATTGCAACTGGTTCCCGCTGGCGAATCGGCTCCGTATACCACCAATGCTTATTTGAAACGCGGCATCTGTTGGTTTCTGCAAGATGAGAATCGACTCGCTCGGAAAGACTTCTTGTTAGCCGCTGCTTCTGACTATACCGATCCCTTGCCACACATGTGGACCGGTTTCACTTTTGCTGCTGAAGATGACTTTCGTTCGGCAATTGATAGCTACGGTGAAGCGATCAACAAGAATCCCAATTTCGCCCTCCCTTACATCAACCGCGGCTTGGCCTACGCGGCGTTGGATGAGTACCAGCGGGCTGCGGATAATTTCAATGAGGCGATTCTGGTTGAGCCGACCAACCCTGATCTATATAACCAACGTGGTCGTGCCTACATGCTGATGGAAGAATATGACAAGGCGTTCAACTCCTTTGAACTGGCAGCTTTAAACGATGATCAGAATTCGCAAAGTTTTGAAGCAGCCGCCGAGACGCTCCGATCTCTAGGTCGAAATGCTTTGGCCGAAAAGTATGAGCAACGAGCCCAGGAGTTAAAAGAGAAAAATAACTAGCAATATTTCTGGTAAGTATTATGCTGCAGGCCGGTGAGCGAGTTTTCGTTCGCCGGCCTGTTTTATTACTGAACGGGTAGGGTGGGCATTACCTTTCAGAAGCGTATTTGGGGCCAACAAACAGAGGTGGGCATTGCCCACTCTACAAGCAAAAGCCTATGGAACTACTGATTCCTGTCATTTCGTTGCCAGTGGTGCTGGCCCTCTCGTTGATTATCATCCGAGTGGGGACAATGGCGCTCATGCTGACGGGGTTGTCTCGCGAGTCGGCCCGTTTCCAGTCCCATTCTGCATTTACTGGGGTTGGCTTCACCACGAGCGAGGCGGAATCAATCACCCAGCATCCGGTTCGTCGCCATATCGTGATGGCCCTGATGATCGCCGGCAATGTCGGTATCGCAACTTCGATCAGTTTCTTGATGTTGTTTCTGTTGGGGGCTAGAGAGTCGGAGTACCAAGGCATCGCATCGAGTCTGATCGTGTTGTTCGCGAGCCTGGGTTGCTTGTGGTTATTGGCAAGCAGTCGGTGGGTCGAGAACAAACTCAACCGATTTATCACCTTGGCAATAACCAATTTCTCCCATCTCGAAATCAAAGACTACGTATCTCTGCTGGAACTTGCTAAAGGCTTTTCAGTGACAGAACTTAACATTGAGCCTGGGGACTGGGTTGCTGGAAAGACACTTGCGAGCTTAGGCCTGGCGCGTGAGGGCATTCTGGTGCTAGGGATCAAGCGAAACAATGGCGACTACGTCGGAGCTCCTGCCGGCAATAGCCACATCCATCCCTACGACACAATAGTTGCTTATGGGCCCCTGAAGCGACTTCAGGAGCTAGCGACTCGCCGAGCGGACGAAGCAGGCGATGCCGCCCACAAACTGGCCGCTCAAGCCTACGATGAATATCTGGCGAATCTCAAGCGAGTGGATCCGGACGTATAAAGGCGGAAAGCGGAATACCCAAAGAGCAATGAACTCCGTAGTCAGAACGACGGAGGACGCGCCGCAGAGGGAGTTTTGCACCGCACATAATTTGAAAACCGAAAAACAAAATAAAAAAATAAATCGAAATTGTTAACTTTTCCCGGGTTTCAGCAAGATTTGTCAAAAGTTTTTGAGAAAAAACTCTCCTTCCCGCCGCGCAAAAGTCGCACTGCTGCTGTCATGGCACTCAGCGCGAATAGTCCCATAACTCAAACTGAAAAGCAAGATTACGGCAACCACGGATTGCGCGGATTTCTCGGATAGAGCAAGTCCCACGAAAAACAGGAAAATACTCCTTCGATTGTTCAACATCACACCCCACATGTGCGCAAACCTATTCGATGCCCAAAAGTACGGTTTCGTCTCAACTTATCCGTGAAATTCGTGTAATCCGTGGTTCTCCTTTTCAGTTTGAGTCCTATAACTACCGACGGATCTCTAGCCCGGACTGCTCATCAGCCGCTGTGCGCTGGCCCACGGTTAGTTCCGTACCAGACACGAATTGAACCGGTCGCTAGCGCGCCGCGGCTGAATGAACAGACTGTTTTATCGAGTGCTGAATTATCAAAGATCGGCGCAGCGAATGCGCGTGCCACGACGATTCTAACAAATCGCGCGGCCAAAAACTTGCGCAAAGTTTCGGCAATCGGCCAGAGCAGGAAAACAACATACCCTGCGGGGACACCCGTCTTGCCTGATGACGTAACGCTTTCGAGCGGAGCGACTTAGACCAGCCGGCTCGCGGTTCAAAGGATGCGTGCCCCCAGGGTTGGCTCTATTACCGCAACGCGGTTGCACATCGTAGCCCAGGGTTCGCCACAGCGAGCCCCGGCGAGCAATGACGTACCCTGGGTTTGCGAGGAACCTCCCGTCACGGCCGAGCGAAGAACGTGGCCTACCGCCGGAGTGTCGCCGAGGCCGAATCATGCCGCGGTTTGCTTCGGCCTCGGTAATGTGCCGCCGGTAAAAATCGCGTTGTGCTCGGCCTAGGAGCCTGTTGGGACATAAAGCCAAGGTACACAAACACTCGTGGAACTCGCATTTGAGAACCTTGGGCTACGGTGATGTAACGGCTACGCCGCAAGAGCGATCGCGCGGAAAATGACATTGCACGACAGCAAGCCCACTAACCCGCCTCAGCTTCATCGTCCTGTACCGTTTAGCGTACCCGTTATGTACCGCTGGATACGACTAGCTCCGTAGCCTGCCTGGGGATTCACTGAGATGCAGTTAGGCCAGTGGTCGCTAGTCAGCTCATTGCCGGATAAGTCAAGGTGAAGATTGGACTTGTGCAAACAACTTACTTCGAGACACTGAACCACAAGTTGCCGCAATCGCGGCACTACCAAATGTACTTAGCGTTGAAAAAGGCGGGGGTCTACAATGGCTGAAGCGACATCTAAGGACCTTTTCCTAGCAAGTCTTGAAAGATGCTCAGCAAATGCCGAGTTCATCCCTGCATTTTACAAGCGGTTTCTAGCGAGTTCCGAAGAGATTAGTATTAAGTTTCGCTTCACCAATTTCGAGAAGCAAAATGCTATGCTCCTGAACTCACTAAGAATGTCCGCCGGTGCCACGTCAGGCAGTCCAGAAGCCCTGCAGGAACTGAAAGCCCGAGCACTTTCCCATGACAGAGACCACTTAGATATTAAGCCAGAGCTTTATCACTTCTGGCTTGATGCGGCCATCGCTACTGTAGAAGAGTTCGACGACAATTGGACTGAGGAAGTCGCAGCTGCATGGGAAAAGATACTGGGTTTTGTTGTCGAGTACTTCAAGCGAAGGTACTGAGCCACATTTTTTACTGCATCTGACTGGAAAACACCGACTTATAGATATGCTCATTTTAGTCTGTGGCGTTCCAGACACCGCTCACACGACAAATGGCTTTGACACGTTAGATTCTTCGTCCTACGCATTTCTGCAACACCCGCCTAAGTCCTGAAACTTTATCGACCGCCGCTACCAACGGTAGCCACGGCTAAGTTCCGAGGTTTGGCACGCCGACGCTGGATACGGGAGGCACTGCAACCTTCGTTGTTGTTTCACTCCAACGCTAGTTGTGAACTCCTTCAAACGTCTGGCATACCACTTTTCGGAGAAACATCGCCCAACAGCTTGAATTGGACCTCTGATTGATTAGGTCAACACGTATCTGCTATCCTGGTTGTAGCTGTGTGTGAAATATAGTCACGGAACAAGAGCAGTTGTTGACGATGCTACATTCGACTCAAGACGAAACGGCGGTTCGTTACCAATCTTGTTCTTGGGTAAAGGTATTTCTGCTCGCTGTTCTTTCCATCGAGATACTTTCATTCCTGTTTCTTCGCTTCGGCATTGACATCCAACTAGGAGTGATTCTAGCTTTCTCGATTGTTGCTGTAGGTGTGTTCTCAAGGCAAATTCTTGGACTCACCGAGATAGCCAGCTCAGTGATGGTAAAGATCGCAACTGGGCAATGGCAAAAATCTATCGGGACCTTTCTTGTGGCGGTAGTGCTTGCTCAGGTTATAGCGGTCGGTATGTTGCGAAACGGCATCGGAATCAGGTGGACATTCAGTGTAGTTGGCGGAGTGCTCGCGATTTACTTTATTTGGCCGTATTTATGTGTCTTCGTTGGTCGAATCAGTGCATGGATAGCGGTGAAAGTTACTCTGAGTGGCCGACCACAATTCAGCGTCAGGACTCTTCTGCTGGTTGTTACAATTCTTGCGGTAGTTTCTGCAATCGTCGGAAGAGAAGTTAGGCGAGCCTATAATGAACTCTCGGCCGCAAAGAGGCTCGAAAAGCTAGGTGCCGAGGTTGTTTATGACGTTAAATATATTTGCGAGAGTAACGCCATAACGCGTGATGACGAAGCCAGAACTCCAAGCCTTGTCAAACGACTGGTTGGAATTGAAGGGTCAAGTGTGAATTACGTTATTCTAAACTTGCAATTTCTTCGTCAAGGAAAGAAAAACAACAAGATTAAGGACGATTGCATGGTCGATATTGCATCGTTTAACAACCTAAAAGTTCTCGATATGCGAGGTACCGGAATCACCGATGCGGGACTGGTTCATCTATATGCACTCACTGAGTTGGAATTCATTCTGGTTAGCGGAACACAAATCACAGATAATGGCATTCGGAGGTTCAAAGAGTTTAATCAAGACTGCAATGTCTATCGCTAGCCTCTTACTGATTATCCTACGGCGAAGAAAAAGGGTCGGGAGTCTTTAATTAAGAATGACTCCCGCTCCCTTAAATCTCTCGGCACCTGGCTGTCGGATCGACCGGATTGTAGGACAAGACCCGTGGCCAGCCATGCTGTTACAATACGTAAACGGGCTAAGCATTTGGAGAACACCGTTCATGTTTATTGTTGCTGCGTCTCAGGCTCCTGTCGTATTTCTTATGTGGATATTGCCCACAGTTCTCATAGCGACCATAGGCGCGCGAAGTATCTCAAAGAACGCACGGGTTCGCGTTGCAGCGATCGTAATTGGGGTGCTTGCGGCTTTGGGCGTGTTTGCGATTCTCTTTTACGCTGACGAGCGGGGGTGGTGGAACCTGTCGTTGTGGTGGACGGGTGCAGCCATGGTCATAGCAACTGCGCTGGCGATGGTATTTTTCTCAGTGATTCAGACGCGATTTACTGCTGGCCCGTAATGCTCGGAGGTCACTCCGCTCTCGCACCCACAACCGCCCCGGCTTCCTTGCTCTGAATGGTGCCCATCTCCTAAACTGGACAAGATGTCGAAACGACCCCAACTTCCATTACTGTTTTTACTTTTGCTCTTGGGCGTCATCTTCTGGAGCCAAATCTCAGGCAAGATTCCTGTGATATCGCCGAACCGGAAGAACTTTGCGCCTTGGGAGAAGCTATCTGCGGGCAACGGTGTCTCGTACCTAGAAAAATACGAGGGGGCAGGCATCGACCCCATGTATCTGGCGATGATGTCCTACGAGGATCATGACGCGCTCCGCCTTGTGATCGAGACATTTGGATTGGTTCCCCAAGACGAAGGGAACAGGGTATCTACCTTCACGAACACACTGGGAGACCGAACGCCGGAATGGTTTTCCCCAGAATTGGCGACGGAAATCTATGTGTTCCCGGCTGGTCTTAAAGAGGGATACGTCTCGAATCTCTGGATTAACGCCAACAATAGGACCATGATCCTGGAACGAACCTGGTGGTAACGACGCCTCGCAAGTCAGACGAAGAAAAAGGGTCACGACGAAAAGCATGGCGAAGAAAAAGGTTCGGGATTCTTTGATTAAGAATGACTCCCGACCCCTTAGAAAATCCGCGCTCAGTCTGAAGTGAAGAGAATAGCTCCAAACTCATACAGGCTCTCCTGAACAGTAGGTAGAAACAGCTTTGCTATTCAATACTATTAGCCAAAGGCATGGAATCATGACTGTGAAAACAGGTCGCCATAGACTGACACGAAGATATGGATTGTCGAAGTCCTCACGACCGTAGGAAAAAGCAAACTCTAGCACTCCCAGTATAATTGCGAATACCAAGAAGCTTCGCACGCTTTTAATTGCCGGGCCAAACTTGCTACCTCGCAATGCTGCAAAGACGAAGAAAATCGAAAACATATACGGGAATGCAATCATCCATCCGGTAAAGGGAATTGTGAACGAAAGCGAACCCATCGTGGCCACGCGGCACAGCTCAAAGACCGTAATGGCAATAACGAACCACAGATAGAACCGTAGACTCAGCGGAGGCGGGATGGTTCCAGATTCTAAAGTGGAAGTCTCCATAGCTCTCAGTATATCGGGAATGGGGCGATATGACATACTTGACTAACCTGCTTCGGTTATTTCGACCGCTGCTACTTAGCCTCCACTAGGTGGACTTCCCCATCTGCTGGGCCTTGTCGGCGTAAGTTGTTATTTGTCAGTGGGTTACACTTGCAACAAAACGAGCACACCAAATTGGAGCTATGCTTTACGAGCGAAACTGCTCTTAACAACCTTACTTTGCCAGCATCACCCCTAAGCTTGCTGGGGCAGAAACCACAGGAAAGGAAACTAGAATGGAACGAATAATCACGAGTCTCAGTGTTGCCCAAACTGGAAAGGTCCTTGCCGCCTTCTATGGTTTGTTGTCGCTGATCATGCTTCCCTTCGTGCTGATTGCAGTATTGCTTTCCGGCAAGGTGGAGTCCGTTCTCCCCATGTTGATCATGGTCGTGCTGTATCCGATCATGGGATTTATCGGCGGGATGCTCTTGGCAGTGTTCTACAATATTTCTGCCAATTGGGTTGGTGGTCTCGTAGTGACCGTGGAGCAGAGCGAATTTGAATGAGTAAATCGCCACGTGCGATGAGAGTATTCGTCTGTTGGTTCTTACTCCAAAGTAAAGAGATTGAACCACAGAGGACGCGGAGGGCACGGGGACAAGAGCATTAAAGTGTCGTCCATCGAACAGGTGAATTCTCCTTCATAGATTCATTTGCTTCCCACTATTCCTCGTTATCCTCTGTGGTAAATCTTTGAAGGTGTCCGGGAATTGCATCCACTTAATTCAAGGGCTAAGCAAATAGTCATCCCGAGATATTCCGAGGGATCTAACCAGATTTCTCGGAGTACTTCGAAATGACAGAAACAGAAAACGAATACCAGGACACCCTGCGCTACATATCGTAGTACAAGCAGAATTCATACGGATGCGGACGCAGAGCGAGGGCCTCGACTTCGTTTTTCTGTTTGTAGGTGATCCAGGTGTTGATCACGTCCTGGGTGAACACGTCGCCGCGGAGGAGGAATTCGTGATCCTTGGATAGCGCGGCCAAGGCTTCGCCTAGGGAACCAGGAGTGCTGGGGACTTTGGCCAGTTCCTCAGGTTCCATGTCGTAAATGTCCTTATCGAGCGGTTCGCCGGGATGGATCTTGTTTTGGATTCCATCCACCACGGCCATCATCAAGGCGGAAAATGCCAGGTAAGGATTGGAACTCGGATCGGGGCAACGGAACTCGATCCGCTTCGCCTTTGGACTGGGGCTGTACATGGGGATTCGACAGGCAGCCGAGCGATTGCGTTGAGAATAGGCTAGATTGACTGGTGCTTCGTAGCCAGGGACCAGTCGCTTGTAGCTGTTCGTGGTAGGATTGGTGAACGCGAGGATGGCTGGGGCGTGGGTGAGGATGCCGCCGATGGCATAAAGAGCTTCGTCGCTCAAGCCGGCATAACCTCCGCCAGCGAAGAGGGGCTGATCCCCTTTCCACAGCGAGATGTGCGTGTGCATGCCTGAACCATTGTCGCCGTAGAGTGGCTTGGGCATGAAGGTGGCCGACTTGTTGTGCTTCCAGGCCACGTTTTTGATGATGTACTTGAAGAGGCACATGTCGTCGGCCATTTGTACCAGGTCAGTATACTTGAGATCGATTTCTGATTGCCCTGCGGTGGCAACCTCATGATGCTGGGCTTCAACGTCCAAGCCACACTCGATCATTGCCATCATCATCTCGTTGCGGAGATCCATCAGTTGATCCGCAGGAGGCACGGGAAAGTAGCCCTCTTTGTGTCGCAGCTTGTAGCCCAGATTGGGCCCCTCGCCCAACGCTTTGGTATTCGTTCCTCGATTCCATTGGGCTTCGCTACTGTCGATGAAGAAATAGCTGTGCTGTGGTGCCTGATCAAATCGAATGTCGTCGAACACAAAAAACTCGGCCTCGGGACCGATGTAGCAAGTATCGGCGATGCCCGTACTTTTGAGGTAATTCACTGCCTTGCGGGCCACGTTGCGGGGATCACGGGTGTAGTCCTCGCGAGTGATGGGGTCCTGGATATTGCAGATCATGCAAAGGGTTGTGATCTCGGTGAATGGATCAATGAAGGCGGTCTCGGCTTGCGGCACCAGAAGCATGTCGCTTTCGTTGATGGCCTGCCAACCCCGGATGCTGGAACCGTCGAAGCCCAGTCCGTCGTCAAATATTTCTTCTTCAAGCTTCTGAATGGGAATTGTGAAGTGTTGCCAGAGACCCGGAAAATCCATGAACCGCAGGTCGACTGCGCGCACACCACGTTCGCGGCAGAGAGCCAAAACATCTTGAGGCGTCAACACGAGAATCCCCTTTGCTCAAAGAGAGAAGAAATACGATTGGTTCTAACGAAGGAACCATCCAATTGAGAGCCACGATACAATAGAAAACCCCTCCTGGCCAGCGGTGGCCAAGAGGGGTTTTCTTAGAACTCAAGCGGGCCAAGTAAGGCCGCTTAGGATCGTAGGGTTGCCAGGATCTCGCGAACCACTTTATAGGGATCTGCGTTAGATGCTGGACGGCGGTCTTCCAAGTAACCTTTCCAGCCATTCTGGACGGTGCCGATTGGAATGCGGATCGACGAACCACGATCGCTTACTCCGTAGGAGAATTTCTCGATCGACTGGGTTTCGTGCAAGCCGGTCAGACGCTGGTCATTGTCTGAGCCATAAGAAGCGATGTGCTGCTTGTGGCGTGCACTAAACTTCTCACAGATACCTTTGATCATATCCTCGCCACCTTTATCACGGATTGGCGTGGTAGAGAAATTGGTATGCATACCACTGCCGTTCCAGTCGCCCTTGATCGGCTTGGGATGGAGCTCGATGTTGACATGGTGCTTTTCACCAGCCCGATGCAACAGGAAGCGGCTCAACCAGAGATCATCACAGGCCTGCTTGGCACCCTTGCCAAAGAGTTGGTATTCCCACTGGCCTTTCATTACTTCGGCATTGATGCCCGTGACGGAGAGACCGGCTTCGAGGCAAGCATCCAAGTGCTCCTCAACGATGTCACGACCAACGCAGTTCATGATGCCAACGGAGCAATAGTAGGGACCCTGCGGCCCAGGATAGCCATCCACAGGGAAGCCAAGTGGCTTGCCATTCTTCATGATGGTGTATTCCTGCTCGAAGCCGAGCCACAAATCGGGGTCATCCTCAAAAGTACCACGACCATTGGAGGGATGGACCGAACCGTCGGCATTCAGCACTTCGCACATAACCAGAGAGGCATTCTTGCGAACAGGGTCGTCGATAATGCGAACCGGCTTCAACAAGCAATCGGAACTGTGCCCCTCAGCTTGCTGGGTGCTGCTCCCGTCAAACGACCACCCTGGGCATTCCTCTGGTGAGTTGGGTTTGCTGTCGACAATTTTGGTCTTGCTACGAATGCTGGGCTCAGGCTTGTAACCATCGAGCCAGATGTACTCTAACTTGTAACTCATTTTTCTGTAACACTCCTGAAAATGTATTGGACACAACCGTTATGACTCGCTTCCTTGCAGAAGTGTGTTGTCGCTCCTTGGTCGCCCCTCGCCAAACGTACACCTGAGTGCGCCTCCGTTTAGCCGACAACAGCCTAATATCGCTTCGACAAACAGTGAATTCATCCACTGTGGCCGTCAAATGGGATATGCCGGTTCCTGACCGCTCTAGCGGCCTATGGACAAGCCCATATCGTAGAAAATATGGTGCTTGGCCGCTAGACTCCGACAACCACGGTTTTGAACCGTTTTTTTGGAGACAAGCGACGGCTCAGCACCCTTCGGATAGGAGTGTTTGCCACGAAACCTAGAAATCCGCCTTTTAATTCCCGCCAACTCCTGGATTTCTACGCAGAAGCGGCGACAGTTTTAGCCATAGCAACCCTAGTGCCAAACGCGATGTAAGGAGTTGGTGTTTTCCCTAAGCAGTTATATGGCCTATACTTAAATCTCCTGCGAATGACGTGGCATTATCTTGCGATGCCATTGTTTGCACGGCGAGAATGCATCGACTGCCTTATCACTAGGCACTACGAACGGGACGGCAAGCACTGTATAGTCCTTTCTGTTTCCCAGGATCGTCCTCTAGTAAGATTGTCATCTCCAACGAACCATTCCGCTCCAAGCCAGATGACTGATACTCCGACTCCTCCGCAACGCAAATTGAAGTTCTTGCCGACCTCGGCCAATTTCAAACTCTTGGAACCCTTGGGTGTCGGAACTGTAGGTGTCGTCTACCGTGCCGAGAGTCCTGATATCAGCGAGCCGGTAGCTGTCAAACTACTGCACCCGACGATTGCCCACGACGAGAATATCGTTGACCGTTTCCAGCGAGAAATCGTCATCATGGAACGGCTCAACCATCCTCACATCGTCCGCAATTACGGCGGCGGTATGATGGATGGCCAGTATTTCTATGCGATGCAACTCTTGGATAGCGGCACACTGAAAGACCGCATCAAGAAGTTCGGCCCCCTCACCTGGGAACAAACGGCGGCCTTTGCTGCACAAATTGCTTCAGCTCTCCAACATGCCCACAACCACGGCATCATCCACCGTGATCTCAAGACCAGCAATCTGTTTTTCGACAAAGGGGGCAAGCTCTTGTTGGGCGATTTCGGCATCGCTCGCGATACCCACGAGGCAGACATCACGGGCGCTGGAATTACTGTCGGCACCTATGCCTACATGTCACCCGAGCAGATCTGTGGCGACAAGGAAATTACCGGCAAGGCCGATCTGTATTCCCTGGGCTGTGTGATGATGGAGATGCTCACCGGCAAACCCCCTTTCATGGGAGCCAACTTTGCCCAGGTTTGGGGCCAGCACCTCAACGACAAACCCCCGGGAATCCGCGAGCGCGACATCGACTGCCCCGAATGGTTGGAGAAGTTGATTTTCCAACTTCTAGAAAAGGACCCCGAGCGCCGCCCCTTCAACGCCCGAGCCGTGCAGGGCATTTTGAAGGACCACCTCATCGAAGAATTCGGTCCCGACCTGTCGCATCTCACGCAGGACCTCCCCGTGTTGGAAGACGATCAGCCGAATGAGGGTCCGTCGAAGCAGCGAATTGCTTTCATGCTTTTGTTGCTGGCAGCGTTGGTGGCGGCGGCGGTTGTGCTAGGAAAGTGAGAATTCCCAGGCGAGTTGGGCGATCTGATGTGGCAACCGTGCTTCACACCGTTTTGCTCATCCTCTCCGCAAGTCGCTTAAGTGCTTGACTGCAATCCTCGCGGTCGAGATGCACATTGAGAATGCTCGGTCCCGCCATGTCCTGCCAAGCAGCATTGAGGGCCGTGTCGAATTCTCCTTCAGTGCGAATCTGATAGCCGGTGCCGCCTCCCAAGAGTGCAGGCAGTTTGTCGTATTGCCAGTTCGGGATGTTATTGAATTCATATTCGCCGGGATGGAGTAGGCGTTCGGTGCCATAGCCGCCGTTGTTCAGGACGATCACGATCACTGGCATGTGCCGGCTCACCAGACTGGAAAACTCCAAGCCCGTCATTTGGAAAGCGCCATCGCCAACGATGGCTACGACACGTGCATCGGGCCTAGCGACTTGGGCTCCCAGCGATGCGGGGACGGCAAATCCCATCGAGGTATAGTACGCCGGGCTGAGAAACTCCGTGTGGCCGTGAGTCGTCAGCTCGGTTGAAGCAAACAGCGCATCGCCGATATCGGCGATCACAATCGTCTTGTCCTCGAGTT
Organism: Bythopirellula goksoeyrii; assembly: GCF_008065115.1. Classification (NCBI taxonomy): domain Bacteria; kingdom Pseudomonadati; phylum Planctomycetota; class Planctomycetia; order Pirellulales; family Lacipirellulaceae; genus Bythopirellula; species Bythopirellula goksoeyrii. The sequence goes on along the minus strand of NZ_CP042913.1, from coordinate 1,146,255 downwards.
GTTCGTCGAGTCGATCGATTAGGCGGGTGATCTTAATTGGTGCTTCGGCTTTGAGTGAGAAAGGTGCTTTATTCCAGTCGGTTGGCGCGGGAGGCAGCGGCTGTCGTACATTCAGCCCACGTTCAGCGAGTTCGCGTAAGAAATCTTCCAACCGCACATCGTGGTAATGGTGGTGGCGAATGCGGAGTTGCTCGCTGGTGGCGTAAATGCAGTCCGAGATACTAAGTTCGGCCGTATAGATTCCCAGATTGATGTCGGTCATGAAGGTGCCTAGCATCACTACGCAATCGCTCGACTCGACATACTTGGTGACCTCCTCTTGGCCGAGGGCACCTTCGTAGAGCCCCATGTAGAGTGGATGTGTTTCGGCAACAACGCCTTTGCCGAGCATCGTGGCCGTCATGGGAATCCCGGATGCTTCGGCCAATTGCAACACCTCGCCTTGCAGGCCGAAGCGATGGATCTCTACACCCAAGAGGAACACGGGTTGCCGGGCTGCCTCAATTTGTTGAGCGGCTTCCTCGACTGCTTCGGCCAAGGCCCGGCTATCACTCTGAGGTGGCTTTACTTCGATTTTCAATTGAATTTCGGGACGGACATGTACCATGTCACGTGGGATTTCAATGTAAACCGGTCGCTTGAACCGCTGGCAAGCGGCCAGCACACGATCGATCTCGCGAAAGGCGGTCTGCGGATCGTTTAGTTCAGTTCCGGCAACGCAGAGCTTCTCGAACACGTCAAACTGTGTGCGAAAGTTTCGCACCATGTGGTGCAGCAGAGGGTTGTGAATGCGTTCTCGCATGCCGGGTGAGCCGGTGATCATCACCACGGGAGACTTTTCGGCATACGCCCCTGCAATCGAGTTGCACACGCTTAGCCCACCCACGCAATACGTGACGCAGAGCGCCCCCATACCCCGCACGCGTGCATAAGCATCGGCAGCAAATCCCGCGCAATCCTCTCGGGTACAGCCCACCGTGTTGAGCGAGCTTTCTTCGAGCATCGTGTAGAACGACAAAACATAGTCGCCGGGGATGCCGAACACGTCAGCAACACCGTAGTCTTGCAATCGGCGAATGAGATACTCGCCGATGGAGGGATTATCGGATGGTTTCGCTTTGGTTTCGCTCAAGTTAACCTCTAGCTGTAGGCCGGAACGAGCAGCGCGAGTTCCGGCAATCGCGATTGTTTACCGTCAATTGTGCCGGAACTCGTGTTATTCGTTCCGGCCTACGAGTGCTTCGATTCGATCCCGTGTGGGAGTCGCAACGATTCCCCGTTCAGTAATAATACCCGTGATCAACTCGGCGGGGGTTACGTCGAAGGCGGGATTGTAAACAGCCACGCCTGCGGGGGCTGTTGTGCTGCCAAATCCTTGCACGACTTCTTGGCCACTTCGTTGTTCGATAGGAATTTCATTTCCAGTGGCGATTGCCATGTCGAAGGTGCTGGTAGGCGCAGCGATGTAGAAGGGGATGCCGTGGGACCGAGCGAGCAGGGCCACTCCATACGTGCCAATCTTGTTGGCAGCATCGCCGTTAACCGCGATGCGGTCAGCACCTGTGATCACCGCTTGAATCTGTCCCGCTGCCATGACGTGGGCCGCCGCGGAATCGCAGATCAGGGTACACTCGATTTCACGCTGCATAAGTTCCCAGGTGGTGAGACGTGCACCTTGCAACAAGGGTCGGGTTTCGTCGACCCAAACTCGCGGCTGCTTGCCACGCTCTGCAAGTTCGAAGATGACCGAAAGGGCAGTCCCCTGACCTCCTGTTGCCAGTGCGCCTGCATTGCAGTGCGTGAGAACGCCAGCGCCAACGGGAAATTCCGCAAGCAGGTCGGCGCCGTGTCGTCCGATGGACTTACACATTTCTGCGTCTTCGGCATGAATTGCCTGTGCCTCGGACAACAATGCCTGTGCCAACTCGCGCGGACCACAATCGGTGGCTTGATCAGCAACTTGGCGCATTCTGGCAAGCGCCCAGGTGAGATTGACTGCCGTGGGACGGCTTTCAGCCAGGTAGTCACATACTTGCCCAACGCGCTGTTGCATCGGTTGCAGCTCTGTGTCGAGGGCCACCTGAGCCCCCAAGCAAACGGCATAGGCCGCAGCGATGCCAATCGCCGGGGCGCCTCGCACGCTGAGTTCCTGGATGGCAATCCAAACCTGATCGACATCGTTGCAGACGATGAGCTCCGTCTTGGCAGGGAGTAGCTTCTGATCCAGTAGGACCAGCACGCCTTCGATGTCGCCTTGCCATTGGAGGGTTGGTATTTGTTGAGTCATGAATTGTCTGAAAAGAAATGCAGTGCAGAAGAAATCAGTTTATCGGCAGTTGAACGCGGATGCATTCTATCCGTGCGCGTTGAAAGTGCAAACGGAGTTAACTTGGTGAATTCAGCAAAGTTACTTCTTCGAGAACAAGTTCGCACAAGGCAGTTCAAATGTCTCGGCGACGGCCTCGTTCGTCACCTTACCCGCGTGCATGTTAATTGCTCGTGCGATTGGCTTCGAGACATGGGCGGCAGCTTCGATGCCTTGTTGGGCGATTTGGATCACATATGGCAGAGTCACATTGCAAAGAGCGTAGGTGCTGGTGCGGCCGACGGCCCCCGGCATATTGGTTACGCAATAATGCAACACATCGTCGACGATGTAGGTGGGGCTGCTATGGGAAGTTGGTTTTGAGGTTTCGATGCAACCTCCTTGATCGATCGCGACATCGATAATCACGCTGCCGGGTTGCATCCGCTTAAGGTCTTCCCGCTCGACGAGACGTGGGGCTTTTGCGCCAGGGATCAGGACGGCACCCACCACCAAGTCGGCCCGTTCCAATTGACGGCGAATGGTGTGGCGGTCGCTGAAGAGCACATCCACGTTGGGGGGCATTACGTCGTCCAGGTAACGCAAGCGATCCATGTTGATGTCGAGAATGGATACATTCGCATGGAACCCGGCGGCGATCTTTGCAGCGTTTGCCCCGACGACACCACCTCCGAGGACCGTGATCCACGCGGGTGCCACACCGGGCACGCCACCCAGCAGGATGCCTCGACCCATCTGTGGACGCTCCAAATACTTGGCCCCTTCCTGAATGCTCATGCGGCCGGCGACTTCGCTCATCGGCGTCAGCAAGGGAAGTCGCCCCTGATCGTCGGCCAAAGTTTCATAGGCCACGGCCGTACAGTTGGTTGCCAAGATGGCTTCGGTTAGTTCGCGATCTGCCGCAAAATGGAAATACGTGAATACGATCTGTCCCGGGCGGATCAGGGACCATTCGGCTGGCATCGGTTCCTTGACCTTCACGATCATATCGGCACGGGCAAAAATCTCGCTTGCTTCGGCCACCATCTCGCAGCCGTTCTCCAGGTAGTCGTGATCAGCCAGTCCCGACCCCAGGCCAGCCCCCTGTTCGATGAGCACCTGATGTCCGCGCCGAGTCAGTTCTTCCACGCCGACGGGGAGCATCGCCACGCGATATTCGTCGAGTTTGATTTCTTTGGGGACGCCAATGATCATGGGAGATTACTCCTGGCCGAAGTGCAGTTGCTGCGAGAGAATGGACGGCTGGTCAAATTTCCTCCTACGATACGGCGCTGGCAGAATTGTGCCTAGCACACTGCGCAAGTGAGAGAAGATTTTGCGCTAAACACACAGACACCTGAGAATCGCTATGGCTGAGAATTCCAATCGCCGCTGGTTGCCACTGCTATTGATTGCCGGTGCGTTGGCCATCTGGGGACTGCTGCTGGCATGGGGGGCCTATCTGGCTCCCGCAGGAGGAAACCCAGGTCACGACCGCCGCAAGCTGTGGGTGGTGGCCGCCACTACGGGAGGATTTCTCTGTCTCTGGGGCTTGGCCGTGTGGATGGGGTGGCGCAGAAGGCGGAAAAAATAGCCTATCTGGCGGGCCTGGAGTATTCGCGCCCGGCTCGCTAAGAATAGGTTTCTCACCCTTGTCGGCACGCCGATTCCCCGGTAAATTGGTGGATTCTCCACCGGCGGCGGTTTTGCGCTGGTAGACCGGTGTGACCGAAGCGAAACGAACTATTTGGGATTCGAGTGCAGATGAAAACGTATATGGCCAAGGCAGGTGAGGTCGAACAGAAATGGTTGCTAGTGGATGCCACCGATAAGATTGTCGGTCGCTTAGCTAGCGAGATTGCCATGATTCTCATGGGCAAGCATCGCCCCACCTACACACCGCATGTTGATACGGGTGATTACGTCGTCGTCGTGAACGCGGAAAAGATTGCTTTCACTGGCAAGAAGTGGGAGAACAAGAAATACGCTTGGTACACCGGCTACACGCGCCAGCGAACGGTTACTGCGGGTGTTCGACTCGAAAAGAAACCGGAACTAATTCTTGAAGAAGCTGTTCGCCGGATGCTCCCTAAGAATAAGCTTGCTCGCAACATGCTGAGCAAATTAAAGATCTACGCGGGTACCGAGCACCCCCACACAGCTCAACAACCCGAACCAACCGAATTAGCAATCAAAGCTTAGAGTTTCCGAGAATGCTCGGAACGTTTGAACGAATTCAAGGAAATTATTTATGGCAGCAGTTGTCGAAGAAGCCCTAGGTACTGGTCGTCGCAAGACCTCGGTCGCACGGGTTCGTGTTCGTGCTGGTAGCGGCAAGATTACTATCAACAGTCGTGAATTGGACGAATTTTTTCGCGTACCGCAAGATCGCAATGCGGTTCTTGCTCCGCTCGATCACTGCGAAGTTCGCGAGAATGTCGATGTCATCATCCGCGTCCACGGTGGCGGTACAACCGGCCAGGCTGGTGCCTGCATGCAAGGTATTGCTCGTGCCCTGATGAAGCATGATAGTGACCTCGAACCGAAGCTTCGCGAGAGAAACTTCCTCTCCCGTGATTCTCGTATGAAGGAACGCAAGAAGCCAGGTCTGCACGGTGCCCGTCGCGGAACCCAGTTCTCCAAGCGTTAATTCTGCACAATACTCCAGAATACAACGAGCCAGTCTCACGCACGTGGGACTGGCTTTTTTCGGTTTTTTGCCGAATTTATCGCTTCTAAAGCCACAATGCGATACTCAATTGAGCGGCCGGGGTTAACAATGCAAGAAGCAAAACCTTTGATAACCGCTGGCGGAAGCCCGCGGTTGTACCCTGTGCAGACCGCGGGCTTCCGCCAGCGGTTATTAGTTTGATGGATAGTTTCCTATGGTGCGAATTACAACCCTCCTCTTTCTACTGGTTCTTATTCCATCTCACGCTCAAGCCGAGTCCCCCGCACGGCTTGCCGATCGCATAGATCAAGCACTCCAAAATGAAGTCTTCGACGAGAATACTAAGCTTGCGCCCATCGCCGACGACTTGACCTTCGTTCGACGAGTCTGGCTCGATGTGTTGGGTGATATTCCCTCTCCCGAGGAGGTGACGTCATTCGTACTCGATCCAGCCAAGGACAAACGTTCGAAGTTAGTAGAACGTTTACTTGCCAATCCCCACTATGGCCAAAACTGGGCTCGCTATTGGCGGGATGTGGTCTTTTTCCGTGCTGTCGACCAACGGTCTGACATTGCGACCGATGCCATGGAGGCGGATCTCACCAAGTGGCTCAATGACGATCGCCCCTGGAGCGAGATTGCTACTGAGTTTATTACCGCTCACGGCGACGTGCGTGAACAAGGTGCGACAGCCATCATGATGGCTCAAGATGGTATGACCGAAGAGACGACCGCCGAGGTCTCTCGGATCTTCTTGGGTATCCAGATTCAATGTGCTCAGTGTCACGACCATCCTTACGACCGCTGGAAACGTGAACAGTTTCACGAGCTGGCAGCTTTTTTTCCGCGTATTGCTGTGCGTCCAGTTAGGGACCTCACGCGACGGAGTTTTGAAGTGGTGGGCAACGACCGCTTTGGTCGGAAGCCGCCCAAGAATGAGCGCGCCCCCACTGCCGAACATAAGATGCCCGATCTAGAAGATCCCCAAGCCCCCGGCACCCAGATGGAACCAAAGTTTTTCTTGACCAGTGCCAAGGTCCCCTGGGGAACGACCGACGAGGCTCGTCGGAAGCAGTTGGCGCAATGGTTGACCGAGAACGAATGGTTTGCCACAGCCCTGGTGAACCGCATGTGGGCGGAACTCGTGGGCGAAGGCTTTTACGCCAGCGTGGAAGACATAGGGCCAGACCGCACCCCGATTGCTCCGACAGCAATCAAACTGCTGAGCCGAAAATTCAAGGAAAGTGGCTATGATGTGAAGTGGCTCATCAAAACAATTTGTGAGACCGAGGCCTACCAACGAGAATCGCGTCCCCGGCGAGGGACCGATGGTACTCCGTTCGTAGCCAACGTGCCGCAACGGCTGCGCAGCGATCAGCTTTATAATGCACTGCTTTCAGCGTTTGACGTGAAGGAGAGTCTTCCAACTGAGCGCCGTGGCCGGCAAGGAATCAAGGATAAGCAACGGGGACAATTTGCTGAGACTTTTGCTTATGATCCCAGTATCAACCGCGAGGAAGCAGTAACCTCGATTCCACAAGTATTGGCGCTCATGAATTCCCCGAGAGTGAATCAGGTTTTTCGAGACAAACGGTTGAGCGTCTTGCCAAGTTTGATCGGTGAGATCGAGCAGGATGAGGATCTCACAGTCGAGCTGTTTTTGAGATGTCTGGGCAGAAAACCCACTGCAGCAGAGTTTGAGGCCGTGAAGGCCTACCGTGAAGAAGGGGTAGATCGACAAGTGGTATTTGAAGACCTGGCTTGGTCGCTTGTGAATTCCGCCGAATTTCAGCATCGAAGATAGAAAGCATTGCCATGAAAGATTCCACGATCCAGCATTTGACCAATGTTGCTACCCGACAGGGGCGGGTGATCCGCCGGCGTGATTTCTTGCGCAATATCACCGCGGCAAGTTTGGCAGCAAGTTCTTGGAGTTGGACCGATGCAATCGCTGCTTCCGCCGACCAAATGCGCTCGCAAGGGATGGCTTGTATCCTACTCTGGATGCAAGGGGGGCCTTCGCAATTTGAGACCTTTAGTCCCAAGCCAAACCATCCCAACGGTGGAGAAACGAAAGCGATAGGCACGAGTGTTTCGGGGATACAGATCGCTGAAAACTTGCCGTTCTGTGCCGAAGTCATGGACGAACTGGCGATCATTCGATCCATGTCTAGCAAAGAGGGCAACCATCAACGAGCAACTTACCTATTGCACCATGGGTACCTGCCAATGGGGGGCGTGAACTTTCCCTCGCTGGGGTCGAATGTGTCCCATCAGATCGGCAACGCTGCCAATCAGCTCCCCAACTTCGTCCGCATCGGAGGCCGATTGGCCAATTCCGGCGGCGGAGGTTTCTTGGGAGTCGACTACGACCCGTTCGTGTTGCGGTCTGCCAATCGTCCCCCGGACAACACTGTGCCTCTTACCGATACAGGTCGCTATCATCGACGACTGAGACTTCTGGGATCGATGGACAATAGTTTTGCCCAAAGTGGTGGGGCAGATATCGTTTCCGATCATCGTAAATTAGTCGAGAGCGCCTCAGACATGATTATGAGCCCTCGCATGGATGCGTTTGATCTGGAGAAAGAACCCACCTCGCTTCGTGAGCATTATGGAAAGAGTGAATTCGCTGCCGGTTGTATGATGGCCCGCCGATTGGTGGAACAAGGTGTGACTTTCGTCGAAGTGGTTTCTAACGGCTGGGATACGCATCTCGATGGTTTCAACCGCACCCGTGAATTGACCGGCCAAATCGACCAACCGATGTCCGCTCTCATTAGCGACCTCAAGCAACGTGGCATGTTGGACAAGACTTTGGTTGTCTGGCTTGGCGAATTCGGCCGCACTCCCAAAGTAAACCCCCGTGCAGGAAGAGACCATTTCCCCCGGGCATTCAACGCCGTACTCGCAGGGGGTGGCGTACGCGGCGGGCAAGTCATAGGTGCCACCAACGATGCCGGCACCGAAGTGACCGACCGCCCCGTGGCAATCACCGACTTCTTCCGCTCGATTTATCACTCGCTTGGCATCGATGCCGACGAAGAAAACATCAGCCGTATCGGCCGCCCGATCAAGCTTGTCGACGGTGGTGAGGTGGTGACGGAACTGTTTAGCTAAGAGCTTACGGCTTGGCGCCCATTACTGTCAGCGTGCCCTTGTTCGCGTCGATCTCCACTTCTCCTCCCAGAGGCAGCGTGCAATTCATCTCATGATGTCCGATGGGAAAATTCATCAGCACCGGAATTCCCAACGGTTCGAAGTACTGCCGTAAGACACCTTCCGCTGAGAAGCGAGGGTCTTCGATCTCGTTTTCTTCACGCTCTTCTGTCTTGGTAAATTGCCCAAGAATGGCTCCTCGGATCTGGTTCAATTTGCCGGTTAGCTTCAATTGCTGCAACATGCGATCGATGCGGTAGGGCGCTTCGCCTATGTCCTCGATCAGCAGAATGGCATCCTGTGTGTCTATGCCATAGGGAGTCCCTTCCAGTGCCGCGATTAAGGATAGATTTCCCCCCGTGAGACGACCTCGCGTCGTGCCTGTTCCCAGCGAGACGGGTTGAGGAACGTCAGCAGGGATCTCGATGACGTAATCCTGCGGGCCCTCTGGGTTCTCTTCAACCGCACGAAAGAAATACTTGGCGGCGAAGGGAGGCAGATTCTCTTCGCTCCCCAGCCCCCAAGTTGGATTCGGGCTGTGAAAGGAAATCAAGCCCGCCTGTTTATTCAATGCGGAGTGCAATGCCGTGATGTCGCTAAAGCCGGTTACCAGTTTAGGATTCTGGCGGATCACGTCGAAATCGAGGAGTTCCAGAATCCTCATCACTCCATATCCACCTCTGGCAGGAAAAATGGCATCCACCTCAGGATCACGGAAGGCTTGCATCAATTCTTCCGCACGACGTTCGTCACTGCCAGCAAGATAGCCTTCAACGGAAAAAAGATCATCTCGCATTATTACATGGTAGCCACGCTCCTCAAGGCGTTTCTTGGCTAGCATCAGCTGATCTCGATCTACTACTCCAGCAGGTGCGACGAACATGATCGTGTCCCCCGGCTGTAAGAGTTTAGGCCACGAAGGTGTCTGCCGTTCTTGGGCAGAACATGCAGAAGTGACAATAAAATAGATAAACGTCCAAATACAGAGAACATGATTCATAGCTGTTTCCCATCATACATTAAACAAGAAATGACACACATCGCTATCTCGCATGACATATCCCTTCCCTTCGACGCGCATCTTGCCGGCGTCGCGGATTGCCTTTTCGCTCTTGAATTGATCGAGGTCGTCTACGGAGTATGTTTCACAGCGAATGAATCCCCGCTCGAAATCGGTGTGGATTACGCCAGCGGCCTGCGGGGCCGTGGCTCCGGCGGGGATGGTCCAGGCACGGATTTCTTTTTCTCCGGCAGTGAAGAAGCTTTGCAAACCAAGCAATTCGTAGGCAGCTCGTGCTAGGGATGCCAGGGCCGGTTCGGACAGTCCCAGGCTGTCGAGCATCTCGGTGCGTTCCGCTTCGTCTAACTCGCTGAGTTCCGCTTCCAATCTTGCACAAACCGGCACCACCGCTCCCCCTTCGGCTGCGGACCGCTCGCGGAGGGCTTGAACATGTTTACCCGTGCCGGCAACGTCGTCTTCATCGACATTGGCCACATACAGCACTTGCTTGGCGGTGAGAAGTTGCAGTTCCTTAAATGCCTTGGCCAGGTTCGCTTCTTCATACACAAGTCCCCGCACGGGCTTTCCTTCGGCCAGGAGTTTCTGGCATTCGGCGAGTACTTCCAGCCGCAGCTTGGCATCCTTGTCCCCGGTGCGTGCCGTACGGGTAGCTCGATCGGTCATCGACTCAACCGACTGAAGATCGGCCAGCATTAACTCGGTATCGATGGTTTCTACGTCTCGAATCGGGTCGACACTCCCTTCGACATGGATCACGTCGGCTTCTTCGAAGCAGCGAACCACATGCAGAATTGCATCAACGGCTCGTATGTGAGAGAGAAACTGGTTGCCGAGTCCTTCCCCCTCGGAGGCCCCGCGGACGATTCCCGCAATGTCCACCAGTTTGAGTACGGCGGGTACGATTTTTTCCGTGGGGATGTGGCTCTCGATGCGAGCCAATCGCGAGTCGGGCACCGCGACGGCCCCTACATTGGGTTCGATCGTGCAGAAGGGATAGTTCTCGCTAGCGATCCCCGCCGCTGTCAACGCATTGAACAAGGTCGATTTCCCGACGTTCGGCAGACCGACAATTCCAGCTTCCATGGCCAAATTCTCTCGTAGTAAATAGGGGTTTGCGGTTGTAGGTAGTTTGATGTCAAAGGGACGGATTTTAATCCACATTGCCCCCACACAACAGGCACACTAGCATCAGGCATTGGGGTTTTGAAAAAGAGCTCTAGAATCGCAGGTTTAAGCCCTCCAAAACTTCCTGCGTGGCCAGAATTGCTTGAAATGGTAATAATGGGACGTGGGGAAGGATTCTTGAGAACCCCCTTCGTTCCCCCTGTAATAAGTTTGCGAATTTAAGGTAGATAAGATGAATCTTCGGCGCGTCCCTTGGTTGGCGGTAATTGGATCTTGCGTATTGGCACTTTCTGGAGTCTTTGGTCCGGACGTGGCACAGGCTGAGAGTGCCGGGCAGGCTGATCTCGATGAGGCCCTGCGTTTGCGAGTCACTGCCGAAGGGCTTCCCGATCTGAGTCAGGTGATCGATCGCCTGCAATTATCTCTCGACAAAGGGCTTGAGGTTGAGGAAGCGGAACTGGCAGAGCAGATGGTCTCCGATGCCCTCATGGAGCGTGCCTCAGCCTTGATGCAGGTAGTCAATTCGAATTCGATTCAGGATGATCGCGTGAAGCAGATCCTGCGGCTGATCGTTTCTGATTTGCGGCGGGTTCTGGCCTATGATAATCCCCCCCCCGAGGCCAATCTGATGTTGGGCCGCTTGATGGCGCTGCCCGGCGGCGATCCTCACGAAGCGCGCCGACTATTGGGTAAGTATCTAGAAGCTGCGGAGATTCAGGATTCCCAGCGAGCCGAGGCCTACATGTTGCGAGGTCAGGTTCAGACCGACGAAGAAAAGGCTCTGGCGGACTTCGACGAAGCGATCAAACTTGATCCGGACAACGAAACGTACCCTTTGCTGCGTGCGGTGTTTTTGCGAAATCGTGAGAAGTTCGACGAGGCGCTGGCCGCCGTAGACGAAATGCTCAGCGAATCTCCTGAGGATGCGAATGCCTTTATTCTTCAAGGGGAACTCTTTCGGCAGTTGGACAAACAGGAGCAAGCACTCGAGAGTTTTGACGAAGCAACCAAACTAGCCCCCCAAGCACCGGGTCCATTTCAAAATCGTGGAGAAATCTACCGCGAGCAGAAAGAGTATGCCAAAGCGATCGTGGAGTTTTCCAAAGTACTTGAGCTTCAGCCGGGAGTCGTGTTGCCACTGGTGCATCGTGCCGAGGCCTACCTCAATAATGGTCAACTAGAGGAAGCACTCGCCGACGCCGAAGCCGTGCTGGCCAACGATCAGGTCGCTGCCCCTCAACGTGTTGCAGCGCATCGATTGCGCGGTGAGATCCTGGCCCAGCTCAACCGGCTCGATGAAGCCATCGAAGAGATCGAACAACTCTCTCGCACTGTGCCTAATCAGCCCGAACTCAAGATGCAACTGGCCCTGTACTACCTCGTGAATAAAAACCCTAAGGAAGCGATCTCGGCTTATGACGACGTGTTACTGATGGATCCAGAAAACTTCCTGGCACTGCGGAGTCGGGGGGACGCCAATTTGAACATGGGAAACCATGCCGAGGCCATCGAGGATTTTGAAAAGGCGATATTGGTTGAGCCCGAGGATGCAGCGCTACTCAACAATCTTGCCTGGGTCCTGGCAACATCGCCAGATGCAGAAGTCCGCAATGGTGAGCGAGCGGTGGAGTTGGCCACCAAGGCCTGCGAGCTGACTGATTATAAAATGCCGCATATCCTGAGTACCCTGGCCGCCTCGTTTGCTGAATCCGGCAATTTTGATACGGCCATCGAGTGGTCACAAAAGGCGGTCAACATGGACGACCCCGAAAACGATGAACAGCTTCAAAAGGAATTGGCCAGCTACCAAAAGAAGCAACCCTGGCGAGAGCGACAGAACATCGCCGACAACGGCGACCAAACTGATTCCAAAGCCGTGCCAGTAGAAAGCGGCGCGCAGTCGATCGATTTCTAGATTTACTAATGAACTCCCTGGAGAGATAGAAATGTCAGCAGCCGTCACCGTCAAATCTTGTGCCTCCGAAGAAGAGGCCGAGTTCTTCAAGTCTATGCTGGAAACTTATGGCATCCACGCCCTGATCAACGCCGACGACTACGCCGGCCTTCCGCTCATGACTTCCGGCGGCGTGCAACTTCAGGTCCTGGAAGAGGACGTAGAAAAGGCCTCGAAGATTCTCAAGGATGCCGAGGAACCGGATTGAGTGATCGCTTCGTGGCTTATGAAATTCAGTCAGGCCGTCTTAAGTAAATGCCTTTCGCAGCTCTTCTAGAGCTTTGGGGCATTCTTGGCGAGGATCACCACCTTCCTCGTATTCTAATACCACGTATCCACGATATCCGGTGGTCATGAGGATGTCGGCTAGCCGGTTGTAATCGCTTGCCTCGCCGGGTCTTCCGTCGGGGTGCATGACGACCTTCACCTGGGCGTTGATTGTGTACGGGGCAAGTTTCGCCAAGTCACCATAAGGATCGGCTGTGCGGAAGTTTCCGGTGTCTAGGTTCACGCCGAACCAGGGGCTTTCGACGCCGTGGACTATCCTCAGCATGTCGTCCACCTTGGTGGTGATCCCGCCATGATTTTCCAGTGCAAGAAACACTCCGTACTTTGCCGCGTACTGGCAGCATTGTTCGATGCCATCGATCACTAGCTTTTCAGCGTCGGCCATGGATTGGCCAGGTTGCACCTTGCCTGCAAAAATGCGAATGACGGGGGCGTCGAGCATGTCGGCATATTCAATCCAGCGTTTGACATGAGCGATATCCGCCTCTCGCTGCTCGCCAGCGGGCAGACAGAAGTCGTTCCGAATCGCCGTGCCAGAAATGTCCAATCCTTGCAGGAAGCATTCTCCTTTTAGTCTTCGAAGGTATTCGGCGTCGGGTGACTCGGGAAAGTAATAAGAGGTTAATTCCGCGGCTTCGATTCCAAACCGAGCACAGTCTTGAATAAAATCGCTCAAAGTGAGCTTCGGCGGATTCCCTGTCAACAGATCACGATAGCTGTAAGCCGCCAGGCTCAGTTTGAATTGGTGTCCCGGAACGCGATTGATCGGCTCGATAGCACCGACTGGTTGTGCGGCCAAAGCACCCGCAGCAGCAATTGATGTGGAGAGGAATTGGCGGCGATTGGTCGAGTAGTTCATAGGAATTTGTCCAAAAGTATTGAAAATCGATAGAGTCAGTCTAACACGAGAGTGGTGATCGCTACATACTTGAATTCGCGTTATATTGAGGGTTCCATTCTACTTATTCCTTGGCATCCCCATTTCCCCCGGGATTGAACTATGTCAGAGCTCAAGACGAAACAGAATAACGCAAGCGTGCCGCGATTCCTTAAATCCCTCGACGATGTGCAGCAGCGAGCCGACTGCCGGGAACTGGTAGCAATAATGCAAGATGTCACCGGCGAGAAACCCAAAATGTGGGGCGACGCGATTGTTGGCTTCGGCACCTACCATTACAAGTACGCTAGTGGAAGAGAAGGAAATTGGTTTCTCGTAGGATTATCGCCTCGGAAGCGTAGTCTCTCGATCTACCTGATGTCTGGGTTTGAGCCCTTGGGATCGATTTTAGAAAAGCTTGGCAAGTTCAAGACCGGCAAATGCTGCCTATACGTCAACCAACTAGACGATATCGATCGAAAAGTGCTCAAGCAATTGATTACCAAATCGGCTCGGCACGTAAGAAAGCATCAAGGGTGCTGAGATGTTTATGACACCTTTTCTTTGCCGATCGTTTCCATTTCCTTTAATAGTTCCTCCATCCGGTCGATTTGCTTTTGACTTTCTGAAATCAATTGTTCTAACACAATCATCTTGGTGGTAAGTTGCCCCGAAAGGTCACGAGCCAACTCGGCCATTTCTACTTCTTTTCGGTCGACGATTGCCCCGGCATCACGATATGTTCCATCCCAACTCGACTTGGGGCGTGGAAGATGCTCCAGCCCGGTGATGACGGTCGAGCCTTTGGCTTTGCCAAAATAGCGGTAAGAACGCTTGAGCAAAATCGAAACCAACAGCGCACACCCCACCAGGAACATGAAGATTGCCACCGGTGTGCCTGCCGAGAAGATTAGCATTCGAGTTTCTGAGGGGCTCACTTGTTGTGGGTTGCTGCGAAGGCCTGACGCGCAGCAGTGTCTACTGTAGCCAGGGCCACCTTGTTCTTATCGGCAATTTGGCAGCAAGAGCCGTACTCTGGAGAAAAACGCCTCGATCCGTCGGGTAATTGGGCCACAATGCCGGCGACTTCGCCCCAAGTCGTCAGTACCCGCACCACTTCGCGCGGCAGTACCAGTCGTTCAATGTTCGACCGTCTTAGCCCCAGAGTTGTCGTCTCGCGGAATATAATCTCGGCAAGTTTCTCAGCCTCGCTTTGCCGGCATTGCACTTGCAACAAGATGCCCGGCCGACCTTTTTTCATCTGGTTCGGTATTAGCGTCACATCCAGCGCACCTGCCTGCCACAAGAGATCCGCGCAATGACCAACCGCTTCGCCCGTCGTGTCGTCCAAATTGGTTTCGAGTAGCGTGATCTTGTCCGTGGAATACGAGGACTTATCTTCAGTGGATTCACCAACGATCAAGCGTAGCAGATTGGGGTGCTGAAAATCTTTTTGTCCTGCACCGTAGCCAATCGATTGCACAGCCATGGCAGGCAGCGAACCGAACTCGTCGACCAAACTGGCCACGATAGCTGCACCCGTGGGAGTCGTGAGCTCCCCCTCGACCGAACTGACAGCTAAGGGGATGCCTCGGAGCAGTTCTCCTGTTGCAGGTGCAGGGATCGCACATCGTCCATGGGCGATCTCGACAAAACCTGTACCCGTGGGAATCGGCGAACATACGATACGATCGACCCCCAACAAGTCCCAGGCGATGGCCGAACCGACGATGTCTGCAATCGAATCGACCGCTCCCACTTCGTGGAAATGCACTTTTTGAATCGTCGTGCCATGGACCTTTGCTTCGGCCTCGGCCAATCGCATGAAAATTTTTCGCGCCAGTGCACGCTGAGAATCTGAGAGCGAGCTACTCTCGATCATGTCATCGATGTGGTGCAGATGTCGATGGGCATGCTCAGGCTCGTGGTCGACGCGGAGTTGTAGGGCACGAAAGCCACACTTCTTCACCTCGTCTACCACTAGTCGACAACTCGGCAGGCCCAGGGAGTCGATTCCCGCTTGCACTCTGATTAGATCGATGCCAGCATCCACCAGCGCACCGAGCATCATATCGCCGCTGATTCCACTGGCACAATCAAGATATGCGATCCGCATGACTTCTAACTTCCACTAAGGGTTTACTCAAATATCAGATTTGGGGGAGGCTTCATTTTAGAGAGCTGTCCAAGTCTGAGCAAAGCCAGGGCAGTTGGATAGCCGCTGGCGTCAGACGGTTGGCTGAACACGAAGGGGAGAAAACAGGCTGGATAGACAGCTTCCCCGTCTTTGCCGTTCAAGCGGTAATCCAGGAATTGCGGGATAGATCGCGCTTTAGATTCCCGCTGGCATGGGAAAGACAGAAAGGAGGATTGGGAATTCGCTTGCTCCCAGACCAGCGGCGTGTTATAAGGAAAAGTGAAGAAAATCGCTATATCAGGCGAGTTTCTTAGTAAATCGACAGAACATGAGAGGCGGAAGATCGGTCATGCCCACCGTGACATTGCGAGTTCTAGACGGTGCCGACCGCGGCCAGGTTTTCGGAAATCTGGAGCCTCCCATCACTATTGGTCGTGAGGAGGGCAATTCGGTCCAACTCAACGACGAGCGAATCAGCCGATTCCATATCAAGATCCAAGAGGATCAAACGAAGCTCGTTCTGACTGATCTCGAAAGTACCAACGGCACGCGAGTCAACGGCGAAGATACCCATTTGCGAATCCTACGCTACGGAGACGTCATCGCGGTTGGTCGCTCGGTTCTCCTTTACGGAACACGCGACGAAATCGCTGGTCGACTTACGGAACTTCGTAGTGACGGGCTTTGCGGCAAGGAAAAATTCCCCACCAGCGACCTGGTCGCCTCTTCGGGGTCCGAGTCACTCAGCTTCGAACTGCGGCTGGGGTCCTCCGAAGAAATGCAGGGAACGCTGCATATTCCCGAGCCCCCAGAACTACCCGACTCGATGACTGCCGGCCAGGCCGCCCAGCTCTCGGAACTCTTGGAATACTTGCACTTACGTGCACGAGGTATCGTTCGAGGGGCCACGGTCGAAGACAAGGATCAGAACGTAATCCTCTCTCTTGAGCAATGGCAAGAATTCTTAGATCTGCAATCACAACTGGCCGAGTATCTTAAAGAAATCGGCGATCCCCATCTGAACGGCTAAGCAGTACTTCAATCCGGCTCTCAGCAATGGTGCTTTCTGAGGGGTAGCAGAATCCCCATGACCAGCAGAAGTGCAGTCGCTGGTTCTGGTACAGCATTGTTGCCGATTAAAGGAATGCCGCTACCGAACTGGCGTTGCCAGGCAAGAAAGTCTTGTCCGTCGCTGTCGCCATCTCCATCGGCGTCGGCCATGTCGGTACCTGCCTGATGGGCGACTTGCCACTCTGTGAGGTCGCTGCCATCGACATAGCCGTCGAGATTGAAGTCGGCAGTAATGGCATTGACGTTGAGCACAACCTTGTCGGTGAGATAGTCGAGTGACCACCAACGACCCTCCAGGGCGGGTGCAGTGAAAATGTCGAATCTTCCCGTGACGGTTCCCCCGAAGGAGGTGACAAGTTCATAGGCATGGCCCACGCTCGGTTCGAAACTGTCGACCAGCGTAATATCAAGCGCGCCTGACAAATCAGCATCAAAGTTTGTATTTAATGCATCAAACCAACCGGAACCCGGATGTCCTCCTACTTCGAATTCAAGAAGCCCTGTATCATCTTGTTGAAATGAGGCGTTGAGGAAGATGTGGCCCGTCGAGCTGTGCCCCCCCTCGGGACGAATCACTCCGGAATTACGCACTAGGGCGGTATGCATAGAACTGTCTTCGATAAGATTGAAACCCCCTCTTCCGGCAATCAGGGCGTTTTCCTGATTCCATACCAAAATGGGACTGCCAGGGTCTCTTTGGGTTGCCATGCCGAACTGCAAGTCGACGTGCAATTCGCTTCCGGGCGTGTTGATGAATTCCAGAGGTCCTTGGTTGCGTCGGAAAATCTGTAGGTGGCCATCTACCTCGATGACGCCTTCATTCTCAAATCGTTGCTGGTAGGTCTCAATCTCCATCGATCTTTGGCTGGGAACCATGAGTGTGCCTTGCTGGAAGAATCTGGTGCCTGGTTCCATCTCGATGTTCAGAATACCGGGCCCTGAAGCCTCTATCGTCCCCTGATTGAAGAACTGCCCACGGACCACGCGAATCGTCCCATAGCCTTGAATGGTGTGGTCCGCTCCGTGGAACATGATAGTCGACGAGTTGTTGTCGCTTCCCACATTGATCGCAAATGGTCCCGTACCCGTCCAGATGCCATTGCCGGATAGATGAGCAACGGGGCCTAAGAATTCGACGGGATTGCCTACATTGGCCTGGGCATTGGTAGTCCCCTCGTTCTGAAGTGTACCGTAGAAAGCGGTATAGCCCTGCAGGCGTAACAACCCCTGATTGTGGATGTTTCGCATGGTGCCTCCCTGCGCAACAACGACTTCTCCCGTGCCTTGAGTGGTAAGAATGCCACCTTCAACAGATTGTATTCTCACCGTGGACTCGTCTTCCGCACGGATAACTCCAGGAGTTGTCCCTTCGTAGTTAGTAATGAAACTGTTTACCTCGAGTTCGCTGCCACCCGAGGCAACCAGTTCTCCACTGTTGACAATCGGACTCTGTGAAGCGTAATCGATCGAAAGCTGCGAACCTAACTCGTCGGCAAGAATCGTTCCTCGATTGGTGAGTGTGAATTCACTCAGTTCGATCCGGCCGCGTCCTTTGATGGTGTTGTCTTCGTTAATCAAGTGTTTATAGCTCTGATAGTTCGCCTGATTGGCTTGGATATCGCCATCCAGTTGTATTTCGCCTCCCCCGGTGAGTGTCACTTCGTCTTGTATCTGGAGTCTTTCTGCTGAGAGTGTTCCTGTGTTTTCGATGGAACCTGAAATGTTCCAGTGATCGTAGAGGTTCCCGATGGGTCCCTCCAGACGAACGTTCTTGAGCGTGGTTCCAGGAATGCGATGGGTAGTTATCGTACCAGGTGAGTTCCCGCTCGCCAGCACAGGCTCAATCGCACGTAGGATACCTCCCTCAATGATCCCTGCTCGAAGGATTACTTCTGAATTGACATCTGCCTCGATGACACCGGGAATGTTATCAATCGAATTCTTGAAGACCAGGTCCTCGTTGCCGCCTCTAAGCTCAACAGTGCCACCATTGAATGCCCGGATCGTGCCGGAGTTGGCAGAAAGACCCTCATCACGGAGTTCAATGAGTAAGAGATTCTCGTCGCTTTCGATGATACCCCGATTGACCACATCCATAGGAAAGGATTCAGTAAGAATCCGGCCCGGGCCTGCTATCGTATGGTTTGTTTCGTTGACAAGTACAGCAGCAGAATTGAAAGGACTCTGGATGCCCCGGATCGAGCCATTCAAGAGTTCCAATCGCCCATTGCCGGCGAGAGTTGTGGCTCCGGAGATGCCGATAGCTAATTGATGAGGCGTCTGATTTTGAGCGGGTATAGAATTGTTTTCAATCACTCCTTGCAGCGTGACGGATTCAAAAAAGATATTGCCTTCCAGGCGAACATCTTCGAGCCATGCCTGGTTGAGTGTGACCATTCCTTCTTCAGTTCCTCCAGCGGAACTGGTGGAAATGACTCCCCCGAGAATGGAATGGCCGACGAGAATGTGGGAATCGCCACGCGCCTCGATCAGGCCGTCGACTCCACCCTCAGCATTGGATAAAAGGTTTTGAAGCTGACCCGATAGTACGAGTTGCCCCCCGTTCTCAGCGACTATTTCGCCTGTGTTTACGTGAATGGCAGGAGGACCTCCCACAAAGGAGAGTATCAAGTGAAGTGTTTCTCCCTCCAAATTGGAGACGATCGATCCTTCATTTCTAAAAATGCTGGGGCCAGAAACAGCCCCGGCGCCTTCGATGCGTCCTTGGTTCCAAATACTAGGGGCTTCTGAGGAACTAAAATTGCGGACCAGTGAGCCGGGATTCATGAAAATCGATCCCTGGGGTTGAACCCAGAGAAAGCTGCTAGGTTCGAGTCCAGTACCTACGTCGAGTAGCAATTCGCCCGCCAGGGTGATTCCTCCCGCTCTGATTCTCCTGGTGTTGAGTATGTGGAGTCCATCGCCCTCTGCAATGTTCAGGAAGCCAAGGCTAGGAATGGTAGAGATCTCCGTCAGTTCCACCGTGCTGTCTTGAAGAGGATCGAGATCGATAGTGACATTGGTTTCGGGGTGAAAGGGGACGAAACCCAAGGACCAATTCGACGGTTCGGACCAATCGCCGGTTGTTCCACCAATCCAGTGGACTTCGATAGCCGCGACTTGATTGAAAAAAGAAATTGAAAAAATCAATGCGAGCCAGCAAGAAATAGCACGCCAAAATCCATCGGAAAACCACATAGCATTGCTTGGAACAGAGTGAGAAAAAGAGCGTTCTGAGCCACTTGCCTAGCATAACTTGCCTCAGTCATTTTCGCAATTAAACGAGTGCAACTGGTGCAAGACGGACTTTTTTTGCAAAATCGTGATTAGTATCGAGGCACTTGAGAAACAACTAATCCGTATTAGCAGAGAATGAGAGTCAAGCCATGGTTTACCTGCGACGATTTCTATACCGAATCACACTCTGCTTGATGTCAATCCAGCTTGCGATTCCGGCATGGTCAGCAGAGGAACCACATACCACGATTTGGCAAGGCAAAGTATGGACAGCCAATAGCGAGCAACCTTGGGCTGAAGCAATCGCGGTGAAAGAAAACAAGATCGTTGCTGTCGGATCGCTCGAAGAAGTCCAAGAGAAAGTCGGCCAGGATGCACAGGTGCTGGATGTGAGTCCTGGATTGATCACGCCCGGTTGGATCGATTCGCACATCCATCTTGTCGGTGCGGGACGTAATTTGACTTCGGTTCAACTTCGCAATGCTAAGACTCGTGATGAGTTTGTGGAGCGAATCGCAGCGTTTGCGGAGAAGGTACCGCGGGGTACTTGGATTACTGGCGGCGACTGGGATCACACCCTGTGGGGCGACTCTTCGGCCAGTCGCCCGTTGCCCGATCGCGCGTGGATCGATGCGGTCACCCCAAACCATCCGGTGTGGATTTCGCGACTTGATGGACACATGGCGCTGGCCAATTCGGCAGCGTTGCGTGAGGTAGGTATCGATGATACTTTTGAGGACGTCTCCGGTGGAGAGGCTGTGCGAGACTCTCAAGGGCGACTCACGGGTGTCTTCAAAGACAACGCGATGGATGTCATGACCCGCGAGATTCCTGCTCCGACTGCCAAGGAGCAACTTGAGGCTATCCAGGCGGCAGTCGCCCACCTGGTGGAACGAGGCGTAACCGCAGTCCACCATATGGGCACTTGGGCAGATGTCGAAGCATTTCAAAATGCATTACAGCAAGGACAACTCAAGGTACGTGTCTATGCTTGCACGCCATTGAATGAATGGCAAAAATTGGCCGAGCGAATCGAACAGAGTGGCCGAGGGAACGATCGGCTGCGAATCGGCGGATTGAAAGGGTTTGTCGACGGGTCACTCGGTTCTCACACAGCGGCGTTTCTTGAACCTTTTTCCGACGACCCCAACTCGCGAGGTTTACTGGTCAATCCGAAATCCGATCTACTCAAGTGGACTCGCGATGCAGACAAAGCCGGTCTGCAGGTGATGGTCCATGCCATCGGCGATCGGGCCAACCGGATGCAACTCGACATCTATGAACAAGTTGCTAAGGAAAACGGTCCACGCGATCGTCGCTTCCGTATCGAGCATGCCCAGCACATCGATTCGAACGACGTCCCTCGCTTCGCTCAGTTGGAAGTCATTGCGAGTATGCAGCCCTATCATATCATCGACGACGGCCGCTGGGCCGCCGGTGTGATAGGTGTCAAACGGGGCAAGAACTCCTACCCCTGCCGGTCTCTTTTGGATAGCGGTGCCCGTCTGGCCTTTGGCAGCGACTGGCATGTCGCACCGCCGACACCGATCGAAGGGATCTATGCTGCCGTCACCCGCAGCACGCTCGACGGCAAGCAGCGCGGCGGCTGGACTCCTGCCGAGCGGATCACCGTTGAAGAAGCACTGCGAGCCTATACGCTCGATGCGGCCTACGCTGGTTTCCAAGAAAAAGAGCTTGGATCCTTGGAACCAGGAAAGCTTGCCGACTTCGTCGTTGTCGACCGTGACCTCACACAAGTCCCACCGACAGCGCTGCGCGCGGGGCAGGTGTTGGCGACAGTTGTCGATGGGGAGACAACGTATGAGTCGCCCAAGTTCAAGCCGACAGCAATGAATACGCAGCAAGCAGAGATTCAGCGACGAGTTGCCATCGACTTCAATCTGAATGAAGACCAAATTCTGAAAGAAATTCGCGAATCAATTCCCGATGTCTCCTCCGCTGACCTTGATCGCTGGCGCGAAGCAGAAACATTGGACTATCGAGAGATCGACGGTGAAATGCGTTATTTCGCCCGCGCAGTTTCCAATCTGTTCCGCTTGAGTAAAGAAGCCCGCGACCGCCGGACCACGGAGCCGGAAGCTTCGAAGAAGTTTCCCATCGTAGACCATGTCGCGGATCTTGTTGAGGAATCGGAGCAAGCCGATGGACCAGAAATTCACCCCGTCAAGCATCGAATTCGCTACGAACTCACCGTGCCAGCGGATCATCCGAGATTGCGCAAGGGTGCGAAAGTCGCTTGCTGGTTACCATTTCCTCAAGAGTATCGGCAGCAGGGAGAAGTAAAACTACTGGGTTGCGGCCCGGGCGAGGGGCAAATATCCCCCAACGGCAAGGCGCACCGCACTGTATATTTGGAACATGTTGTCGATGATGCTGAGGCGCAACTCACTTTTTGGGAGGAGTTCGAATTCGTCACCAGTGCTTATGTTCCCACACTAGATGCCAAGGACGTCGAGCCCTACGACACCACAGGTTCACTCTACCGCGAGTACACCTCCCAGCGCCCGCCACATATTGTCATCACCCCAGAAGTGGCGGCGCTCGCCAAGGAAATCGTTGGCGACGAAACGAACCCGCTTGAACAGACGCGCCGAATCTTCCGCTGGGTGTCGGCAAACATCCCCTGGTGTGCTGAGATAGAGTACAGCATCATCCCGAATCTCTCGGCGAAAGGTCTCGCCGCGCGTCGAGGAGACTGTGGTGTGCAAGGAATGACCTTCATCACCTTGTGTCGCGCGGCCGGAATCCCCGCGCGTTGGCAGTCCGGCTGGCAAACCAAACCCAACGACTCCAACATCCACGACTGGTCAGAATTCTATCTCGAACCCTGGGGCTGGCTCCCCGCCGATGCCTCTTACGGAGTGAAGCAGCATGAGGACCCAAGAGTGCAAGACTTCTTCTGCGGCCACATGGACCCCTATCGCATGATCGTCAACCTCAACTACGCGGGCCCGCTCGTTCCACCAAAACAAAGCTTCCGCAGCGAGCCGAACGACTTCCAGCGGGGTGAGATTGAAATCGATGGTCGCAATTTGTATTTCGATGAGTGGGAAGCGACTAAAACGATCTTGTACCCCTGACTCTATCTACAAAGTACGGCTGGAGAGGAATAGCCAAACAATGCTAGGATTGCTCAATGAGGTATTCGAGGATTTGGCGGTGATGAAAGTTGATTCCCACTTTTTCCCATCCCACGAGTCGTATCTGTTGTCTCTAAGTTATCAAACTCTGGATTAATGATCCCGCGAGAGATTCCTGGTAGAACTAGTCGGACAAGCTCTGCTCCACTCGAGTCATTTTCAGGGATCAAGTCGCTGGCTGTTGAAGTCGGCAAGATAAAAAGAAAAATGCTCGTCGGCATCGAGCTGGTTGATCGGCTCGCCCTCGCGCCGTCCGGATTTGATAGGCTGCTCTCCTATCGAATTTCCTTTTCCCAATGGCCGTTACTTGAACCGTGAGCCAAGTCAGCAGGCCAGCGGATAAATAGCACGCCATTGGTTCTACTGAACATTTCTGTGTCGATTTGGCACACTATTGTGCTCATTAGCCTTGAGAAATCCCTTAAACAGATATCTCAGCTCCTGGAACTACTGGTACAAGACGGAAAGTTGGCGAAAACCTCTCTTTCACAGATTCCGGCATTCAAATTGCGGGAGGGAATTGCTCTTACTGAGCATTAACCAAGTTACAAGGGAGGATCAAGCATGGCCACTTTTATTTCAACGATCAAGTTTACCGAAAAAGGAATCTCAGAAATCAAAGACACCTGTCAAAGGGCCGAGAACTTCAAGAAACAGGCAAAGAAAATGGGCGTCAAAGTGAGCGACATTTTCTGGACTCAAGGTCCCTATGATGGCCTCCTCGTGCTTGAAGCGCCCGATGATCTGAGCGCCACCGCGCTGATGGTGCATGTCTGTTCCGATGGTTTTGTGCATACTCAAACGATACGTGCTTACCGAGCCGACGAGATGAAGGCTATCTTGGAGAAGATTTGATCGACAAGCTCTCAACTCAAGATTTCAGGATGAGCTTATTGTCTTCGTCAATGATGTTCTGCTTGAAATGATGAATCGGCAGTCCGTTTTCTTTTTCTGATTGCCCAACTCCATTTGTGCAACTCCATCGCAGGGAAAATCGACAGTGCCAAGAGAAACAATATGCCCCAGATTTTAAGATCTATTGGCTCTGTCCCAAGCACCACTTGGCCAAATGGTGAATACATCGCTGCTAGATGAACGAGAAAGGCTATAATCGTACCTGTCAGCAGAATAGGGCTTCGTAACGGGGACAATACTAGAGCAGACTTTGTTTCCGAGCGGCAGTTGCCAATGTGGATATTCTCGAACAACACCATTAAGAGCAGTAGTACATTGCGCGCGGAGGTAACTTCGGTTTGACTCGCATCTTCCGCCAAAAACCAGCGGAAAGTGAGAAATCCGACGATACCCATCACTAGGGCTGCGATGATTGTGCGCTCGATCATTAACTGATCGAATATCCTCTCATTCGGCGAGCGTGGTTTACGATTCAGTACTCCACCTTCGTTTGGCTCGAAAGCCAGAGCGACGTCTTGGATTCCGTTGGTAACGAGATTCAACCACAGGATTTGTACCGGCAAGAGGGGAAGATAGGGTGTTCCCGTGGAGATTGCCAATGCCATCAGCACTAACTCTGCAGCACCCGTAGAAATCAGGAGGTAGATCACCTTTCGAATATTGCCATAGGCGACGCGTCCCTCCTCAATGCCGCTAACGATTGTGGCGAAATTGTCATCACTGATCACGAGTTCCGCAGCCTCGCGCGCAACATCGGTACCGCTCTGGCCCATCGCTACCCCGATGTTTGCCGCTCGCAACGCAGGTGCGTCGTTCACGCCGTCGCCAGTCACAGCCACAAAATGACCGGCTTTCTTTGCGGCTTCGACGATTTGCAGCTTTTGATGCGGCGCAACCCGGGCGAAAACACGAATATGGTTCACGATCGCACTTAATTCCTCTGAGGTGGTTTCTAGAAGTTCCGCGCCCGTCATTACCTGGCTTGTGTCTTCGGCTAACCCTAGATCACGTGCGATGGAAAGGGCTGTTAGACGATGGTCTCCGGTGACCATCGTTACCGAGATGCCTGCCCGAGCGCAGTTATGCACGGCCTCTTTTGCCCCAGGCCGCAATGGATCGATCATGCCAACGAGACCGAGAAACCGTAGTTCTTTGGGGGCCGAGGGAACTGTGTCGGGCGATATTGGTTCTGCGAGTGCGCCATCAGCTAGTGCGAGTACCCGAAAACCTCGTTCAGCCATTCGTATCGCAGCAACTTCTTGTTTCTGTCTGTCAAACTCAACGCAAGTCGATTCGCTGCACATGGCAAGCACGCGCTCGGGAGCTCCTTTGACGAACACTGCGAGGCTGCCATTGATCATGTTGAAAGAAGCGGCAAATTGTTGCTCTGGCTCGAAAGGGAGCTGATTGACTTGGGGATACTGAGCTCGCCAAGAGTCGTGCTCGATCCCAAGTTTATGACCAAAAGACAAGAAGGCGATATCCACAGCGTCACCACGCCAAGCCCAACTACTTTCGCGACGATGAAGATCTGCTTCATTGCAAAGTAGGCCTGCCCGAGCGAGCCACTCCAGAGGTTCGTAGTTACGGGCATCGATTGAAGGGTTATTACTCCGCACATCGCCGTTTGGAACATATCCTTCGCCAGATACCTGGAAGGTGTCGCCATTGGGCAAGAGAACCTCCCGCAACGTCAATTCATTGCACGTTAAGGTCCCCGTCTTGTCCGTTGCAATTAAAGTGCAACTTCCAAGTCCTTCGACCGCGGTCAATCTTCGCACGATTAGACCTCGTCGAGCCATACGTGTCGTCGCGATTGCCAGTGCTACAGTCATGGCTACGGGGAGGCCCTCTGGAATCGCTGAGACGGCCATAGCGACAGAAAACATAAACATTTCTGCAAGTGAGTAGCCACCTAGGATCGTACCGAGAACGCCAATTGCCATGGCGGCCATCAGTACCGAAGCTGCGATCACGCGAGTAAACCGCTCCATCCGCATCAATAGAGGCGGTTTTCCACCTACCTCTTTTATTACATCCAACGCCAATAAACCAACGCTCGTGGACATGCCGGTAGCCACCACGATTCCCTTTCCCCGTCCCCGAGCGACGACGGAGCCTGCATATGCCATGTTTAGTTGATCCGTGGCTTGAGTAGTTTCGGTTCCCCACCAAGCAGGATCTTTGAGTACGGGCACAGATTCTCCCGTCAACAGAGACTCGTCGAGTTCCAAGGCATGTGCGGTTAATAGACGAATGTCCGCAGGAACTCGATTACCAGATTCCAACAAGACCAAGTCGCCCGGCACGAGTTCCTCGGCCCCTATCTCACACACCTCTCCATTGCGACGAACCGACGCGCGAATCTGGAGCAGCTTCCGCAGAGCCCCGCTGCTCTGTTCGGCCTTCCACTCCTGATAAGTACCTATGACAGCATTTAGCACAAGAACACCCGCAATGAATGCGGCATCTTTCACATCACCTGTCGCAAAGGACACAATGGCTGCCAGTGCAAGCACATAAATCAAGGGGCTCTGAAACTGCCGCAGCACGATAGTGTAAAGAGGTACAGAAGGTTGCTGAGGAAGTTGATTCGGTCCATATTCAGCTAGCCTGCTCGCAGCTTCGACTGCACTCAATCCGTTGTCGGGAGCATTCAATTGGTGCTTCAAGTCATTCAACGCCAAGTAGTGCCAGGGTGCCCGCGCTTGTTTGCGGTAGGTCATTTTTGAAAGATCTCCGTAGTAGAATGCCTAGCCAGAATCCAAGCTATTGTTGGATACGGGCTTGGTGCCGCGGGATCATTCGAGTGTTCGCAGCACGTCTACAATGTCACCGGTGAGACAAAATCCGCTGGCTTTACAGCAAGAACCGAACATGGAATGCCTGGCAGCAATCGTTCGGCAGTATTCCCGGTTATAAAACCCGGAATCCCTGAGCGCGCAATTGTCCCCATGGTGAGCAATTGAATGTTGTATTTGGCGATGTGTTCCAGCACCGCGAGATCAGCCGATCCCGTGACCAGGTGTATGCGTGGAGTCTTAGTTAAGTTGCAATTCGCCAATTGTGCTTCAATATGACCTTTCGCATTGGATCGGTAGAATGCCATTTTGTCATCGGCAACGTGCTGCTCAAACGCATTGTCGAATTCAGGAAATTCGACTGAATGAAGTACGTGCAGTTGAGCATCATGAAGCCTTGCCATCGAGCAACCCAGCTCCATTGCCAAATCGCCAACCGGTTTGAGATCGTGGGCCACAAGAATGGACTCGATCTGTTTGTTCTCCTGAGGCTGAGTGATCCAAACGGGGCAAGGGCATTTTCTCAGCAACTTGATTCCCGTACTTCCTATGATGACACTCCATGTCGCACTTAGGTGGCGAGTGCCGACCACAACGAGATCATGATCCCTGATGAGAACCCGGCGAATGATTTCCACCCAGCTCTTGCCGAACGTGACTTCAGAGTCGGCAGTCACTCCGTATTCAGCAGCCCGCGCCACCAAACCCAGAAGAACACTCTTAGACTCTTCTTGAACGGAGTTCTTTTCTCCCTCAGATTCGTCAATCATTCGCTGAGCCGCTGCAGAAATATCGATTGCGTTGAAAAATAGAAGTCGCGCCGAGTTTAGCTTTGCCAGCCATAAAGCGCGCTCAATGGCTTCTAATGTGGGTGGTGGCAATTCATCGGAAACAAGTCGATCTCCCTGCGAGAGGTCAACACCCACCAAGATGTTCTTGAATTGCTTCATCTCCCTGCTCCTTATGCTGAAAAGGGACATCCGCCAGGAACAATAAAGTCTTCCAGTTCGGTATCTGGCCTATTACCGCAACTCTAGTGCCAAGCTGTAATTTGACAAGTCCCTCGAGTGATACCTCGATTCTGTGAGTACAACCTCTGGAAGCCATAGAAAGTTGGGGCAATGTCACAAAGAGCAAGGCAATCGAGAGTGCGGAATCGCACACTTGGGAGTTAAAGAATTCATTCCCCAAATTGACAACTGGCCAAAAACACATTGTGGGTTTTCCCAACAGCCTCTTCTCTCAACGATCGCCTTTGAGAACTTCGCGAGCAAGGGAAAGTAGCACAGACAAACACAAGTACAAGTGAATTGGGCTCCGGCACAGTAGCTGCGGTCGCCGTGAGAGGAGCACCGTAATTAACTTGCCACAACGCCAAGTCGCCGCTGTTAAGCCCATTAGGTGATCCGCCCCGTTGCCATACGAGAAAGTCATTGCCATCGACGTCGCCATCGTTGTCGAAGTCGGCCGTCAGTGCGGGAGAAGCGTCAAGCCGCACATCGTCAAAATCAACTTCGAGATCAGAGTTCGGGTGGGCAGGGTCTAATTGATTCAAGTTGACCAACAAGATCCCCAATTGTTCTCCCAACATGTCATGAGATGCACCGGTCGTGAAAGTTACTGTGCTTGTAGCAAACTACCCATCAGGAATCGTGCCTGCGAGTAGATTGTCGTCTTCCTCCAGCATCATGCCGCCTGCTTGTAGCTCAACGCGATAGCCAGGAAAACCTTCCAACGGGAAAAACTCTCCATTCATCGCCGTGGCGGAATCGATGTTGCCGATTTCGACCTCCAGTGTATAGGTCGTGTGTGCTTGGAGTGTTGCGTCCAACTCTTGAAAGAAACCGTATTCCCCCTGTCCGTCGCTCCCTTCGAAATTGAAGGCGATGCCCACACGCTGGCCTTCAGCCGCTCCCGCAGGGAAATTGGCAAAGACACCCGGATTGCCAATCGGGTCAGGTTCAAATGGCGTGAGCGTCCCGATGAAATAGGTGGGCCCGTCGCCGCTGTCGGTAATCGTGTCGGGATCGTACAAATCCCAGCCGTTGAGTGCGCCAAAAGTAAATTCGTTGAACGGAGTTTCTTCGGAGATGTCTTCAAATCCAGCATTCACCACCTGCACTGGCGCAGCCCAGGCTCTTGAATCGTTGAGACAGAAAAAGGCCAAAGATAATTGAATCGTTATAGACGCATTGGAATTCTGTAGCAGGTGTTTCATGATACTTGATTGCGATAAGCTGATCACTCCGACATCGATGAAATACTCACTAGATTGCTTGTCTCAATGACGGCAAGAATACCATCGCACTAAGAAGCAAAATGAGCACAGCAGGTTCCGGTACGACAGTGGAAACTGCCGTGAGCGGCTGGCCATAATTGGCTTGCCAATCCGACAAATTACCCACGCTCGGATTGCGCTGCCAGACGAGAAAGTCATTGCCATCCACGTCGCCGTCGAAGTCAAAGTCGGCAGACATTGGTGTGCTCGTAAGGACACCCACTGCGAACAGTGAGGCGTGATCGAGCACAGCCCAAGCGTGATTGTTGGTTTCATCCACGCCGAACGCACTGAGATCTCCAGCGTCGAGCACTCCGCCGCCAGGGCCGGCAAGATAGTCGGAATAGGATCCGGCAAAGAATGTGCTAGTGCTCGTAGAGGAGTTGCCATCGATCGCAAAATCCCATTCTCCGGCGATCGTGTCGTACCAGAGCACTTGGAGTTGTGACTCAGCGAAACCTGAGGGAACCAACGACTCGTCGTAAGTGAATTGCAAAACGTACAAGTCACCTGCTCCGCCGCCGAAGACTAGATCGACCGGCTCTCCAATGATGTCGGCACTGGCAGGGTCGGGGTCAGTCATGAACTGCATAGAAACGCCTTGATTCTTCGAGCTAGTGCCGTCGATTAGTGTTGCAGCAACCTCGAAGCGGTTTACTCCCAGGCGATTGGCATAGCTAAAGCCAGCCGTGAAATTGGCGTTATCGTTGTTGCTGTTGGTGAGCAAGTAGTCAAGGTCCCAGGTTTTATCAGGAACCGGTTCTTTGTTCGCCAGGAAGACCTCGAAGTCGACGAATTGATTCACAACGAAAGCGGCCTGCTCAAGCGAGACCGTGTAGGTTCCCTCGCGAAGTCCCGAGAGTTGTCCGAATCGTCTGAAGACGACATTCGCTTGAATCGTCTCACCGTCCAAGACACGCTGATCGACCGGGAAGTCGTCGACTTCGAACGGCCCGGTAGTCTGTGATCCAGTGACTTTTACCGCAGCCCGGAATCCGCCCGCTGGAGCCTCAGCATTGCTGAGGCTTACGTCCTCGAAGGCTTTGACGTCCACACCCGAGAAATTCCCCGAGAGCGACTCCGATTCGTAGAGGTCAACGCTGAGAGTCACCACATTGTCTGGATCTAACGGTACGCCGTTGTTGACAATATTGAGGTCGCTTTCGTACGTACCGCTGGGAAGGGAGCGATCGATGGTGGCAATGTCGGAGCTAAAGATGGTCTCGCCTGGATTGATCGGCGCGGCGCTGGGAAGAGTTCCTGGAGCTAGATCGCCACCAGGTAAGAGCTCGACGGTGTAAGTTGTCGCACTGGCTGCATCGTTGGTGACCTCGACTCCCCTACCAAAAGTGCCTGTGCCTCGCAGCGAATTACTGCCGAGCGTTGAATCGGTCACGTTGGTTTGGCCTCCGTTGACCGAGGGATAGAGTAGATCTGAGCCGTTTCCACCGCCACCGTTGAGTGAGAAGTTGTCGATAGCGAACTCTGCCGGTTCACTCGTGTTATCGAGCGAATACAGTTCGATATAGAAGTAGTCGATGTCGACCAAGGGTCCTCCATCGACGGAATCATAGTCATCAATCAGAAACGAAGTGTCGAACTGCACCAAATCGGAATATCCGTCGAATCCCCCGAGGCCAGTAAACGAGTTGTTCAGCGAAGGCACGAAGTCAGTTGCCCGACCTTCAGAATCTTCGATGTAGATGTAAATGTAGTCATCCGTCAAGAACGGTGCCCCTCCCACAGACTGCGCAAAGTTGAACGCAACGCTCTGCACACTCAGCCCCGACAAGTAGAAATCGACTGTCCCGCTGTTGGGGTTGCCCCACATGGCATCGCCATCAATGTCGGAAGAGTTTCCAGAGACCAGGTAGTTGTCATCGAAGAAAAGATTGTTGCTGATATAGTTGTCAAACTCCACACCATCGGGAGTGTAGAAATAATCTCCATCCAGCAGTCCCGTGGGGGACGCTGGCCAATCGAATCCGTCGCCCCCAGGACCAGAAGTGAATGAGTAGAAAACTGATTGTGCCCAGAGGCTCGTAGGAGCGACAGACAGGGTCACTTGCAAGAGAGGAAGGCAGAAAAGTACACGAGTCGCGCGCAGAAGAAGCAGATTCATCAGGTAACCTTTCTCAGATGCTTGAGGAATGTGATGCGGAACGGGCTGTTCCTGCCCACACATTCGAAAGACCTTCCACTGGCCTCTCCAATTAAAACGCACTAAGGCGATCGCTCTAGCCTGCTCCACGAAGCATCTTAATCAGTCCTGGTAATTATTGCAACTTTGTTTGCTATCTCCCACGGCTCTAATATTTGACACGGGCAGTGATAAGAAGTCCCTCAAGCAATGTGGCTTCCCGCAGCGAAGTTCATAGCTGCCGCAATCTGGCGGCGGGAGACGCCACGAGGGCTACGACCAATGCAATTGCACAAAACAGGCCAGTAGGTTCCGGCACCGTGGTATTTGTTGCCGTCAGCGGCAATGTGTTTCCATACTCTGCCTGCCACAACGCCAGGTCGCCGCTATTGATCCCGTTGGGTGAACCACCCCGTTGCCAAACCAGAAAATCCCGACCATCGACGTCGCCGTCAAAATCAAAGTCGCCGGTGGTCACGGCGGTTCCCTGGAAGTCGCTTAGAATAACACTTGTGGCATTGTAGTCGACCTGGAACGAACCAGTTCCGCCGCTGGTGATATTAAGCCGCGCTCCGTCGGCGACATTGCCGAACTCGCCGACCAACGTACCGGCGGTAAGGATCGAAAAGGTGTCACTCGGAGCGGGCTGGAATCCCAAGATTCCCAGTTCCAAGTTGCCCGCCAGCGAGGCGGTGCTAGAGACGTTGAGCACATCAAACTGCCCTGCACCGGTTCCACCAATTTCGGCGGAGAATAAGCCGGTGATTTCTTGTACATAGGTACCTGTGAGATCCAAGATGCCCGCAGAGGTGCCTGGTGAGACAGTGTCCTGATTGATGATGTTGCCAAGAACGTCGCCACTGCCGCCGAGTGTGCCGTCCTGCACCAGGATGCCCGTGCCGGCGGAGTTGTCGAGTGTCCCGCCATCGACCAAGAGGGTACCAGTACCGATGCCGGCGCCGATCAGCACCTGGCCGCCGACGGTCATGTTGGCACTATTGTTGATGTTGAGACGTCCGATTCCCTGTGCTCCGACCGTAAGATTTCCGCTGACATCCCACATGGTTCCGGAATCGGTGACCGTGGTCGTGCCGTCGCTACCGTTGTTGAATCCGACCGAGAGCGTAGTCTGGTCGATGCTGCCTCCGCCGTTGAGGATTAGCTCGCCGCCGTTGACGACGGTGGCGCCAGAAAATGTGTGCGTCCCGCCGGCGAGAGTTTGTGTACCGGCTCCTTCTTTCTGAAGGTCGCCTGTTCCGCTGACGACACCACTAAAGCTGCCGCCACCGCCAGAGATGCCAACGGTCAACTGAGCATTGGTAAGATCGACCGACCCATTGCCCGACAATCCGTCGATAGTTTCGTTAAAGTTATTCAGGTCGAACACACCTGGCGCGCTTACGCTTAGGCTAGTCGAGTTTGGCAAACGCTCGGAACCGCCCAGTTGAAGCGTGCCGCCCGTGACGGATGTGGGGCCACCGTAGCTACTGACGGCGTTCAATACGAGTGTGCCGGTTCCCGCCTTGCCGAGCCCCCCCACGCCGGCAATGTTGGCATTGTGGGTGAAGGTATTGGAACCCGGCACATTAAAGGTACCGCCGCCTGCATTCATGGTCGTCGCGCGGGCGGTGCTAAAGTTCCCTAACGTCGTCAACGTGCCACCGTCGAAACTCAGTGGTCCGGCCGCGTTGCCAAGGTTGGCGTTGAAGCCAATCTCGATGGAGCCGCCGTTGATGGCCGTACCTCCCATGTAGGTGTTGACGCCGGCCAAGATCAGATTCCCGGCGCCGATTTTGGCCACGCCACCTGTCCCGTCGATGGTTCCATCGAAATCACCACCGGCAGCACCTACGGTCAGAGTGGCAGTTCCCAAATGGATGTCGCCGCTCCCTTCGAGTCCCCCGATCGTATCGCTGATGTCGTTCAAGTCGAGTCCCTCGCCCATCGATCCACTGGCCTCGACCGTGACGTATGACGCGTCAGGAATACGACCCGCACCGTCGAGTCTGAGAATGCCACTATTAACGATCGTGTCCCCCGTGTAGGTATTGTCTGCGGCAAGAGTGAGTGTGCCCTGGCCATTCTTGCGTAAGAAGCCGGCACCATCGATGACGCCGGAGAACGTCACGAGGGAATTATCTCCAACAGTGTTGACCGTGCCGCCACCAGCGTTGAGGGTAACCAACCGGGAGGTTGAAACGCCATTGTTGCCGGCAACCTGCAAGGTGCCTCCGTCGAAGCTCAGCGGTCCACCAGGATCACCAAGATTGTCGTCTTCCTCAATATCCAGCGTGCCGCCGTTGATCTGTGTTCCTCCAGTATACGTGTTGGGGAAGGTGTCCTCGCCGACCTCATTGAGTCGTAAAAACTGTGTGCCAATTCCAACCTTAACGAGCGAGCCGGTTTCGCTGATCGTACCGCTAAACGTCCCACCGCCGTCGTCACTGCCTACGGTGAGTTCACCAGAGCCGAGGGTGACATCACCGCTACCGCTGAGTCCGTCGATCGCATCGCTAACATTGTTGAGATCCCAGGTGGCGCTAGCAGCCACATCGACATCCGTTGTATCCGGCAATCTGCCGCCACTGTTGAGTCGTAGCAGTCCACTTTGAATGTTCGTGCCGCTGGAATACGTGTTAGCGGTTCCGAGCAGGAGGTTGCCGCTACCTGTCTTGTTCAAGGATCCGGCGGGTCCGTTCACGCCATCTTCGATCACGCCATTTTGTGTGAGCGAGAAACCTCCCGCAACTTCGATGGTTCCACCATTTTGATTGAGTTGGACGACTCGAGAATTACTAAACGTGCCGTCAACAAACCAAGTTCCGCCGCCGAAAGCGATCGCGTTCGAGCTACTTCCAAGCTGGTTGGAAGCATTGACCGAGAGTTTGCCCTGGTTGATATGAATTGGCGCGATGAACGTATTCGCGCTGCCAAGCCGCATTTCGCCAAGTCCGGTCTTGACGAAAGGATTGGCGCCGGCATTGCCCTGAATGGTGCCGTTGTGCGTATGGTCGGCACCGGGCAGTACCTCATCGACATCGAAAGTTGCGCCACTAGGTCCGATAGTAGTGACTCGCGAGGTGGTGAAGTTGTTGCTGGTGTGCAACGTCGCTCCATCGATCGTGAGTTGTCCGCTGGCGGTGCCTAAATTGAAATTGAAGCCGACGCTCAACACGCCCCCGAGAAGGTTAGTTCCATCGTAGGAAGAGATACCACTGAGAGTGAGCGTGCCGTCGCCCGTTTTTGTCAGCTCGCCTACACCGGCGATATTGCCGCCAATGCCGAGAGTCGTAGCAGCGTCGACTTCAATAGTGCCATCACCCGAGTTCACCGTCATTTCGCGGACCATGTTGGGGATGTTGGCGGTGGTGTGAAGGGTACCGCCATCGAAGGTAACCTGACCGCCGAGTTCGCCGAGGTTGGCGTCTTGAGAAATCTCCAGCGTTCCGTCGTTGATCTCGGTACCGCCGGCATAAGTGTTTGCGCCTGAGAAGACCTGCGTGCCGGCTCCTTCCTTGACAATCTCACCCCCGATGCCAGTGCCGCTGATGATACCACTAAAGTTGCCGGCGCCATTGTCGGCACCAATCGTGAGTGTGCCGTTGCCCAAAGCGACAGAGCCGCTTCCGCTGAGCGAATCGATCGTGTCGACGAGATCGGTCAGGTCGAAGGTGCCCTGAGCCGCGAGCAAGACATCGGTAGTATCAGCAAGTTGACCGGCACCCGAAAGCTGTAGCGTTCCCGCAAAGATATTTGTTGCACCAGAGTAAGTGTTTGATTGAGTAAGTTCGAGAGTGCCCGTTTCTCTTTTAAATAGTGGGCCCGCACCAGCAATTGGACTCGTAAATGTAAGAGTCGTCCCCGGCGCGGTTTCAAAGGAACCAGAAACGATGGTCGTAGTACGTCCAGTGGAAAACGTCGTGTTCGTGCGAAGTGTCCCGTCACTAAGCAATAGAGTAGAGGAAGGGTCACCAAGGCTAGCATCGTTTGTGATTTCAAGCTTCCCTTCTAATACCTGTGTGCTCCCAACATAAGTATTGGCTCCACTGAGAATTTGCGTACCAGGACCGATCTTCACAAAAGACCCCGTCTCTTGAATCGAACCACTGAAGTCGCCATCACCATCGTTGCTGCCGACGGTGAGTGTGCCCCCACCTAACAGGACCGTACCACCCCCGAATAAGCCGTCGATCGCGTCACTCACCCCGTTAAGGTCCCAGACGTCTCCCGCACCATCTACAGTCACGTCGAAGGCATCGGGGAGTTCTCCCGAACCAAATTGAAGTGTACCAGCATTGATGATCGTATTCCCTGCATGGGTGGCTGGGGCTGTCAACAGGAGCGTTCCTGTCCCACTCTTGGTCAGTGTCCCCGTCCCACCGATTCCAATAGCTTGCGTGAGAGTCTGAGAGCCTGCCACAGTAATTCCCCCACCTCCATCCAATGTGACTGAGTGCAAGTTGGTAAAAGTGCCTGTCGAATTGAGCACGGAACCATTCATTAAGGTGACTCCGCCGGCGTTGGCACCAAGGTTCAAATTGGACGAGACCGTAAGAGTGCCAGTTTCGACGATGGTCCCCCCGGTGTAAGTGTTGTTGTTCGTGAGTACTAAGGCACCGAGCCCAGCATTTCCACTCTTGATGAGTGTACCGTCTCCTTCTACAAGACCTGCAATTGTCGTGAGGTTAAGGCCTCCTTCTGTGGCGATCGTACCTTCGTCTGCAAATAAATACACATTGCGATTAATTGCTACGGTGTTTGCTGTTTCTAAGATTCCGTTATTGATAATCAAAGGCGAACCGAGATTTCCAAGATTTGCATCGCTAGAGATCGCCAGAGTGCCGCCGTCAATACGGGTGCCAGCAGAATAGGTATTGGTTCCGCTCAAAGTCAGACGATGATTTCCATCTTTAATAAAGAGCCCATTACCGCTGATGACACCCGAAAAAGTGGTGTCCGGAGAGTTCGCGCCAACAGTCAACTCGGCAAAACCATTCAACTGGATTGAGCCCGCACCTGCGATCGTCGCCACACTGTCGTCAAGGCCGTTGAGGTTCCAGGTAGCGCCGCTGTCGACTGTAACATTAGTTCCCGTGGCTAAGCTTCCACTGCCGGAGAATTGGAGGAGACCGCCATTGACGTTCATATTTTGGGGCGACGCCGAAGCCGTGAGCAAAAGCGTGCCGGAGTCGGTCTTATTAAGCGTCGATAGCCCGCCGAAGACGGTCCCCGACTGGGTGAGTGTGACACCAGGATCGACGTTAATTGTGCCTGAGACACCGATATCGAATAAAATCTGCCGTGAATTGGTAAACGACCCAGTCACTTCCCAGGTTCCACCACCAAAGCTGATATTGCCGCTGCCCAGATTGGCTGTGCTGGCGGTTCTGAGGACACCCCCATCGAATGAAGTAGTGCCAGAATAGGTATTATTCCCCGAAAGTGTCTGAGTGCCGCTCCCTACCTTGGTCAAAGCACCCGTCTCCGAAATATTTCCGCTGAACGTGCCGCTGCCGTTATTGCTGCCAATGGTGAGCGTATTGGAGCTACCTGCGCCCAAGGTGACAGCCCCCGCACCGGTCAAGGCATCGATCGCATCGGAGACATTATTCAGGTCAAAAGTTGCGCCAGAAGTAACGTTGACATCGGTCGCATCAGCGAGACGACCTGCTCCAGAGAGCATAATGGTTCCACCGTTGATGGAGGTAGATCCCGTATAGGTGTTGCTGCCGGATAAAGTAAGCACGCCGTTGCCCGCCTTACTGAACTGGCCATTGGCACCGGAAATGATGCCGCTAAACGATGAACTGGAATTGTCCAGTCCGACTTCAAGAAGTTGGCCACTGGCGATCGTCACGTTTCCAACACCGTTCAAAGCGTCTATTCCTTCAGTCTGCGTGAGGGAGAAGGTCGCACCCCCAGCAACAGTCACATCCGTTGAGTTAGCAACGGTATCGCCCGAACCAAATTGAAAAGTACCACCTGTAATGTTGATCAGGCCTCCAAAGCCCGAGCTGGCACTGCTGAGTACAAAAGTGCCCCCACCAGTTTTATTCAGGGTCGTGGTCGAATCCCCAGTGATAAAGTCCGATTGGGTAAGGGTGGTAGACGTATCTACCTCGAATGTTGCGGAATTGAAAGGCCCAATGAACACCTCACGAACATTGTCAAACGAACCAGTGGTTTGGAGTGTTCCCCCAAAGAAAACGATGTTTGCTCCTGTGTTGCCAAGATTATTACTCGCGCCAACCGAAAGAGTTCCACCCGAAAGTGAGAGTTCCCCACTGAAGGTGTTATTTCCAGTGAGTACCAAAGTGTGAGAACCGTTTTTCGCCAGACTGCCCGTACCGGTGATCGAACCGCTGAACGTACGGGTTGAGGCGCTGTTCTCAACGACGGTGAGCGTGCCGCTTCCCAAGGTAATCAAGCCACTACCGGTGATCGAATCAACAGCCTCAGTGAAATTATTGAGATCGAAAGTACCCGACCCATTCACCACCAAGTCGGAAGAATTGCTGATGCGATTTGCACTGCCAAGCCGCAACGTGCCGCCGTTGATCGTCGTCACGCCTGTGTACGTATTACTCCCACCGAGGACCATCGTGTGAGTGCCGGACTTAGTCAATCGCCCCCCTGAGCCGGTGATTGCTCCATTGTATGTGTAGGTGGATACGGAATTCTCATCGACCGTTATGATGCCTCCATCGGTGGCAACAGTCCCACCGGTTCCCGAGAGAGTATCGACGGTTTCGGAAAACCCATTGAGATCAAAAGTAGCACCCGCCAGAAGGGTAATATCCGAGGCATCGTTGATGCGGTTACTACTACTAATGGCGAGAATCCCGTCGTTAATGTTGATGTCACCAGTATGTGAATTACTAGCGTTCAAGCTCAGTGTGCCGTTGCCTAGTTTGGTGAAATTACTACTCCCTGAAATCACTCCCGACTGGGTGAGTGTGTCGCTGGTGTCCACGTTGATGACTGCCGTTGATGAATTGATTAGGATCGGTCTGGCATTGGTAAATGACGCGGTGGCTTGGAGAGTGCCGCTGCCCAACTCAATATTGCCACTGCCAAGATTTCCTGCACTGCTAACCTGTAGGGTGCCAGCGTTAATATCTAACAGCGTAAAGGTGTTGTTGCCACCTAACGAAAGCGTACCGGCACCGTTTTTCTGCATTTCGCCAGATTCGAGGATGTTGCCGGTGAAGTTCCGTGTTCCGGCGGTTTCATCGACCGTGAGAACGGCACCTCCCAGAAGGATCGTGCCTGCGCCAGAGATCGAATCGACTTGATTGCTGATGCCGTTGAGGTCAAAGGTGGCACCTGAGGAAACACTCACGTCAGTCGAGCTAGAAAGTTGCCCCGAGCCATTAAGCCTCAGTGTACCACCGGTAATCGAGGTGGCGCCGGAATAGGTGTTACTCCCTTCAATGGTCATAATACCGGATTGGTCTTTAGTTATACCGCCGGTACCGAAAATCGTACCGAAGAAGCTAAAATTTGCTGTATCGCCAGTCGTCAGTGTCGCGGTTCCCAAATCGACCGAGCCCGATCCGGTTAGTCGGTCGATGCTTTCGCTAAAGTTGTTCAGATCGAATAGACTTCCACTGGAGACTGAGACATCGGCTGTGGTTGGCAAGTTCGAACTGGAGTTAATCTGTAAAGTTCCATCAAAGATATTGACCGTGCCGATGGGACTACTGCTGCCGCCGATGCGCACAAAAGTACCGTCGAAGATGGTCAAGCTGGTGTCATTGAGGATGAAGGCCCTTGAGATCCCTCCGTCGAAGAAGACGTCTCCCCCGCCAGTTGCAGCGATCGTAGAGCCTGTAAAATTGACCTCCACGGCAGAATCGAAATCGATAGTGCCATTATTCGGACGAATGCCGAGAAACTGATCTCCCATGTGGATGACAGAGTTGAATTCAAATTCCTGAGGGTCATTGTTGACGATTTCGTTATCGACCGTTAACTCACCTCCAGTAAGTATCATCGCTGAAGCACCCGTGTAGGAAGAGGACAAGGTGATCGAATCGATGTCGTAATCGAGGTTGTTGTTGAAGATATCCTGAATATCCGGCGATGTATCGCTCCCTTGCATGACGATGTCGGTGTTACTGCCGTTGGTGGGTGGGCTTGAAAATCCGCTCCACTGGAAGGGATCTGCCCAATTGCCATTCGTTCCTGTACCGGTCCAGGTAAAGGTGGTCGCTCGAGTCGGTACTGCCACGAGACAACAGACAAGTAGTATGAAGAGCACAACTGGCAAACGGCGCAATGAATTCAGGTAGCATGTCATCTTTCTAATCTCCCCAAAGAAGTCGTGGCGCAGCAGGCAAGCGGCCACAAAGTGAGTCGAAACTTGGTGTACAGCGAAAACACCGCGAAAAGGTCCAAAAGGGATAAACCCATTCTGGACGCGGATGTTACCTCAACTGGCATCAGAACAGAATTGCTCATGCGAAATCTCTTCAGATTTCTTCCGGTGGTCGGTTGAAACTGGCGGAATCGTCCGCTGATTTTTGCAGGCAAGTGCTATATCAAAACTAGTTCTTAAGGACTTGTCAACTATCTGAGCGACATTCTGGGCCGAAACTTCGATCTAGAGATTTGCGCAGATTCTGCGACCAAAGCCTTGTCAGGGCATCTAGAGTCTATTATCCACTCTCACAATGCAACTCCCCGGAATCGGGGATTAGGTCTCCAGAAATCCTCAAAAAAAGCTGTTTTCACTGAATGGATCGTGCTAGACTGCCAAGATAAATAATGTGGAAATAGCCCGATACTTGAGATCGGATTCCTCCTCGATAAATCACAGCTGGAGAGATTGGCCATGGCCCGATCTGAGAGACTGCGACTATCCGAGATCCGTGACATATCCCGTCTCATTGGCGAGTGTCGCGAACTAGGCCCGAATCCGATTGCGTGGCGACGCCACTATCTGGAAGGGCTAACAAAGATTATCGGTGCGCAGGTGGCAGTTGGAGGGACTTGGAGAATGACCAGCTCAGACGGTCCTCCGGAACTGCACGACAATCTTGAACTCGGATTCGCCAGCGAAGAACAGCATGCCATATGGCGGACCTTCATGAACGATGGGATGGTCAGTGCCAACTCGTTTCGTCAATTTGCTTCTCGCCCCGGCCGCCTGATCACCTGTACTCGAAAAGAAGTCGCTACCGACCGCGAATGGTATCGTTCGCCTGAGTATCAAAACTACATGCGACTTGCCGGGGTGGACGCATCCTTAGCTTCCTTCTACCGTCCGCAGCCGTGGAATATCGCGTCTGCCGTGACAATTCACCGTCCGATTGGCGAAGCACAATTCGGCCATCGCGAGCGCAAGCTGCTGG
Organism: Bythopirellula goksoeyrii; assembly: GCF_008065115.1. Classification (NCBI taxonomy): domain Bacteria; kingdom Pseudomonadati; phylum Planctomycetota; class Planctomycetia; order Pirellulales; family Lacipirellulaceae; genus Bythopirellula; species Bythopirellula goksoeyrii. Next base: position 1,105,759 of record NZ_CP042913.1, on the reverse strand, counting down.
AGTTCGCACAAAGTGAAATCGGTCGGCTGATCGGGGTGTCGCTCGCCGGACCGGATGAGCCCTCCGAATTTCAGTTGCCCCCTCGCGTGCAACAGACACTCCATTGTTTGTTGGAGGGTGATGGCGAGCGACAGGTAGCCAGCCGACTGGGAATCAGCCCCGAGACAGTCCACCAGTACGTCAAGGTGATTTACCGACACTACAGCGTAAGCAGCCGCGCCGAACTTCTGGCCCACTGGCTCCGCTTCCACCGTGGAATGCATGGCGATCAGTAATCTCTGCCTCGCCACCCGATCAGATGGGTAGATAGCATTAGTAGCGTCAAGGCACTTGGTTCCGGTACGGCGGTTGCGGCTGGTGTCAGCGGAATCACACTGCCATACTGCCCCTGCCACAGCGCCAAGTCTCCGCTGTTCACACCATTAGGTGATCCACCCCGCTGCCAGACCAGAAAGTCACGGCCATCGACGTCGCCGTCGAGGTCAAAGTCGGCGGTGAAAGGTGACAGCACTTCGAGTACCACACTCGTTGCTCCGTAGTTCACATTCCACAAGAGTGGACCAATGTTTGGGAGGTTTTCGACTTCGAACGAATCCAGCACATTTGCCGCAGTGATGATTTCAAAACTATCGCCAAGCGAGGGCGTAAAGCCAGTCAGTAGGCTGACATCAAGGGTACCGCGAAGATCGGCGATGCCAGCGATGGCGAGGGTATCGAATTCACTGCCGGCCGATGTCCCTCCTAACTCGATGAACAGTGTGTTGGTGGTTGCCAGCGACGCGTTGCCCTCGAAGGCTACCTGTGCCGGGCTAGCGCCGGGAGCCATTCCTCCGTTGAAATTGGCCGTGCCGGGACCGAAAAAATTGCCGGGTCCGCTTACCATGTCGTTGAAGTCGACTGTGCCGAGTACCGTGACTGTCGAACCGCTGGTGTTTGTGACCGGGCCGTCTATCGTTGTGTTCACAAGAATCATGTCGGCATTGTTTATCAGTCCCGTCGCCGTTGTAATCTTCCCGCCGGTCATGTTGACCAACTCGTTGTTAGTCAGCTCATCCACATTCACATCGCTTGCCACCACAGTAAGCGAAGTTCCCGCCGGTACTAAAAGTTGCTCATCGACGATCAGTCCGCCCCCTGCAGGGATGATTGCATTGTCAAAGCCGAGTGCTTCATCAATCAAACCAGAGTTGGCACCAACTGTGTAACCTCCGGCATCCGTGAGGTGAAACGTGCCTTTGAAGTAGTTAACTGTTCCGCTACCTACGGTGGCTGTGGAGTCGAGTTTCAAGATGCCACCGTTAAGGATGATCGTGCCTTGATCCCAAATCGTTAGTGTATCTCCTACTTCCACAAGGCCATTGTCGAGAATCCGAAGTTGTGCATTGCCACCGATTGTACTGGAGTTCCCCCCGACATAGAGATCTGCATTCGTCCAGATAGAACCGCTCCCGGCGATCGTCGCCGTGCCATTCGAGTCGGCTTCACTGCCAATGAATCCGTTTCTGCTAGAGACAACTCCTCCTCCCGTGACTTGCAGCGTGCCATAGCCCTGCTGTCCGACAGTGAGGCTTGTTGTATTCGCCCACAGGGATCCGAAGCCATCGACCGTTGCAGAGCCTATCGCACCAACCTGATTTCCAATGATACCTGTAACATTTGAGGCCTCTCCTTGGTCAGTAATAATCAAGTCACCTTTCGTCGCGTCTCCCACCGAGAGAGTTGCGCTACTGGTCAATGTGGAGCCCATACCGTCGATGCTTATAGTGCCCTCGTTTGTAGGATCGAAATCATCAGCATCTATGAGGGTTTCCGGAGAAATCACATCTCCACCGTTCTGGATGCTCATGGAGCCTCCCAGAGGACGAAGCAGGCTCGTCAAAGTCCAGGTCGAAAAGTCCCCATCTACGGTGACATGACCTCGCGGGAAAATAGCACCTACGGAGGTCGAGGCATTTGCACCGTCTCTGATAGTAAAATCCCCAGTACCTAGATTCCAGCCAACGAGGAACGAATGATTGAGATTTAATGTAGCACCAGCCCCCAAGATAAGGTGGAAATGAGTGAAAGCCTCAATGCCACCATGATAATAAAAATCGGATGGAAGGTCGAACGAACCATTGGTGACGGTGAGAGTTCCGGCAGCGAAATCAGACGGCTGGATGATTCCATCGAATCCCTTGTTCGCATTGAGTTCACCTCCATTGAGTGAGAGAGACCCTCCCCCAGAAGTCGTTATACTTCCATTTGCGTTGAATGTGCCATCCGTGATATTGATCACCCCATTAGAGTTGATCGTTATTGGACCTGTGCCTGTAGAGAGTATGCCACCGTTGTTGACATTCACCTCTGCCGTGTTGCCAGATACGGAACTGCCCACGGTGAGCTGGGTGGCACCAGTTTGTGTGAAGCTGCTGGCAGCGATTCCCGTGCCGCTCACGGTAAGATTTGCAAATTGACCGGCTGTTGAGCCTGTTCCAACGTTGACATGATCATTGGCTATCACCGAACCACCAGAAAGTATGCTTACCACGGCACTCGAACCTGCAATCGCCGAATCTGCAAGATTGAGCGTGTCGGCAAAAGACGCCGTAGCATCATTCTGCACGGTCAGATTGCCTGTGCTGGACTGTTCGCCGATATCAATGGGAGCGGTGCCGGTGATGTTTAAACTTGATCCGGGTCCATCGACAAGAATCGTGCCGTCGCCCGTACTGACTGCGCCCAAACTGAGCTCCGACGATGTGACCGAGGAACCTTCCATGATGTTTAGGACGCCCTCGTTTCCGACTCTGAGCAACGTTGCAACATCGAGGTTGATGGCAGCCGTGCCTGTAGATTTGCCGAGTGTGAGGATGCCGCCGCTGGTGGAATTCGACACTCTGGTTTCGTCGGAGGACAAGGTTACTGGCTTGGTCGGGCCCGAAGTGAAGAACGTGTGGACACCGCCGAGCTTGTTGAGGATGTTGATCGTCACATCCGAGTTGAATGCGACGCCTCCAGTGCCACCACTAAACTGTGCGGTTTCTGCTGGGGTGTCGGGGACATTTGTCGGCAGCCAGTTGGATGAATCATGATAAGAGCCCCCATCGGGGCCGAACCAGGTTTGGGCGTGGAGTGATTGAGTTTCGAAACACAATTCGATTACCAACGCTAAACAAAATAGCTTGCCGATTCGACTAGGAAGGGTCTCGATCCTAGGCATAGCAAATTTCCCTCTCTAATTAGCGTTGAAAAGTACGCTTCCTATTCTCAACGAATCACTCGTTGCATGCAAGAAAATAATGCAATACAAGTTAGAATAAATAGCTCTTGAGGCTCTGGCACAGCATTCGCGTTAGCAGTTAGTGGTAAAACACTTCCATATTGTGCCTGCCAGTCGATTAAACTACCCACCCCTGGATTGCGCTGCCAAACGAGAAAGTCATTGCCATCGACATCGCCATCCTGGTCGAAGTCGGCGGTGAACGGTGAGAGCACTTCGAGTAATACACTAGTTGCTCCGTAGTTCACATTCCACAAGAGTGGACCAATGTCAGGAAGATTCTCGAATGCGAATTCATCGATCACGTTCGCTGCCGTGATGATTTCAAACGAGTCGCCTAAGCTGGGCATAAAGTTATTGAGAAAAGTGACATCGAGTGTGCCGTCGAGGTCGAGGATGCCGTTGCTGGTGAGCTTGTCAAACGAGTTGCCCGCCGTGAGCCCGCCGATTTCGATCTCCAAGGTGGCAGAATTGGCATACGTTAGATTACCGACCAACAGCTCCGCTGGGCTCAAGCCTGGGGCATGTGTGCCGGTGAAATAAACGTTATTCAACATGCCAATTCCTTTCACATAGCCGTTGAAGCCAATGCTCAGGTTGGAACTAGTGCCTTCGACCGTGCCGTTGATAATCGTCGGACGAAGAGGGTCATTGGGTGTGTCGATGTTGCCATCGCCAGTGATGGCGCTTGCAAAGTCGAGAACTACACCGTTTGCAGCTACAACTTTGCCACCGCCGATAACAGTAGTTAGCGTGCCGAGTTGGGCCTGGTTGCGGTCGAGCAAGATGATGCTATCGGCATCGACAGTCATGTTGCCGGCTGACACAAAGCCGTCAAAGGCATTGGCGTCGCCGAGGGTGAGGTCGCCGCCGGGGGCATAGATAAACGAACCAATCCCGGCCGCAATTTTCGCGTTCACGTCGCCCTTTCCCATTATTACGTCACCACCGCCGAGAGAGATTCCGTTGTCCGCGGTGATCGTGCCGCCAGAAAGGGTCGTTAGCGCGCCCAACTGGGCGAAGCCGGCGGACTTGAGCTTAGCAATCCTGTTACCCACGCTGAGCGTGCCTTCGTGCACAAAGCCCAGAAAGCTGAAAGGATTTCCTAGTGTATAATTGCCACTGGTCACGGTGATTGTCGAACCTGGCTGGCCAACTACGTCTGCTTCGACAAAGCCGGAGCCATCAACGGTGCCTCCGGTTGGAATGACAAAAGGAGCACTACTGCCCAGTACATCTCCATTGACCGTAACTCGTCCACTCAGGAAAGTGAATTCCCCCCCTGCGAGGTTGTTGAATGTTTCGGCCGCGAGGTGTCCGCCGTCGAGGATGAATTCGCCCGACACGCCGATGGTTCCTTCGTCTAAAGTCAGGCTGTGACCCTCCGCGAGCCTGAGCACGGCGTCTCCTGTGTTGCCCACCGTCAGTTGGCTAAAGTCTGATACACCATTGCCCTGCAGGTTTAATGTTGCGGTGCTATTGCCATTGAGCAAGAAGCTGTTGCCGGGATGGAACCCTCCTCCGTCGATGGTTATGGTACCGCTGTTGAATACAAACGTGCCACCGTTGTTGTTAATCAGCGAAGTGGTCGTGAGCGAACCACCGTCGACCGTGAGCGAACTGTTGGCGTTTTGGATAACTGTTGAAGTTCCAACGGTGACGTGGGCACCAGTTCCGATCGTCGCGGAACCGGTACTCGTTCCGCCGACATTTCCCAGAGAGAGGCTGAATCCCAAATCAAGGCGCGATCCGTTGCCGGTGACCGTTAAGCTACTCGTCGAGGCATCGTTTTTCGCAACGACTAGGTTGCCAGGTGTTTCAAAAGCGCCTCCAGAAGTAATTTGCATCGTGGCGTTGCCATCCTCACCAACAGTGGAACCACCGCTGCTGGTGGCAATCCATCGGGATCCAGCGCCTTCAATGGATACATTGCCGCTGCCTATGACACCAATTCCAGCATGCGTACTGGAAACTTTGGCGCCTCCCAATATGTTTAAAGTTCCAGAGCCACTCACACCGACTCGTACCAAACTTTCGTTGCTCCAGTGGCTACTACCTCCCGAAACATTGACAGTCCCATCACTGCCGCTGGCGAAGCCAATGTTTCCGGCTGTGTTCGATACTGTTGCCCCTCCTGCGATATTTAACGTACCGTCTCCAGAGTCAGCGATATTGAGGACTGAGGAATTGGTCCAAGTCGAACCGGCACCTTCCACAGTGACTACGCCAGTCGAACCGCTCAGATTGCCGATGTCGGCAAACGTGTTTTCGACCGCTGCCCCATCGGAGATAGTGAGCGAACCTGTTCCTTCCTCTCCAATACGTAAAGTGCTGGCGATATCCCACATCGAATCGTCCCCCTCAACAATCACCGAGCCATTGCCTGTGGAATCGTTGCCAACGATTCCTATTGAACTCACTACCCGGCCCCCGTTACGGACTTCCAACTCCGCGTAGCCCTCATCTGCTACGTAGAGAGTCGAGTCCACATCCCACAGAGAATTAGCCCCCTCGACCAGCACGCGACCGACCCCGGTGCTGTCCCTTGCGATATAACCAGTCGAATTATCAACGGAACCGCCCCCCAGGATCTCCAGCGTCCCCGTGCCTCCAGAGCCTACGTACATTTCCTCGGTGATACTCCAAGTGCCGGCGGAATCGACAGTCGCCTTGCCATTGGATCCCGACGAGTTGGCGATAGCGCCCAGTCTGCTTGTCACAGCGGCACTGTTTGTGACGTTCAGTGTGCCTCGACCAAACCCTCCAACAATCAGTTCGCTAATCACACCGGCATCGAGTAGATCGAGCGTCGACCCACTTCCTGAAACGTTGACTACGCCGATGCCGCTTGCTCTGTTCCCAATTAATACATCATCGGAAATATCGATATCCGCTCCCCCAGTGATATTCAGCCGCCCTTCGCCATCCTCTCCGACATAGAGGTCTCTGTCTGAGCCGTCCGTAATGTTCCAAGTTGAAGTATTTCCTGTGATGTTTGCCGTGCCGAATGAGTTCCCCGTAGTGCCAATGAGCACAAAACCGGTCGTGAGCGTGCCGCCAGACATATCGAGCGTCCCTTCTCCTTGGAGCCCGACGTCGAGTCTACTGAGAGTCGCTGTCGCGGAGAGGCTAGAGATTTCAATCCGCCCACCGTCTGAGATATTGACAATATTGCTATCGAGTCCTGCGATGTCGCTCGAGCTAACAAGCAGCAAGTCAGCAGGATCAGGTACCGCCCCCGGGCTCCAGTTCGCCGCGTCGAACCAGTCGTCGGTCGCGCCACCGCCAGTCCAATTGCGGACGACGCCTTGCGCTGTCGCCGAGTTGGGCGAAATGCACGGAATTACAGCACTAGAAACAAGGAGACAGGAAGTGCACAAGCTGAGCAAAGATTGGTGAGTCAAGGAAAGATCCCCCTAGAAAATTAAGGTATCGTTGCTAACCACCCCCTGTTCCGTTCTCCAGTATTAAGGGAACCTGCACCACATGCAAGAAATTGAGCCAAAAAAGGCCAGAATTAGCAGCGAATCAGGTTCTGGCACGGTATTCGCATTGGCAGTTAGTGGTAAAACACTGCCATGCTGCGCCTGCCAATCGGTCAGGCTGCCGACGCCAGGATCCCGCTGCCACACAAGAAAATCACTTCCATCGACGTCGCCGTCTTGATCGAAATCTCCAGGGAGGGCCGTCAGCAAGGTCACGTCGTTGCCATCGCCACCGGAGTAGGAAACGAACAGGTTTGTGCCGCCGAAATTTCCCACCAAGCTCCCTTCGGGGAGGCCCGCAAAAGTACCTGTGAGAGAGCCGCCGACGTTGAGAATTTCAAACTGTTGGCCAGCAGCGAGTGTGAATCCGTCGATCAGCGTGACATCGAGTGTGCCTGCAAGGGTTGTGTCTCCAGCTATGAGGAGTTGGTCGAACTGAGTGCCGGCCGTGAGGCCGCCCAGCTCGATTTCGAGATTTGCGGGAGACCCCAAGATGAGATCGCCACCAAAATTCATGATGCCAGGGCCTGTGCCGGGTAGAAGCTGGCCGAGTATCTGAACTTCGCCACTCCCTTCGCTGCCGTTGCCGGCGAGCGAATCGGAAAAGATGGCTGTCGATCCGTCCTCGACGTTGAGGGTGCCATTATTGGTTACCGGGCCCTCGAAGCGAATCGTTGCCGGATCAGCGGTTGTGCCGGTTGCTTCTATGAGGCCCTCGTTCGACACAGTCGAACCACTGATGACCAGTTGCTCTGCTGCGCCGGCGCGAACTATACCACCGGCGGCGACCACAAGATCGGCCACCAACATGCCGTCACCATGGAGTACGCCGTTCGCTTGGATCGTCGCACCGTGCAGCGTTGAGATCTCCGCGCCATCAGCCAACGCGAGCGTTGAAGTCTCCGTGCTACTTCCCACTACCAACTCGTTGATCAACCGTGGTGTGGATCCGGTCGCGGTGACCGTTCCTGGTGCATCGACGAAAATCTGCATCACCTTGTCTGGCTCGCCGCCGTGGTCCCAAGCCGCGCCCGTGTCCCAATCGACGTCCCCACTGTTGGAATGCTGGCGGACGATGCGGACAAAGATTTCGTTGACGTTATCCTCATTCTGGTCGGCAAGATATAAGACCAAACTGCCATCGGGGCTGATCTGCTGCGACGACACATTCCCGCCAGCCACCAGCGGGCCGTTGAGCTTTACGGCCGTTCCCCCCCCGCTGGGGACGATGAAGATTTCATTCACGTTGTCCGTCGTCTGATCGGCCAGATAGATCAGGCGGCTGGAGTCGGGGCTGAATTGCAGGCCGTCGGATAACACATTGCCTCCGGCCACGAGCGTGCCGTTGAGCTTTGTGGCCATTCCCCCTGCACTGGGGACGCTGAAGATTTCATTCACGCCGTCGGACAATTGGTCGGCCAGATAAATCACACGGTTGGAGTCGGGGCTGAATTGCAGGCCTTCGGAAAACACATTTCCGCCGTCTACAAGCGCGCCGTTGAGTCTTGTGGCCGTCCCCCCTGCGCTAGGGACGCTGAAGATTTCATTCACATCGTTGGTCGTCTGGTCTGCTACATAGAGCACGCGACTCGAGTCAGGGCTAAACTGCAGGCCGTCGGGAAACACATTTCCGCCGTCCACGAGTGTGCCGTTGAGTTTTGTGGCCGTCCCCCCTGTGCCAGGAACACTGAAGATTTCATCAACATCGTTGGTCGTCTGATCTGCCAAATAGAGCACGCGGCTTGAGTCAGGGCTGAACTGTAGACCCGCCGAAGAGACATCACCATTTAAGACGAGCGGTCCGTTGAGCCGTGTAGCCACTCCCCCTTCGCTAGGAACGCTGAAGATTTCAAACACGTTGTTGGTCAACTGGTCGGCCAGATAGAGTACACGGCTTGAGTCGGGACTGAACTGCAGGCCACTCGATGAGACATCGCCATTCAAGTCGAGGGGCCCGTTGAGCTTTGTGGCAAAACCCCCTTCGCTAGGAACGCTGAAGATTTCACTCACATTGTTGGTCGTCTGGTCGGCCAGATAGAGCACGCGGCTTGAGTCGGGGCTGAACTGCAGGCCACTCGAAGATACATCACCACTCGAGACGAGCGGACCGTTAAGCTTTGTGGCAACACCCCCCCCACTAAGGACACTGAAGATTTCATTGACCAGGTCGGTCGTCTGATCGGCCCAATAGAGTACGCGACTTGAGTCGGGGCTGAACTGCAGGCCACTGGAAGAGACATCGCCGTTGGCCACGAGCGTGCCATTGAGCTTTGTGGCCATGCCACCCGCGCTAGGTACGCTAAAAATTTCATTCACATTGTTCGTCGTCTGGTCGGCCAGATAGAGTACGCGGCTCGAGTCAGGGCTGAACTGCGCGCCCTCGGAAAACACATCGCCTCCTGCCGCCAGCGTACCATTGAGCCTAATGGCAAGACCCCCTGTGCTAGGAACGCTGAAGATCTCGTTCACGTCGTCGGTAAGCTGGTCTGCCAGATAGAGCACGCGGCTTGAATCCGGGCTGAACTGCAGTCCTTCGGGAATCACATTCCCATCTGTAACGAGTGGACCATTGAGCTTGATCGGCTCCGCAGCCAAAGCCGGTCCGCCCAACGAACTCGTGAAGAGCGCGGCTGCAATCAAAGGGGCAGCTATAAATAAAACCTGCAATACGCCGCTCAATCGATCGCTACAAACCATGGGTAGATTCCTTTCTATGGCAAGTCTGTCAGCGATACTCCCTCGCTGAATTCTGTCCCGCTGCGAGTCTAGCATGTTCGGCCAGCGACCATCATCCTACTCAAAAGCGCCGACAGCAAGAACGAATAATGCAGACATATTTCGAGCCTATCCAAGTGCCGCAAATATGCTGTCACAGCTCACGTATTTCAGTGCTAGCAGTGCAGAGAAATAGATAGGTTTTTAGCCGCGTCACGGTATGAGCCGAAGCGGTAGTCAAAAATGCCGTAGGTCGGGCACTCTTGCCCGACATAGAGTGCTTTCTCTCGAATCGACTCTCAGGAGTGCCCATCCTACAAATCGAAATCCACTTTTTTGGACAAAATCAAGTTGTACAAAGATGAGAGAACGGAGAACAGTCATCCGAGCCCATTTCAGAACGCTAACCGGCTGGATGTCCCAATCGCCTGATCAAGCCACAAAGTGGTGGCGCTAAGAACGCTCCAGGCGGAGTGAAGAATAGTTACACGGATTTTTGCGGAGCCTGGGGTTTGGTTTCCTAAATCTTCTCTGTTAGAACTGCTGGCGCAGTATATCATCGGACAGCACCTGAACCGCTTGCAGTGTGCCATTGTGATTGGCCAGCTGAGCCAATGCTAACCCGCTAGGTTTTGCTGTTCGACCTCTATCGCTCCCACTCATCACGATTATCCCATTCACGTCCCTCCCCTAAGTAGTAAGCACAGATGCGATCAAGGACGGAGGCTGTGTACGGAGCGTCCGCCCGGACTTGTTCCGCAAACGTCTTGTATTTCGTGGCTAGGTCTCGTTCTTGTGCCCCTCCTTCACCGCGGCAGACTATACCTCGAGAGTTGATGATACCTATGTAGATCCCTGCACCGATTCGTTCAGTAGAGATTTTCTCAACAACTCTCCGAACAGACCGAGCCGGCCATGAGCCATCGGAATCTGTTGGTCCGTGCGAGATCAACTGACCGATGCGGAAGTCACATGTATCAAGATACCCCAAGGGCTCAGCAATTTCTCTAGCAGAATTGGCCCACTTCCACAATTCTTGCTCGTCAACTGTGCCGTCATTGTTCGTACCGGGAAGGGATTTCCATTTGTACAGCAGCTCGTGTCCGATGTGCGCCAGTGCCCTCTGTTTTGCATCATCTTCCTTAAGCTCATTTACCTCTTCATCAGATTGTTTAAGAGTGGATCGATAACAGGAAGAAAGTATGTCAACAAAGAATGCGGGTTCGGTCGCCAGTTTGCGAAACAGCGTAGCCGGTTCACCTTCTCGGTCGTCACCAAGCATGCTCAGAAAGTTGATCTCCAATCGGATGAGGCGAGCATCAACGACATCGCCAGCTTCCTGGACGGCCGTGAGGATCATTCCGACATCATAGTCATGAATACCTTCCATCTGAGGTTCTGCAACTTCGCCAGGTGAATCCAGCATGGCTTCTAGTGGTTGCAAAAGCGTATCACTAGGTAAGGCTGATTTATCGCGGAGTGCCGCGCAGATGATTTCCACCGCGTTCGCGAGCCTAGCGACCGCGACTAACTCCGTGACACACCGTTGGACAGCTCCTGCGGACTTGTCGAATCTCCAGTGATTCACGTTGGACCAATAGAGGCGTTTTGCGTCGGTGTTTTCCTCGTCCACGCGGTCCCAGACGTCTGGTCGAAATGGCAACATCGCAAACATCCAAGCTCGGGCTAAGTCTGAATTGCAGCGGCCAAGTTGGCCATCGAACCAGGCCCAACCATCCGACTCGAAACGTGCTGCGACATAACCGCAGACAAACTTGAGCGACCAATTGTCCTCACGTATCAAATCTGGAATGATGCTGTGTTGATATTGATCACCAGTGAGCACCGAAAGCAAATGGCCAACGGCATAGGGCTGTTGACAGAGTTCGGCTAGCTCACACACTCCTTCAAAGCCGCACTCTTCAATTACTTCCTCAATTGCCCGTAGTCGGTCTTTTCCAAGGTCGGCCTGGTTTTCTTCATATTTGGCCCTACGCATGTAGTAGCGATCCATCCACTGCTCAAACAGGGGAGCAAAGTGGATCGGCAGCGAGGCGGCTTGCATAGCATTCGCAATATTCTCCAAGCGTTCGAGATTGTCCTCCCCGATTCGGTCGGTGGCGCCACTGCTGCGATATCGGCTGACATAGTCGAGGATCTTCTCGCGGAGTGCACTCTTGGCGTGATCGTCGAGTCCCGTGGAGGGCAATTTCGCTAGACGGTCAATGGCTTGGAGCATGATTGATCTTGGCATCAAGGTCAACAAGTCGATCAGCTCCAACCAGCGTTCAAGGTCTTTACCAACATGCTCCACGATAGCGGTCGATACAACCTCAAGTTGCTTGCCCATATCTGCATAGGTCTCACCCCGATCCCAGTCTGACGCCCATCCACGCCACGCGGGGCGGCTTGTCTGTGGGAACATGCCTCCACGGAATTGTTCCAGAAGTGCTACGCATAAACCCCAAGCAGAACTTTCATCGCTCGCAAGAAGTCGTTTCAAGATCCCTATTCGAAGTTCGACGTCTGCTGTTGTATAGGGCAGTGCGCATGACAGGATTAGTTGAAGGCTTCCCATCGGTGAATTACTGTAGTTGTTGGGAACATGATGTCTATGAAGCTTGAGTAGAGCAGAGCAAACTCTGGAAAGGTGCTCAGGAGCCCACGCGAGCGTTTCCAGGCTCCAAAGCAATCCAGAATAGAGGCATCCCGACAGAAGAGGGTGTCCTTTCGTTTCTTTGAAGAGCCAAGACAGTTTAGGTTCCGATAAGTCGAGATCAGATTCGATGGCAACAAGAAAGGCATCGGGCGAAGCTTCTGCAAGTAGGGGCAAGATTGAATTCAGACTGGCCCAGAGCTCCCAAGGAGTGTCTGGGGACAAGACCTCTCGGACTACTCGGTGAGAGAACCCTTCCGTAGCAAGCGTGGGTTCGTGGGCGATAATCTCCCCGAATGATCCTAAGAGAGCCAGAGTGTCGGCTAGGTGTTTCTTAAGAACTTGTGAGTATTGGGGAGAGAAACCTTTGATGCGCGCAAGCCAGCGCTCCTTGTTAGGCAATTCGAATCCTGGGTCTCGCTCAGAGAGAATTGAAACCGCGAGCGGCGCGAAGGTGGCAAAGTGCTCATTCGAGATGTAGGACTTCAGTTTTGCCCAGGCGTCGGCTTTTGAGACTAGCCTCCACTTGTTGTCAGCATGGATAAGAAGCGGGTCTCGACAGTTTGCCCACAATTTACAGTCACTCTCAATCTCCGAGTAAGACTTGTCGGCCAACTGTTCGACTGCAGTTAGGTCGGCAGGGTTGGCGCCGTTCCATCCGCCCAAGATCAGGCATGCTCTTAAAGAGCCCCGCGCTGAAACCTCGATTGCGTCGGTGCGCGACTGGCATCCTATCCTGTCCAGGCTCTGTTTAAGTAAAGCAAGGCTTCCTCCCGCATCCTTGGCTTTCTTCTCCGCTACGAATTGACTTAGCCCACATTGTTGCAGGCTACGGGCGAGCTCATGTTCTCGGACGCGCTCAAGTCGGATCGCACTGCCCGGTAGCGGAACAAACGGTTCACAAGCTCGGATGAGCCGAATGCCTCTTTCTGTGGCAAAAGCGGCGTCTTCGCCACTCACTTCGACTCGTGGATCAACCACCACATCCAGGTTGGTCTCAAGCCTACATAGCTTTCTTAAAGCAATTGCAGATTGAGCGATTACCATTCGTGACCGAACGGCTTCTCGTTGATCATCACTTAAGGCCTCAATGGATGCGCAAACAAAGTCGATGATCTCTGATGGGAACTGAGAGACGATTGTGAGACAGGCTTTTCCATTCGACAGCCAATCGATGAGGGCTTGGCGGCTTCGCTCGCGTGACGTTAAATAGACCTGGGACGCAAGGGCAGGCGTCGTGCTATTTGAAATAGATCTCCAACGGCTTTCTAGGTCATGGAGATCGTGAACAGGGATTCCCCAACTACCTGCTAGCCCAAGGGCCACAGCAAATGCATTCTCCAACCATTGCTCAATGTCGTCACAATCGTAAGCTCGAACGGATTTCCAATTGCCGTTGGAATTTACCTGGGTTTTCCATTTTTTCTTCTCGCGCCAATGCCTGGCCGTCAGCGCTATGTAGGTTGCATTCTCACGAATCTCGGGCGGGATCTCATTTGTCCGTTTCACGAAGTCCGCCATGGCTTTGGTAGCCGATCTCTTCTCTACAGTGAGTTCCCAGACGGAGTAGCCGCTGGGAATCCAGGCATTGCCAACTCTGCATTCGATCTCGCCGTCGAAATCCGGACGCTGCACCGACTCATACGCAGGAAAGTCAATCCTTTGGATGCTGTCGAGCGTCGCGTGCGCGAGACGCCTCACCAGACCAGGGAGCAAAGCACGTGCGTCCCGATCCTCTTCAGCCCACCGCTGCAGTCGCTTTGATGTGACTAACCTCCGCATCTGGTATTCCTCGGTATGGTTACTGTTAGCAGAGACCCAACTTTACCCTAGATAAAGCCCACAATAGCCAGCTCTTCATGGCTTGTTAGTTTCACCTGTGAATCATGCACTTGCATCCTACACTCCAAAGGTGGAACTGCCAGCCAGTTACGTAGCTATTTTCTTGCGACACCCATGTGTGTCGTCATTCAGAAATTGAAACAAGTTGGCTATTAGCCATTAGTTGATAGTCCGGGCTGGTAGCATTAATTGGTTAACACCCCTGACTTACCCTGCCCTAAAGTCTGCTACCCACGCTAAGGCTCAATTCCTGAAAAGGGAAGTAAATTAAGCAAAAACTCCCGATCACCAGATCACTGGAATGTAACGTCTGAGTGGGAGTCGTTGGTGGTAAGTGGTGAGGTTTTTGCCGGAACTGCGCACGGCTTGTTCCGGCCTACAAATTGGCTTTGTCTCTTCTTCCTCCGCGCACTCTGCGGCTTTGCGAGTAATTATTTCCACCCTGGCCAAAAATAATGGTAGCAATTGGCCACCCGCTTTCAGATAATACACCTCGGCAACCAATAGCTGCGTTCCTTGATAATCTGATTTCTGCCGAAAATGCGTCCGCCGCGACAGTCACCACTACCTGTCCGGCAACGCAGCACCGCTACTCTGCGCGTTAGGCGGACAAGTAGCGGTGCGACCCATTTCGCCCAGTCCCCAGCCCCCTCTTTAGTCCCTTTGCACCATCGCACGATGGCCATTTTTTGCGGAGTTTTGTTTTAAAAACCCGCCAAACTTGCCGACCCCGGCGACGACGTAAACTCCTACAGAACAACGAGTTGGAGAAAACCAAGCCCACTGAAAGGAAGGGGGTTTATTTTTGTCAAGAAAGTTTCACCAATTTTATTGGGCCAATAAGAGTGGTATCGGTCGGGATGGAAATTGGCTTGCCGAGAGTGTGCCTGTGACGATCCGCCGGGGAGAAAGTGGAGTCAATCAATCCCATGGCAGCGGTAAGTCAATACCATGAGCGCAAGACAACAGGCCAAGGCGACAGCGGGAGGTTCAGGAACGGCCGTTGCCAAAGGGGCCAGCGGTGTTGCTCCATACTGCGATTGCCACAACGCCAAGTCGCCACTGTTTATCCCGTTGGGAGAACCACCCCGTTGCCAGACGAGAAAATCCCGACCGTCGATGTCGCCGTCGTTGTCGAAATCGCCGGTGGCGGTGCTTGATACTACATTCAGGAACACCGTGATTGCGCCGGGGTTCAACTGCCACGCGAGCCCAGGACTGAGAGCAGGCAGATTGAGCGTGTCGAAGGTGCCCGCAAAGCCCGTGTCGCCGCGCAAGATTCCGAACGAATCACCCAATTGCGGCTGGAACCCGCTGTCAAGCGACACCTTTAGAGTACCATCGAGCGAGAGAAACTCGTTCGTGTGCAGTACATCAAATTCTCCGGGAAGCGTGCCACCCAGATCGAGCCCCAGCGAACCGAGGGACGAAAGCGTCACGTTGCCAGTAAAGGTATTGTTGCCGACAAGTTCGAGCGTGCCGTTGTTGACGACATCGCCATTGATTGTTGAATCAATTAGCACCAAGGTGTTGTTGTTTGTCAGACTCGACCCAAACGACGCGGTTCCTTCGGTGAGAACCGTCGTGCCCGAGTTGACACCGCCGAAAGCGGAGATCGACCCACGTGCCACATTGAGCAGCCCATCGGCTTGGACGAACAGCGACGTCGCTACATTGACGGTTTCATCTTCATCGACAACAAGCGTGCTGCCGAACAGTCCCGCATCGGTAACCACCAAACCTGTGTCAGTGAAGTTCAGCGTCCCTGCATCGAAGTCGACGTTGGCGAAATTCGCCTTCGAAATTGCTCCCACGCTGAGCGTACCGCCATTGACGCGCAAGGGTCCGCCGAGCGCCGCAAGTCCGTCGACCGCCAGGTGCATATCAGCGGATAGCGTTTGAGGACCGCCATTGAATATACGCCCAAGCAAGTTCGAGTTGAGAGTAGCTCCCGTAGAGTTGCTAAACCGCAGCGTGCCCGTGTTGAAATTAAAAGTGGAGCCTGCGTCTGTGAATAGAATGTTCTCGCCGACGACGACCTCACCACCATCAAGGTTGACGTCGCCCAGGTTGCGGATGCGCAAATTGCTGGCGATAGAGACAAGGCCACCCTCGTTCACGTTTAAAATGCCAAAGCCGCTTTGCTGTGAAGATGTTTCGGTTCCCGCGATCGTGAGTTCGCCGCCGATGTCCCAGGAGGAGGTATTGGCTGTCGTACTGCCGAGCGTGGCTGTGCCGAAGCTGCTAGTGAAATGACCGATGTACGCTTGCCCGCCATTGGTGACGGTTCCACCTTCGGTAACGTGCATCATGCCGTTAGCGCCGTTGGTGGCACCACCTAGCGTGTCGTCACCCAGGGAGAAGCTGGTGCCGACCTCCAGCAGCGAATTCGGGCCATCCACATTGACGGTACCAACCCCACTTCCAAAAGAGGCCGCCTGAAACTCATCGGTCAGTTCAACGACCCCGCCATTGGAGATGTCGAGAATGCCCGAAGAGCTGCTGTCGCCATCACCAACGTACATGGCCTCTGCTTCGACTCGCGATCCGGGGTCTTGAACGATCACCTGTCCATTGCCACCAGTAATGTCGCCGACGATGATGCGTGCTTCGGAGAGGATGATGTTGTTGTCGTTTGGATCACGCTGGACGGCGGAGAAAACACCGCCGTCGGTGACTTCGAGTGTCGCTCGGCTGCTGGTGCTGCCACCGGCGTTGCCGACGCTGACGTCGCCTGTACCGTGGTAGTCCAATCGAGATCCCACCCCGTCAATGGTGAGCTTCGAGCCATCGGCGGCACCATTGTCACCGATGAAGATGCGATGCGTGGGGTCACTGGTGGCGACCCGCGCCTGAGCACCCTGTTCGACAGTCATTGTCCCTTTGCGAGCATCGCCGACGTAGAGGTAGCCGTCGATATCGACCGTAGAAGGGGTTCCATTGTTAGAGCCGGTGACGAGCAGGTCGGCTTCGGCGCTGCCTGCGAGACTACCAATGACGATCCCCTCGGCATCGATGCGTCCACCATCGCGAACCTCGGCATGGCCTTCGCCACCATAACCAATGCGAAGAATGTCATTCACACTGCCATCCTTGTGGAAGTAAAGCGAGTCTTGACCAGTGACGATAAGTGTGCCCGAGGAGGTTGCGTTGCCACCGATGTATGCTTCGTCGCTGACGTTGAGTGTGCCGCCGTTTTGGATGGTGACAATGCCAGTGCCGCCGCTGCCGTCAGTACGACCGCCGATCTGCACATCGCCGCTGTTGCTGGTGGTCGCGTTGACAATAGCGTTGTCGATGGTAAGTATACCGGAGGCATTGCTCTGGTAGCCGACCCAGAAGTCTCCGGCGTTGTTAAGAACAGCCCCGTCGCTGACGGTGGCGTTACCCGTGCCGTTGGTGCCGATCACAGAATCATTGGTTGCAGTGAACATAGTGTCCGTGCCGGTCACCAGGAGCGTTCCATTGGACATTGTCCCCGAGCCAATGCGAGGAAACGCGGCCGTGAGGGTGGCCCCGTCGCGGAGTTCGAGCGTACCTTTGCCATTCTCACCTGCGTAAAGAATGTTCCCCACGGTGACGGTGGTGTTCGGGCCGCTGATGTAAGCGATATTCTCAAGCTGGTTGGTGGCGTTTGCGCCGATGCGCAGATTGGTCCCAACCTCTAAGAGTGCGTGACCAGCACCAACGGGATCGCTATTGAGATCCGCGCCAAGATCTACCCCGACACGAAGTTCACCCAGCCCCTCGCTTCCGACAAACAGATTGTTGGTGGCGTCGAGTGTCGAGATGTTGGCCCCCGAGCCCGTATCAGGAGTGCCGAACACGGCGACATTGCCTGAGCCCCCCGCGACAGCGAGCACCATGTCGTTGCTGTTACTGCGGACCAAGCCGCCATCTTCGACTGAGAGGGTCGCGTCGCCCAGGTTGCCAATCTCCAGCCTCGCCATCAACCATTGAGAACCATCTCCGTTGACCATGATGTCGCCGCTTGAGCCAACATTAGCCGCGACAAAGGCATCGGGACTTGTATGGATGTTTTGGTTGAGCACGCCACCGGCGGTGATATTAAGATTTCCTGTGCCATTGCTCCCAACGAATAAATCTTCTGCAATGACGCTCGAGCCAGCGCCATTGATATTGAGTGTCCCTTCGCCGTCGGCGGTGAGGCCGAGCTGGAAGTCGGCGATGCCGCCACTTGTGTCGTTGGCAATTCGGGCCAACCCTCCTCCGATAACGTTGAGCGTGCCAGTGCCGCTATTGCCGATAACGTAGCCATTGCCGGAGTTCAGACCGTCGGTGGTCATGGTACTGCCGTCGACGTTGACTTCTCCCACGGAGCCAAGATCGTCGCCGATGATGACATTCAGCGCACGAAAGTTGCCGCCGCTGTTGAGGGTAAACGTGCCGAAACCGGAATCGCCGACGATCGCATCGCCGACGCTATCCCAAACCACTCCGCCACTACCGTTCAGAGTAACCATCGCGCCGTTGGACAACATGTCGGCAAATACGTCGTCTATCGTCACTATTCCGTTGTTGTCAAGTTGAACACCACCGAATCCGACGAATTCAACATGGCCATCGGTAAACGTCATGTCGTTGGCCAGTGCGAGTCCCGCGGCGGCCAGAACCACGTCGACATCGAGCCCGACCAAATTGGGTCCAAACGAGACGTTATCTGCCCCGCTGGGGGTGCCATTGGGCGTCCAGTTCGTCGCAGAGATATAGCCGGTCGTACCTGTGACCTGATTCCATTCGCGATCCACAGCATGGACAGTGTTTAGTGTCAGCCAACCGAAGCAAAGTAAAAAGGTACAAAAAGCTCGTTGCAGAATCATCAGTTCCCCCTTTGACGGTTGCCCAAGAAAACTTGCAAGCAATTCGAATTGGCGATCCAACTCTAGCAATTCAGATTGCATCGAGCGAAAATCGCAGAGCAGGCGCCGTAAAGCCTATCATGGATCGTGGCTCGGACAACCCTTATTCTGGGTGGAGAAGGGGATTGGTAGTATTACTCTAACCAACCTGATGTTTCGACATAAACACTGTCCCACAAACGAGTAATGCTTTTGTGCAATGCTTTGGTACAACTCGCGAAGAGGCTAGCGATGAACTCAGAGATATTTCTTCAAAAGTAGCTCAATCAATCGGAGCATCGTTTCGTTCAACAATCGAACTCAAGTAAAGCAGCGTTGTCTCCTGTTTCGGCGGTGGTACAGCCATCAGGTCGTGGGCTGCATTGAGTACATCACGCCGACTTATCTGACCAACTAACTCCTGATCTCGTAAGACGGGTAGTCGTCGATAAGGAGTATCTAGAAAGATTCTCGCGATCTCTAGGAAATCCGTCTCTTCGTCGATGGTGCGCGCCTTTTGGTCCATAAAAGAACCGACTTCGGGGGTCGGTACCTCTTCGTCGCTGGCCTCCGAATCCCCATCACTTCTATGAATCATCCAATTGTTGTTTGTGAGATTATCGTCCGGGTTGCTGACAAACTTAGACAAATGATGTTGGGCTTTTAAGACATCTCGCCGACTAATCTGTCCGAGCAGGCGACCATCCCGCAGGACTTCTAGGCGACGATAGGGCGTGTCTAGAAAAATCTGTGCGATGGAAATCAAATCCAAATCCTCATCGATCACTCGTTGAGATTCCTCGTTCATAAATGCCTCTACGCGAGTCGTTGGCAACTGGTCATAAGCTGATGATATCAGTACCCGCATACTCGTTTTTTCCGAGAAGACGCCGAGAAAATTTTGATCGCGATCCACGACCGGTGCCCCGGAGATGTGGTTTTTCAATAACAATCCAATCGCATCGAAGACATCCATCTCTGGAGACAGAGTCAGCAATCGACTCACCATAACATCTTTGGCATGCAGTCTGTGGGCTAGATTCTTCTCATCTTCACACGCCAGTTGAGCTGTGAGTGTCAGCACACTCATACAGCACTTCTCAGAAAACACCCCGAGATAATTCCCTTGAGGTGCAACGACCGGTGCGCCGGTGATATTATTTTTCAGTAAGTGTGCTACCCCTTTGAATACATGCATCTCGGGACGCAGCGTTATTAGCCGGCTCACCATGATGTCATGAGCGAGTTCTGGATGCTTCATCGAAAACTCCTTGTGCGACATGAGGCTGGTGAGAATTCAACACCAGCCCACATCCGGGTTTCACCAACTTACGTAACTGAATCGACTAATGTGCAGCGGAAGAAACATCAGAAGGAGGAGTGTGTGAAAGGCCACTCGCCGATCACGAAACAGATTCCATTATCTCAGCTTTGCAGCACTGAGGCAACATGGCTCAATTCCGATAGTATTGCGACGAGTGGCTCTCAGACTCTGAAATACCACCCGTTACCGCCACCAGAAAATCAAGAAACAGCCAAGAAGTAACGGCAGGAACCCCTGCGGCTCGGGCACGGAGATCGCCGCAACTTGTGCCCCTATGCCATAATTGGTTTGCCAATCAGCCAGATTGCCCATGCTGGGATTGCGTTGCCAAACGAGAAAATCGTTCCCATCGACATCGCCATCGCCATCGAAGTCTCCGGCTGCGCCCAAGGTCAGGATAAGTTCGTATTGAGCATCTTCCGAATGGCCCCCGACAAAGTCGTTATCGTTATACCCCGTAACGGCAAAAGTAAGCTTCCCATCGCTTGGTACAACGCCCTGAATCAACGACAAAACTCCTCCAGCACCGTCGTCGTCACTTGCGATGAGAACCCCCGCGGAGTCGAACCAACCGAGATAGGTATCAATTTCAATGACATTGGGATCGACCGTTTCTGCAGTGAATGTGGCCCCTGGTGAAAGGCCTGTGAACGTGAAAAAGTCGACGTCGCCGGGATCTCCTCCCAGGGAGTTGTCGATATAGGCGTCGTAGGTGCCACCAATCCACTCGAAATTATCGAAAGAGAAGAAATCTACCTGCCCAGGCTGCAAGGTGCGAATTTCACTGAACGAATCCACGAGGTCGCCAAAAAAGTCGTATGCGTCAACGAACACCTCATACTCACCAAACTCGCCATGGCCACCGACAAAACTCTCGTCGGGATAGCCGGTCACCGCAAAACTGATCTCGCCGCTGTTGGTGGAAATTCCGCACAGAGCCGACGATTGTCCATTGCCCGGAGCTTCACAGTCAGGCTCGAAGTCGTCGTTGTACTCGGAGATGCCACCGAACATATCGCGAGCGCCGAGGATCGTATCCGGGTACAGTGATGGGAATAAATCATCCGATACCGAAAGCACACCCGGCGAGAGGATGGTGGCGTCCTCAAAAATGTCGTTCGGCTCTTCTGCGTGGAGTGCAGAGCAGAAAGCAGCCAGGATGGTGAAGCACACCAATGTGAGTCTGTCAATTCCCCGACAAGCGTATCTCATCTTAAATCCCTGTTCCAAGTTGCGCCCGAGTGATTAGCTTCTCGCCCGCCAAAAAATCGCGGGCTTCGAGGGGCATTGGCCGCGCAGCAAACGTGAATTATAGCTCATCCCAAGCTGGAAAGCTACCAATTGTTGCAACATCTTACGGCGATTGCCATTGCGAGTCCAAGCAACAGTACGAAGGACCCGGGCTCCGGCACAATCGTGGTCTGCGAGAATGCGGTTCCTCCACTGCCCGTGAACTGCCGTTGCCAGGCAAGAAAATCACGGCCATCGCTGTCCCCATCCCCATTGGCATCACCAGAAGAATTTGTCCCATAGGCACCCTGCCAGATCGTGAGATCATTACTGTCCACGTCGCCGTCGTTTTCGAAATCAGCAGTGAAACTTGCCTCTTGTCCCACGATCACGAATCGCATGTTCTCAGCTTGAATTGGATGCCAGTCCGCAGAAGAGCCCGAGGAAGGAACTCTCCAAGAGATATAAGATGATTTGCTCGTCGGCGGAATGTAAGCTTGGTCAACTCCGTTGATCAATCCCGCTCCCCCCGTGGCATCAAACAAACCTGTCCCGAAGACCAACGCATAGCTTCCAGGAATGAGAGTTGCAGACAATGGTGTAAGAAAATCGTCGCTAGGAAAGTTTGGACGGAATGTAGCTTTGGCTATGAGTTCCGATTCCGTGAAAGGTGAACCTTCAGGCATGGAACTGAGCGATGCCAACCTTACCAGCGCGGCAAACACTTCTCCAGTCTGATCGGGGATCGCATACATATGTCCCCCCACTTGCTCAACAGTCAAGGGAGCACTCGTCGTCAACCGCCAGCCGACATACTCACTAGCTTGGATCGCCGTACCACCCACTTGGCCAGCACTTCCCATTTCTGCCGACTCAAGAACTATAGAATCGGCACAGCAGATTGAACTCAGTTTCCCTGTGCAGAGAACCAGAAGCGTTACTAAAAACAGGGCGCAATACGAAGAACCGTTTCTCATCTGGAGACCACATCCTTACCATGACATAGAAGTTTTCGTGGGGCAGCCATCATTTCCCGAATGAGTTGCCGTGGGGCAACTTGGAGTCTGCCAAATCACTCGACTGATTGCCTCTGCCACTCATTTCACAGGCTGGAAGCCTTTGTCACGGAGCAAATCTTGAGGTTTGCGGCCTTCGGCGATGCTTTCCATCGCATCACATTTACTTGCCTTCGCAAGAAGCAAGTCGACGAGTTCGCCATAGTCGACTGGTTTGGCAAGATGGTCATCAAATCCCGCCCTCAAAGCTCGTTGACGATCTTCTTCACTACCCCAACCCGAGATGGCAATTACGATGGGCCTCGGCAACGCGGCTTCCTTGCGGATCCTGCGGACAACTTCATATCCATCCATTCCCGGCATGCCAATGTCAAGCAAAACAAAATCAGGTTGCACGACCGTCATCGCCTCAAGTCCTGACGGCCCATCGAACGCGGCGTAAGTCCGGCAACCATCTAGCGAGAGCAGAGCTTCGAGGGTATGTACTGCCTCTTGATTGTCGTCGATGAGCAACACCGTTGCACCTTCGATAGATGCCGAATCTGCTACTTCTGGAGTTGACTCGGGAGGTTCGACTTTTACCAGCATCGCCGAATCCTGTCTCGGCAGCGTGATGGTAAAGTGACTCCCCTTCCCGGGCCCGTCGCTGTGCAAGGCAACCTGGCCACTATGCATATCCATGAGTGATTTCACTAATGCCAAGCCTATACCCAGTCCTTGCCGATCACGATTGCGAGGTGAGTCCGCTTGAGCAAAGAGATCAAACACACTACTTTGCAATTCTTTGGTGATCCCGATCCCGTTGTCGATGACACAAACTCGCGCCGAATCAGAGTCACCATCCAGCAAGACTTGGATCCGCCCACCGCGGGGTGTATATTTTGCCGCGTTGCATAGCAAGTTCGAAACGACTTGAATCAGTCTTGTTGGATCGCCATTGACGACCAAGGGTTGGCAGTATTTCACTTCTTTCAAGTCATGATTGTTTTCTGCAATCATAGGTGCGACCATTTCTATCGCTTCCTTGACGATCTCGCGAAGATCGACTGTCTCGCATTCCAGTCGCAGTTGCCCTCGGGTGTAGCGAGAGACATCGAGCAAATCTTCCACAATACGCAAAAGCTGTTCGGTTTGCCGGCGCATCGTCTTGCGAATTTCGCGGACTTGTTCGGACTTCAACGTTTCTCGATCGAGCAGGTCGATACCCGAGCGAATCGGAGCCAACGGATTTCGCAGCTCGTGAGCAAGCAGTGCCAGCCAGTTATCTTTCTTGCGGTCTGCTGCTCGGAGTTGTTCGGTAAGTTCCGCATTGGCTGCCGATTGAAGATTGACTGCGACCTGCCTGGAGTCCGCGCGCCAGTAAATTGCGATTGCCGCTGTTCCAACGACTGCATAAATTGCCAGTGAAAATTGGTCTGCGGGTTCGGTGACCGTCCAGCTATAGCGAGGTTCAATGACCCAATACACCCCCGCCGCGATGCCGGAGAATAGAGATAGTATTGCTGGACCAACTCCAGCTACCCAGACTGTCAACATTGCCGAAAGAAAATAGATGCCAAAAGGCATATGATCATCCAGCCAGCCATGCATCGACATGCGCGCCCAAGTTGCCACCACGGTCGCTAGTACGGCAAAGCCGTATCTTGTCAGACACGCACGACACTGATTTTCCATAATTCTGCCCCCCAGACGTTGCAATGCACGATTCAAACGAAGATTGGCCGAGGCACACCGACCAACCTTAAACGATTCGAAGTTCTTAGCGAAGCGAGGTCAATGGACCTTCGCCGCACCAAGAAGCTCATCATTTAAGGAATCGACCAACTCTTGAGGGCGAATGGGCTTTTGGAACCAGCGATCTACACCACGCGGTCCGATTTCCACATTCATTTCTTCGGGCTGCGAGCCTGTCACGGCGAACACCTTCACACCGCTATAGTCCGGATTCAAGCGAATCGATTTGACCGTCTTCGGTCCGTCCATGCGCGGCATGTGCATGTCGAGTAGCACTACGTCGGGACGATCCCGGCGCGCTAGTTGCACCATTGCTTGCAAGCCGTCTTGAGCAGTCTCGACTTCATAGCCGCTCATTCGCAGATAGCCGGCCAGCAACTCACATTCATTGGAATCGTCTTCCACTAGCAGGGCACGAGGAATAGGGTTCGCCGGTTCTCCAACAGAATCATCGGAAACTTCTGTTTTCGCACTGCCATCTAGCTGGTCAATCTCGTGAATCGCCGAATGTAGTGAGGCCAAAGCCTCATCATGCATTCCTCGATCGAGTTGCTTTTCCATCAAGCTCAGGGAAAGCTGGGCGCCGTTGAGTCGATTGCGAAGATCGTGGGTCCGTTTCGATTCAGCCTCTCGTTCGGCTTCACTCTGCAACTCGCCGTTGAGTGTTTCGGTCAACTCATGTCGTAGGATACGAATGTCTTTGGGGGCATCCACCCCCACGCGCACTCGATGGCCGTCAACACGCAGGATCTCGACCGTAATGCCGAGGTTGGGGAAAACAATTTTATCTTGGGGTCCTCGAGACAAAACAAGCATAGTGCGGATCTCCTTATCTTGTGCGCAGCAAGCACGGTTCTCAAGGAACTCGATGGCATGCGCCCACTTTCGTTCTCAATGCGGTACGAGCGTCGTCGGTGGCACCCTGCTCCCGGCGACTCTCCCACTCACTATGCCCGGCAGCGGTTCGTCTTGAACTGCAGTAAAGGAGATCCGTTCCTAGATGCCCGGCAGTGAGAAGTGCAATTTTACCGAGATTGTTGAAGCTGGAATAGCTCAGAATTTATCTTGGGATAAGATTGGTCACGTCGTTGACGGCGAAGTTGGTGCTAGCACTAGTGACAGACGAGATTGGGGAACTCAGTGCGGAACGTGACCCTCAGCTCTTATAGATCTTATGCTGCGGTCGCCCCGAGAGGATTTGCTCTTTCCCCCAATTAGTAACGGCCCGAAATTCCGGGCTCTGAATAAACGTTTGGAACGCTTGTTCATCGGACCACTCGCTGGTGATCAAGTAGGACGCCTGGTCGCTGACATCTTTCCACAATGTGGAATTCGTATGTCCTTCAGCCGCATTCAAGGCTTCGAGGACCCCTGCAAATTTCTCCTCGAAGTCCGCCTGCTTCCCCTCGATAACGTGATAGTTCATCCCAACAGTGATCATCTTACATAGGCTCCAGAAGATGTGGCGGTGGTACAAGTCTGAATCTTAGATTACGGCTCTCACCCCCGCAACCCAGGCCGCGTCGTCTCTTGTTAGCCGCAATGCGGCGCGAATACGCTCTGCCCCTTACCAGACATCGGTTACTGACTTTCCCGGCTCGCCAACTTACGCATACTGTTTGTGGCGCAAGAGCATTGTAGCGATTTCCATCAGCAACATGACCGATGTAGACGGCTCGGGGACGTTGGCGCTCAAAGCCATCAAAGGTGTGCCGTAGCTTGCTTGCCATAGAGCCAAAGCTGCAGGGTCAAGCGGGGGAGCAGTGCCGCCTCGTTGCCAGACCAGGAAATCGCGGCCGTCGACGTCACCGTCATTATCGAAGTCGGCGGTGAGTGAGGATGCGATTACCTCCAGCTCCACCGAGTTGGCCTTGTAGTTGACTGCGAACATGTTGCCGCCGCCAAGCGTGGGCAGATTCTCGGTGTTGAACGTGCCGAAGCGGGCGGTGTCGCCGGTGACAATCGTGAACTTTTCGCCGAGGTTGGGCATGAAGCCGCCGGTGAGCGTCACGTCGAGCGTGCCTGCGAGCGTGGCGTTGAAATCAGCGGAGAGCGAATCAAAGTTTTGTGTGCCGGTGTTGGCCAGTTCGACGAACAGTGTGCCGGTGGCAGTCTGCTCAAATTGGGCGAGCTCAATCTGCCCCAGCGATGAGCCCAGATGCAAGTCGCCGTCGTTCTGCAAGATGAGCGCGGCGGAGTCGAACCCGTCGGCGAGGGTCATGTCGCCGGTGGTAGAGTTGACCACGCTGCCGAAGCCGGTGAAGGTGGTGCCCGTTGCGATCGTGGAGGCGCCCTCGTCCATCACCAACACGTCATTGCCGGTCGGGAGGACTACGGTTAAGGTGCTGCCGAGGTTGGCGTCGCCAGAGATGCGGCCGAAGTTGCTCACGTTAATGGTGCCATTGAGATTCGAGACTCCGCCGACAGACAGTCTGGCAGGCACGAGGTTCGACAAACCGCCGTTTAGGTTCAGCGTGCCATTGGTCCCTAGAGTCCAGTCGTTGTCGAAGAAGAGGAATCGAAAAACACCAACCGTGGCGTCGCCACCGAAGGCGTCGGTGGGGCTTTTGACAATCCGCATGTTGCCGTTCACCGCTTCCAGTACGCCGGTTATCCCCGTGCCATCCAGATCGGGAGCGCCCGTGGTGTCGATGGTGAGGCCGCCTGCCGTGTCGCCGGTCGCCCGGAGCGTTCCATTGTTGGTGAATCCAACCGTTGAGATCGCGCCGAAGCCCTCGGTCACTCCGTTGTTGGTGATCGACTGACCTGTGACGAAACCGCCGTTTAGTTGCAGCGCGCTGACATTCGCGGTATTGAGCGTCATGCCGAGTTGCAGCGTGCCATCGAGGTCGGCAGTCCCAAGGATGTCGGCGTCGAGGAGGGTGCCGTTGACGATCAGCGTGCCGTTGTCAGCCAGCAGATCGGACCCGGCGAGGAACCGCACGTTGGTGTCGATCGTGCCGTGGCCCACTAATACCGCGGCGCCGTTAGCGGTGATCTCTCCGGACCCTTGAATCGTGCCGCCGGCAATGGTGTTGGGTGTGGCCGCGTTGCCGCCGGAGAAGCGAAGTTCTTTGCCGACGGTATTGACGCGTATCAGCCCGCCGGCTTCCAAATCGACGCGGGCCGTAAACAGTGTGCTATCGGTCACAGTAATCTCGCCCTGGATATTCAGGTCGGAGCCGGCGAGCGAGACGGTCGGTGTCGCACCGCCAGTAATCACAATCCGTCCATTCGGTGCAAGCGTCCACTCGTGAGCAGGATTGGTGAGGTTGACCGCGAGCGTACTCGTCGAATTGTTGATGCTGATGGCATCGATTGACGCATTAAGATTGTCGCCGAAGGCATTATTCGGGCCTAGCGAGTTGGCGTTGATTGTCAGGTCGCCGGTGAGTTGGATGGACTCCGCTCCGCTCACGAACTCGTCTAAATTGACGGTTCCACTCGGCATATTGATTATCTGATTGCCGTTAACAAACAGCGTAGCTTTGCTTAGTTGCAAAGTGCCGGCCCCCGTGTGTGTGCTGCCGCCTTGTAAAATAGCGTTCCCTTCGAATCGCAAAGTAGATCCGGATGATATGGCGGTACTCGAAGCAGCGCTGGCAGTGAAGTTTGTCGGCAGGGCCAAAACTGTCAGGCCACCATCGACATTGATTGAGCCGCCGTCGATCGTCATTAATTCAGTCGAACTAATTGACGACGTTCCCGCAGTCGAGTCGGTATTGAGGACGCCGCTGAATGACCAACCTCCCGTTATGTTTGGCTCAAAAGATCCAGCATTGAAGTTGATTGTGCCATCGAACGAGTTTCCGGGGCCCGTTTCGATGTCGTTGCTGTTGATTCTCAACGTCGACGAATTGATCGTGGTGGTTGAGTCTTCAGGGCCGTCCCAATCAAAGCTGGGTAACTCGATATTCAGCACATGGTTTTTATCGACGACGAGCTCGGTTCCTGTGCCGTTAAAATTTAGTTGGCCGTCGATATTCGAGGCTGTGGTAAACGGCTGGATTCTCTGGAACACCAGCGAGGTGTTGGCGGCCAAGTTAACCTCCGAGTTGGGGTGAATGTCGAATTTTTCCTCGAGAATGATGGTGCCCGAGTTTACGTTAAATTGCGAGCCACTGTCTCCACCATTTAAGGGGTCGAAGCTAATTCGATTGCCTCGCACGATGGCCGTACGCGGTACGCCCGCGGCGCCGAACCCCGCGTCGATGTTAAACGTCGCGCCGTCGGTCAGAAGCGGGTCGCTCAATTCGAGTATGGATCCCGCCTCGAAGTTCATCGTGCCATGAAACATATTCGTTTCGACTTGCAGGTCGAGCGTCGTTTGTTCGTCGATGCTTACTACGCCGATGTCGAAGATGCCGTCAATGTCGTGTCGCGCGTTGGTGTCGCTGGCTTCGATTGTGAGCGTAAATCGATCAGTATTGTTGGCTCCAACCGGCCGGCGTGATTGCAGTACGCCGTCGTTAAATAGGGTGACGGTGGGGACACCGCCGAGGTTTTCGTCAAATCGGAGCACGCCGTAGCCAGAGAGAAAACTGTTGGCATTGATTGTCAACTTGGCAACGTTCGCCGGAGCACCGAGCAAATCGCCCAACACCACGCGTCCACCTTGTAAACTAAAGGCTCCACTAGCGCTGATGGTGACGTCCTCGGCCATGACGGTCGTAAAGGCGGGTCCGCCCGCATGCTGAGTGGCTATGAATGTGGTGCCCGCACCGCTGATGGTAATGTTTCCATCGACATCAAGTACGTTGCCCGCGGTATCAGCATCGGCACCACTTGTGAGCGCGAGGCTACCTATCGAGAAGTTCTGATCGATTACCGTCGAATCGCCTACCGCCGCTGCTAGGTCGCCAATAAATATATCGTCGCCTGCTTGCGGAATGTTGATCGGCGACCAATTGAGCGCACTACCCCAGTTGATATGATCGCCGTTGTCCTGCCAACTACGCCCCCAAGTCGCCGTCGCAAAGCAAAAATTTACCAAGACCGCTGCAACTATACTTGTTCGGAAAGAAAGTGACATGATACTCGTCTCCCCACAATAACTTCGATTGGAACGAAGGAGGACCATGGAATCTTGCGTCACGACGAGCGAAGCACGAGAAAAGTGGAGTGTGATCCCATCCCCGATCTCTCGTCAGTCTAATCCGAATTGATCCCGGGGGCAACAAAATGACGAAATATCGTCCTGACTTTGCAGATTGGTGTCAAATGTCTACTCTTTGGGCACGAGCTTCAAACTAAACTGCTTGCCACGTTTGTTGCAATAGACGCATCGATGGTTGCGGCGCGTCGAATTGCCAACTGCATAATTAATCTCTCAGCATGCCTCTCGGCATCTCGCCGACTGCATGCGGTGACTTGAACATTTTTGCGACCTAGTTACTCATCGAGGACGACTTTACAGATGATCACATCGGACGCGAAAACCAGATCGAAGTCTCGCAGTGGCGTAATACAGATCGGCAACAAAACGGTAGACATCACCGCTTGCTTTCTTCGCAGCCGCAACTCCAGGGGAGGTGTGGCTGCGACATTAGGGGAAAATTGGCGGTTAACTGTGATGTTTGTTATGTGATCCAGAAACGATCTTACTAACGGTCTAAGTTGAGATCCCCAAGAGATGTTACATAGAAAAAGAAATTTGACTTGTCACCTAGACGTCTGCCATTACATGAGGAAAAAGGCTATCTTGAATAACGCAATGAGCGTGACTTACGTTATCAATAGAATCCAGTCTTTTTTGCCATGGCCAAATCCGACCGAGAACAAGATCTGGTTGTTTGCCTGACGGCATTGGAGAACAAAGTGGTCGGTGTCGAATCACTCCTAGCTGTACTCGAGGAGTGGCTTGACACGCCGACGACTTCACTCGTTCCACTTCTGCGTGAGCGAGGCGTGCTTGCGGAAGCCCAGCTAGATGAGTTGTCTGAAAAGGTCGCCGAGCGGCTTGCCGCCAGTGGGCTGGAGACTGCCTCAATGTGGAAAACGCTCCCAGCACCACTTAGTGGCTCTTTGCTCAATCCCCTGGAGGATTTAGAAGCAGACAGCACGGAACCCTCCGACAGCGATAGCACACTTGACCGTACTTCCGCACTCCCCGCTCCAATCGTAGGCGGCAAGAACGACGAACGGTTTAGTATTGTCAGCAAGTATGCCGAAGGGGGTCTGGGCGAAGTCTCCATCGCCCAAGATCAACAGCTTGGCCGCATGGTCGCCTTGAAGCAGATCAAGACCCACGTTGCAGATGACGTCGCTGCCCGTGCGAGATTTCTTTTGGAGGCCCAGGTCACGGGACGGCTGGAGCATCCAGGTGTCGTACCTGTCTACGCATTGGGATTTGACGCCTCAGGTAGACCCTACTATGCGATGCGATTCATCGAGGGAGAAAGTCTGCAAGAAGTGGTTCGGCGTTTCCATGACAAGTTTTCTGTTCAGAATGCAGACCGCGGGGATCGGATATTGGAACTCCGGAAGCTCGTAGGCCGCATTGTCGACGTTTGCCACACCATTGACTACGCCCACAGCCGAGGAATTCTGCATCGAGATCTCAAGCCGGCCAATATCATGCTTGGCAAATATGGCGAGACTCTTGTGGTTGATTGGGGGCTGGCCAAGGTGCTCAGTGGTACCGATCAGCACCAAATCGTTTACCAGGAAATTGCCTCAACAAACGAAGGCCTTGCTCCCACCGTCAAGGGTTCCACAATCGGCACCCCAGCCTACATGAGCCCCGAACAGGCTGCTGGCAAGACGGGTGATCTCAGTCCCCAAGCCGATATCTACAGCCTGGGAGTAACACTCTACCATGTGCTCACAAACAGATTGCCTCATGAGGAGAACTCCCTGAGCGGCGTGATCCAGAAGATCAAGCAGCAGGCGTGTGTCACACCTCGCGAACACTCACCTTGGCTCCCCCCGCCTTTGGAATCAATCTGCCTCAAGGCCATCGCTCCCAATCGCGAAGACCGCTACCCTTCCGCCGCTTCACTCGCCGAAGACATCCAACGTTGGCTAGCCGACGAACCTGTCGCAGCGCATACGCCGACCTTTTGGGAAGCAAGCCTGAGATGGATTCGCCGACGAGGAAAGTAAGAGCAAATAATGATTCTTCGGCAATAGCTGTATTCTAGCATAGGTGCATTTAATAAGCGTACCTGTTGGCGTTCCCTCCTCTGATTGGCGATATTCATCCGGCACTTGAACCTCCCCCCCGCTTCGGGCTACGATAGAGCGATTTTACACGTGTTTTTATTGATCGCTGTGCTTGACCCAAATCAAGACGACCCCGCTCACCGATGCCGGAAGCTGACGCATCCGGCTCGCCACGGAAAACGAATCTACAAGTACTATGCCACGACGAGACGACATTCACCGCATACTGATCATTGGCTCGGGACCGATTGTCATCGGCCAGGCCTGCGAGTTTGACTATTCAGGTACCCAAGCCTGCAAGGCTCTCCGCGAGGAAGGGTACGAGGTGATCCTCGTTAACTCGAATCCCGCAACGATCATGACCGATCCGTCTACGGCCGACCGTACCTACATCGAGCCGCTTACTTGGGAGATGGTTGCCAAGGTGATTGAGGCTGAGAGGCCCGATGCGTTGCTGCCAACACTTGGCGGACAGACAGGGCTCAACGTGGCGATGGCGCTTGAATCGCATGGCGTACTGGAGAAGTATGGCGTTGAAATGATCGGCGCCAATGCTGACGTGATTGATAAGGCTGAGAGTCGTGAGCGATTCAAAAAGGCAATGGACAAGATCGGCCTGGAAGTGTGTCTCGGCAAGACGATCCACAGCATCGATGAAGCCCGCGAGTGGTTGAAAGAGATTGGCCTGCCGGCAGTCGTGCGGCCTAGTTTTACGATGGGAGGAAGTGGCTCGGCCATTGCTTACAACCGGCAGGAGTTCGATGAACTGGTCCGCCGTGGTCTCGATCAATCGCCTACCAACGAGGTGCTGCTCGAGGAATCGATTATCGGTTGGAAAGAATATGAGATGGAAGTGATGCGCGATGTCGATGACAATGTCGTCATCATCTGTGCCATCGAAAACTTCGATCCGATGGGAGTCCATACGGGGGACTCGATTACCGTCGCACCGGCGCAGACTCTCTCAGACAAAGAATACCAGCGGATGCGAGATGCCAGTCTGGCCGTCATTCGCGAGATTGGTGTCGAGACGGGCGGATCGAACATTCAGTTTGCTACGCACCCAGAAACGGGGCGGATGATCGTCATTGAGATGAATCCGCGCGTGAGTCGCTCCAGTGCTCTGGCCTCAAAGGCGACCGGATTCCCGATCGCCAAGATCGCTGCGAAGTTAGCTGTGGGCTACCGGCTGCACGAGCTTCCCAACGACATTACCCGCAAGACGACCGCCTGTTTTGAGCCGACGATCGATTATGTCGTGACGAAAATTCCACGGTTTGCCTTCGAAAAATTCCCCGACGCGGATGACACGCTCACCACTCAAATGAAAAGTGTCGGCGAAACGATGGCAATCGGCAGCACGTTTAAGGAATCGTTTCAAAAGGCGTTGCGGGGATTGGAAGTTGGTAGCTTCGGATTCGGCTGTGATGGCAGCGACCTGTGGGGAACGGACCAACAACCAAGCGAAGAAGAGATCAAAGAAAAACTCGCCCGCCCCGGCCCGCAGCGGGTGTGGTATCTCCGCTACGCCCTCAAGAGTGGAATGACTCCTGCGAGAATCCATGAACTGACGAATATCGATCCTTGGTTTCTCGACAACCTCGCGGAGATCGTCGAGACCGAGGAGAGAATCCGGAGCGTCGGTGGATGGGACAAACTCTCACCTGAGTTGCTACGAACCGCCAAGCGACAAGGTTTCTCTGATAGGCAGTTGGCGATCATGCTCGGCAGCACCCAGATCGAAGTCCGCCAACGCCGCCTCGAACTAGGCATTGTTGCCACGTTCAAGTCAGTCGACACTTGTGCCGCTGAATTCGAAGCCTACACGCCTTACTATTACTCAACATATGAATTGGAAGACGAGATACCTACGAAAGAGTCGCGAGCTGAGAGTCGTGAGTCGAGAGCTCGAATACTCGATCCACTCCCTGGCTCGCCGCTGTCGACTCCCGACTCTCGCCCTTTGACGGTCATGATCCTCGGCGGCGGACCGAATCGCATTGGTCAGGGAATCGAGTTCGACTACTGTTGTTGTCACGCCAGCTTTGCTATGCGTGAGCTGGGAATCGAATCTGTTATGGTTAACTCGAATCCCGAGACGGTGAGTACCGACTACGACACGAGCGACCTTTTGTTTTTCGAGCCGCTCACGGTCGAGGATGTGCTCAATATCTGCGATCGAGTCCAGCCCGATGGCGTCATCGTGCAGTTTGGCGGTCAGACGCCATTGAATCTGGCCCGCGCACTCAAGTCGGCCGGAGTGCCGATCATTGGCACGAGCGTTGGACAAATTGAAGCAGCCGAGGATCGCGAGAAGTTCCAGCAGTTGTTGGAGCGACTCGATCTCAAGCAGCCCGCCAACGGCATTGCCCGCACAATGGACCAGGCACGTCGCGTGGCAGCCAAGATCGGCTATCCGCTCTTGGTGCGACCGAGTTTCGTACTCGGCGGTCGAGCGATGGAAATCTGCTACGACCAACAACAACTCGAACAATTTACTGCCGCAGCATTCGTCGTTGCCCAGGGCCAGCCCGTCTTATTGGATCGCTTCCTGGAAGGTGCGACCGAGGTGGATGTCGACGCGATCTGCGATGGTCGAGACGTCATCGTCCCCGGCATCATGGAACACATCGAAGAAGCAGGCATCCACTCCGGCGACTCGGCCTGTGCAATCCCTCCCTACAGTCTGCCGGGTCCGGTGGTAAGAGAAATCCGCGACGCGACAGCCGCCCTGGCACGCGAGTTAAAAGTCGTCGGTCTGATGAACGTGCAGTTTGCGGTGAGGTGGGAGGAGAGCGACGAGTTGCGAGACGCGAGTTGCGAGACACGAGATTCTGGCTCGAAACTCGAAACTCTAAACTCGCGCCCCGTCCTTTACGTCATCGAAGTCAACCCCCGTGCCAGCCGCACGGTGCCGTTTGTTGCTAAAGCTACAGGCCTGCCTGTGGCCAAAATCGCAGCCAAAGTGATGGCTGGCGTGTCACTGGCTGAGCAAGGAATCACCGAGGACCCCATTCCAAGCCATGTCTCCGTGAAGGAAAGCGTGTTGCCCTTCATCAAGTTTGCTGGTGTGGATATTGTGCTCGGCCCTGAGATGCGTTCAACTGGCGAGGTGATGGGCATCAGCCCGCGCTTCAGCATGGCTTTTGCCAAGAGCCAACTCGCCGCCGGCACGGTGCTCCCCAGCGAGGGCAACGTGTTCGTGAGTGTTGCCGATCGTGGCAAACCCCAAGCAATCGACCTCGCCCGCCGGTTGCATGAGATGGGTTACTCACTTCTGTCAACAGAAGGAACTGCGAAAGTACTCGGCGAAGCCGGCATCCCTTCACAACCAGTGAAGAAAATTCGCGAAGGGCATCCCAACCTTCTTGATTATCTTGCCAACGACGACGTGGCCTTGGTGATGAACACTCCGAGGGGCAAAGGGGCTCGCACGGACGAAGGAAAAATCCGCGCTGCCGCCGTCCAGGCCGGTGTCCCCTGCCTCACAACCATCGAAGCAGCCACCGCCGCCATCGCCGCCCTCGAAGCACTGCGCGAGGAAGAGATGCAAGTCGAAGCCCTCCAAGATCGCTTCGCGACGGTGAGTCGGTAAGGATTGTTAACACAGAGTCCGGCCGTGTTGCATCGTATCACCCGGTGCTTTCTTAGTCGCTGGCAAGAGTCCCCCTCTTTAGCGTATAATAGTGTCAAACCATTCGATCTGCCATGAGGACTTTTCAAATGCAATCAATTCATGCCACCTACCAACAAGGTGTATTTCTACCGCTTAGCCCAGTAGCGCTACCTGAAGGGAGCGAGGTGGAATTGCATATCGAAATCTCTCCAGCAGCAGCAACTTCTCAGGATAAAGAACAGGTTCCACAGAACGCGGCCATCCCCGTTGAACAACGTATAGCCCAGATTTCCGCCCAAGTACCCCAGGAAGAATGGGACGCGTTGCCGGCCGATCTCACTGATGATCTCGATCTCCATCTCTATGGAACCAACCGAGAATGAAAACTGTCTTTGCGGATACGCTCTACTGGGTCGCGATTGCTCGTCCCAACGATTCCTGGGGAGAGTCAGCAAGGCTAGCCCGCAGCAAATTGGGCGAAGTGCAGTTAGTTACCACGGAAGGGGTACTTGTTGAATTCTTGTCATCGCTAGCCAAGGGAACTCCTGCAGTCCGTCTTGCCGGGGTCGCCATGGTACGTGCAATTCTTGCCGATCCGCAAATCCGCGTGATTCCTCAATCCCATGAAGGTTTTTTAGCTGGTTTGGTCCTCTTCGAAAATCGTCCCGACAAGGGCTATAGTCTCGTAGATTGTATTTCAATGAACACGATGAATGAACTAGGGATTCAGAAAGTACTCACCAACGACTCTCACTTCGCGCAAGAAGGTTTTCAGGTGTTGATTGAAAGATAGAGCCGCGATGTAGTGTCAATATGTAGCCGTGATGCAATGCATCACATGGCGAACGGCAGTAGACTTCTTGCATTTTCTCATCCTGCAGTTAAGCCTCCGACTTTCACACGGTTCCCAGTAGGTAAATGTATTTTCCGAAGGAATGGCACCGAAACTTGGCTCGCCCCCTATGACTTCATTGCAACGCATTGGCCATTGGTTCAGTCTGCAGGGCACCGTTTCGCGACAAGAATACCTGCTCACTGGCGCTTGCTTGACATTGCTCAAGTACGGCGTCGAAGCCGGAACGATTGGCTACACCACAGGCAAATTCTACTCGCTCTCGGATTTTCTCAATCCATTGCTCTCCGCTCGGAGTCAGTTCACGATTGGAGCTCCCGACTGGTTGGGATTGGCATGGGTGTTATGTACCATCCCGTTTGTATGGATCGCCGTGACGATGAGCGTGCGCCGATCAATTGATGCTGGATTTACCGGATGGACAGGATTATTGGTTCTATTTCCTGTATTGAATATTGCAGCCATGCTGTACTTGGCATGGGTACCACATGGATACTCAAATCGCAGACCAGGTCAAGATGATGCCCCTGAGCGGCAAAAGGATTTTGGTACCAAGCAAACGCTTGACAGTGCCGAGGTGCTGCCTGCAATTCTGACGGGATTAGGTATCGGGTTCGTCTATACGTTTGGTCTGGCGTTGTTCTTCACTACAGTTATGGAGAGCTACGGTGCGGGGTTGTTTTTTGGGACTCCAATCGTGGCAGGGGCTGCGACTGGATATGTCTACAATCGAAGTTCTTCACGTTCTCGAAGCTCGACGATAGGAGTTTCATTGTTAACTGCGATATGTTTTGCAGGAGCTTTGTTGCTCTTTGGAGTGGAAGGCTTGATTTGTATTGCCATGTCGGCTCCTCTCAT
Organism: Bythopirellula goksoeyrii; assembly: GCF_008065115.1. Lineage (NCBI taxonomy): Bacteria > Pseudomonadati > Planctomycetota > Planctomycetia > Pirellulales > Lacipirellulaceae > Bythopirellula > Bythopirellula goksoeyrii. The sequence continues at coordinate 1,069,145 of NZ_CP042913.1, read as the reverse complement.
GGTGCCTTTGGGAGCGTTGGGGGCGTTGACGGGTCGAGCCATCGCGGTGCAGTGTCGAACGACGACAAAGAAGAAAGACACGGGCTTGGTCGGATGCCTACTGATGGTTCCGCTGTTTTCAAGTGTTGAACCCTATGTAGCGCCCAATGTAGAGTTCGAAGTATCGACGTCGGTCGAGATTCAGGCTTCGCCTGAGCGCGTTTGGCAATGTGTCATTTCGTTCCCCGAGATCACCGAACCTCCCCAATGGTATTTCCGCTGGGGGATCTCTTGTCCTCAAGGAGCGCGCATCGATGGCACAGGTGTCGGTGCTGTTCGTCATTGCGATTTTACTACCGGTTCTTTTGTCGAGCCGATCACTACTTGGCAAGAACCGCTTTTGCTGGCTTTCGATGTCACTATGCAGCCGGAGCCGATGACCGAACTCAGCCCCTATCGCCATATCCATCCGCCTCATTTGGATGGTTCGTTTCGTAGCACCCATGGTGAGCTTCTTCTAATTCCACTAGCTGATGGTGGCACGCGGCTGGAAGGACGTACCTGGTACAAACTTGATATTTACCCCCATGCCTATTGGACACTTTGGACCGATTGGCTAGTGCATCGTATTCACGGACGCGTGCTAAGGCATATCAAGCAGCTAGCCGAAAAAACGGAGAAGACTGGAGAAAACCGCCTGAATAATGGTAGAATTGAATTATGAGCACCGCCACTCCTCAATACGAGACGCTGTCCGGCTTTTCCCCGCCTTCGACTCTGGGTCCCTACCGCGCGGCCGACTACTGGAAACTACCGGAAGGGGAACCCGTCGAACTCATCCAGGGACATCTTGTCGTGTCTCCGTCGCCGAATTTTGTTCACCAAGCTATTTCTGCGCTACTCACTGAATTCATTCTAGGAGCTGCCAGAAAGGGTGGAGGTAAAGGTTGTGCCGCTCACATGGACGTCGAGCTCTCAGATCATTCCATTCCGCAACCCGATTTACTTTACATTGCGAAAGAACGGCGTCACATCGTCAAACGTCATGTCATAGGCCCCCCGGATTTAGTCATTGAGATTCTCTCCGACAATCCGCGCCGTGATCGTGTGGACAAGATGAATATCTACGCTGAGTTCGGAGTCGCGGAATATTGGATTGTGGACCCCAAGCAGCGACTTTTCGACTTTCTCATCAATCGCGACGGACGGTTCGAAGTCCAGCCGCAACATGACAATCGCTATCAATCGCCCCGTCTGGCGGAACTCTCGATTCATCTGGTCGCCTTCTGGGCCGAAGTCGAGCGCATGACGAGCGATAGCGAGTGACGCGCAATCAGCCGCGATGCAACCGCATCGCAGGGGGGGGGCTTCACTATCGCTTCCAGTGGAAGCGGCGTTCTCACGGCCATAAAAACCTGCCGAGCGTTGCTTGGCGGCTATTCACGCTCCTTCAATCGGACTTTTCTTGCAAGGAAAGTCCCCCTATCATCTCGCGCATGGTGCAGTGGACTCTACAAAGCAATGCGTGTGATGTGCTGTCGCTCGGACCGCGGGCGGCGGGGCGATTGGCTACAGTGGGGGTGCGTACTGTTGCGGAATTGCTGGCCACTAAACCACAAGCGGCGGCGGATGGGCAGTTTTCTGCGGAAACGGTCACTGCCTGGCAGCGTGAAGCGAAATTATTAGTTGCCTTGCCGCAGCTTCCCAGCGATGCCGCGCGAGTTCTGGCAGCAATTGGTGTAGGCAGTGCCGAGCAATTGCTTCATTCAACACCTACACAGCTGATTGCAGAGATCGAAAGTCTATGGCGATCTGAAAACGCACATACTTGGAAAAAAGTTTTAGAAAAACCTACCGTGCGAGCAGTGTGCGCTTGGATAGGTATTGCACAACAAGCAAGTAGCTCGCGCGCTGCATGATGCTAGCAAGTGGTGTGTGCTGTCACAAGATATTCGGTGCGAACTTAAAAGTTGAGCACAAATGAAACCGCATTTTTCTCGCACGAAAGAACAAGATTTCAATGGCACCTTCAAACACTTTGATTGCATAGAGAAACTTTTTTCGAACTCATCAAAACCGACCTTGACCGCTTTCAGAGGCTGGCGTATTCTCCGCCGCACAACAACCAACTAACTGCTGCAGATGACCCGAGGCAAGGAAGCCCAAAATCGCTCGACAGTTTTTCTTCAGAGCTTTTCTTCCTGATCCTTGCAAGCAATCGCAACAGTAAATTTTCAATGCGAGGAACAAACTAACAGGGACTCACGTGATTGGATCGACGCGACGCAAGTCATCGTCGATCCCGAAGCGGCTGGCGAAGGCATGGATGCCTCCCACCGCCTCGAAACGTTCTCCCCCCGTCGTAGTGCATGTCACGGATGACTCGGCTACGTCCGCCCTCACGCATGCGTCATTGCGTCCAATCGCTCCCGGAAAAGTAACTACGTCCTTTGCCCCCCTGGGACGTGTGCTTTTCTGGGAGCATTTTTTTTGGGGGGGAGTGAAAGGTGAGTAAGTGAGTAGGTAGGTAGAGAGACAGCTACCTTCCCTTCGCCGTCCGCCATACCTACCAACCTACCAACCTACCAACCTACCAACCTACTCACCTACTCACCTACTCACTCTCCCCTCGTAAATATGACAACGAGGCGCCGCGAGTTTGGGACACTCTCTTCTCGCAGGCTTGCAAAAAGCAGTCTATTTCGGCCGATTTTCTCGTTCTGGCAGCTTTGGCACGCGCTATGCATCATTGCTAGCTGGTAGATCGTATGCGCACAATTAAGCTGCCCATTCGCTGCAATAAGCCAACTACTCCAAAAAGGAGAAATAGCATGTCCAGAATATCTGTAATTGTAGGTGGTCTATATTTGACCAGTCTGATCGCTTTCTGTGATCAAAACACGGCATCGGCACAGGCGCCCCCTGCTCCTGCCCCTCAGAACATGTTGCCGGAGCCTGAGGTACTCGATCAAGGCCCCATCCACGAAGCCTTTGCCGAACCACTTGCGTTAGGGCAAGGAGAAGCCGAGGTGGTGACCAAACAACCCCCAGCTCCAGTTCAGGAGCTTCCTCCTGATGAGCGGCCTGAGGGACAGAATGTCGAGTGGATTCCCGGCTACTTTAAGTTTGACCAGGATCGTGAGGATTTCATTTGGGTTAGTGGATTGTGGCGCGATGTGCCTCCTGGCCGGACTTGGATTCCGGGCGAGTGGCAGGAAGTCGAGGGAGGTTGGCAATGGGTGCCAGGTTTCTGGTCCGATGCCGAGCAAGAACTACGTTTGCTACCCGTGCCTCCTGATTCTTTAGAAGCAGGTCCTTCGAGTCCTGCGCCCGACGATAGCTACCTCTGGGCACCTGGCTGCTGGCAGTGGCAGAACACCGGCTATGCCTGGCAAGCGGGTTTTTGGTATGAGGCTCAACCTAACTGGGTGTGGGTTCCCAATCACTACAGCTACACTCCGCGAGGTTGCGTTTTTGTGAACGGCTATTGGGACTATCCTCCGCAATCGCGTGGCTGGTTGTACGCTCCGGTTTACTGGGGGGGTGGCTACGCTGGTTACGGAAGAAACTATTACTATCGCCCCCTTAGTGTGATCAACACAGGTCTGCTGCTGGCAAATCTGTTCGTTGATCGCAACCATGGTCACTATTACTATGGCTACAATCGTGGTCGTCATCCAGGTTGGGTGCAGCCATGGGGAGCAAACTATAGTAAGTACGGTCACCGAGGTCACGGCAAGGGATATCGCGGTGGATACGATCCCCTGTGGGCCCATCATAATTTCAAGGGGCGCGATGGTAATTATCGAGGTGGTGACCGAGATGGCCGAGATTTCAATCGGGGCGATCGCCGCGATAATGATCTTGCCCAGGGGCGAGATCGCGCAAATATGAAGCTTGTTACCTCCGTAGACGAATTCAAGAAAGATTATAAAAACTTTGATGGCAAGGATCGCAAGATCCGTCAACTTAGCGAGAATGAAGTCTCCAAGGCACGTAGTCAGGCGAAAAAGTATGCCAATTTCGACCGCTCGCGCATCGGCTTGGATTCCAAAAAGGATGCGAAAAGCTATGTGAACCGGGATGGCAACCGTGCGAAGCTTGAAGGAAACGCTAACGCTGAAGGTCGAATTCTTCGCCAAGGTGATGGGGGTTCCTCTCAAGGAAAAATTCGCTCTCAGGAAAATGTCGATGTGCGTAATCGCAGCAAAGAGATTTTTGAATCGCGCAACCGCAGCCGGGCAGAACTTGATGCCCGAATTGGCGGAAGCGAGAAATCTGAATACAAACGTGGCGACCGAAATTCGGATATTCGCTCCAAGGGACAAGTGGAGAACCGTGCTCGTGTGCAGAGTGATGGTAGTCAGTTAGATATTGGAAACTCCAGTAAGTATCGCGGCAGTGTGAACCAGCGATATCAAGGAAGTGGCCAAGGCACTGGGTCCGCCCAATCTGATCGACAGAAATTGTACTACCGAGGAGGAACGCAAGAGGGTACGAATCAGCTCCAACAACTACAGCAACGTAGTCAGCAACAAGTCCCGAACACTCGTTCCTTCCAGGGTTCGACCCAGCAAAAGATCACACCGCAAGGGAACTACCGCAGAAGTGATTCATCGAATTCTCAGAACATCCGCTCCAATAGCCGAAGCTATCAAGGTAGCGGACAGGTTAAGAGTGGCGGCCAAAGTTCGCAAAGAGCAATCCAGCAGCCTAGAAGTTCTTCGCCCCAGAACCGCAGTTCCTACCGCAGTAGTGGTGGTAGTTCGAGAGGTGGCGGCAGCGGAACTTATAGTGGCAGTCGCGGTGGCGGAGGTGGCCAGCGAGCTAGCGGAGGAAATCGCGGAGGTGGCGGAGGCGGCAAAAGCAGTGGTGGAAAGAAGGGTCGATAATTTAGCGCTTGTGGCTTAGCGTGGCGTGCTAGCACGCCCTCCGTTCGCGTTGCCACTCCTAGCAAGATTGGTTACGATTCGGCCCAGTTATTTCCACCTCCACGCTGTGTCAAGGAAGACCCACCGATGAGCACGGATGCTGCGCTCCGCAAGCGAGCGATCGAACCTGAAGTACCTTTCCCTCCCGAATCCATTTCCCATGACGAAGTCCTGAGGCTTGGTCGGCAGGTGGTGCAAGCCGAATCGCGAGCTCTCACGGGCCTTGCCAAGAACCTCGACGACAATTTTATTGCCGCCGTAGAGTGGATCTATAACTTGCCGGGTGATCTCATTATCACTGGCATGGGCAAGGCGGGTCACATTGCTCAAAAGCTCGCGGCCACGTTTGCCTCGACTGGCACACGGGCTCACTTCTTACACCCTGCTGAAGCAATTCACGGTGATCTAGGACGGGTTCAATCAGGTGACCTCGTGCTCGTATTGTCACAAAGTGGTGAAACAGCCGAGATACTTAGTCTTCTCCCCAGTTTCGCAGACTTCGACGTGAGAATCGTTGCGATTACGGCAAGCCAGGAAAGCACTTTGGGCTGCAACGCCGACATCACTATCGAACTCGGCTCTCTCGATGAGGCGTGTGCCCTCGGTCTGGCACCCAGCACAAGTACCACTGCAATGCTGGCCCTGGGAGATGCAATTGCTTTGGTCGTAAGTCGCTTGCGAGGTTTTGAAGCGGAAGATTTTGCTCGCTTCCATCCCGGCGGATCACTCGGCCTCAAACTCAGCAACATCGAAAGCCATATGCGACCCCTGAAGGACTGTCGCCTCGCTTCTGAGCGTGCCACTATCCGAGAGGTACTGGTTACGTGCACCAAACCGGGACGTCGCAGTGGCGCCATCATGTTGGTCGACCAGCGAGGTTGCCTCACAGGGCTGTTCACCGACAGTGATCTGGCCCGTTTAATTGAGAACCGCCAAGACCACGCACTCGACGCTCCAGTGAGTCAAGTAATGATCAAATATCCCACCACAGTAACCATCGGAGCGAAAATGAACACGGCCATTGAATTACTTGCCGACCGCAAGATCAGCGAGCTACCTGTAGTCGACACCGAAGGATGCCCACAGGGACTCATCGATATTACTGATGTGATGAGTCTCTTACCCGAAACGACACCTGCGAAAACTCGCAAACCAGGTCGACCGACCGTGCGAATTTACTCTGTTGACGAATACGCTGACTAAGAAGAAATGTGGAATTCGGATTGCAGAATGCGGATTACCACCAACAACCAACCATAACGAAGCTTACGCATCCGGCTTGCCAATTGATGAAACTTTCTGATCGATGTGCCGCAATACGCTTGGTGCTCTCCGATGTTGACGGGGTGCTGACCGATGGGCGCTTGATTTACGACAACCAAGGTGGCGAAGCGAAGCAGTTCCACATTCGCGATGGGCAGGGGATTCGTCTCTGGCAACAGAGTGGAGGGACTTTTGGAATTGTCACGGCTCGCAGTTCTGCGATGGTCACTCGTCGCGCGGAGGAGCTCGATATTACTCTTGTGAAGCAAGGGGTAAAGAACAAACTCGCCGAAGTGCAAGAAATTGCTATCGAGTTTGGTTGTGATCTCAAAGAAATCTGCTACGTGGGAGACGATGTGCTCGATTGGGCCACCATTCAATCGGTGGGCCTGGGAGTGGCCGTCGCCGACGCGGTCGAAGAAGTACGCCAGTCAGCCAAGTACGTAACAAGTCAACCGGGCGGCCACGGCGCCATCCGCGAACTTATCGAACTTCTTTTGAAAAACACGAACCGCTGGGAATCGACCATTCACAAGTATCAAGCGTGATCATGACCCCCGGCTTCCGCCGAGGGCTATTAGCGACAGTCATATCACTCCCCATTCCGCAATCAGACTTCCGCATTCCACTACATGCTCACCCGTCTAACACACGCTGGAGTTGCCTTCGCCACCACGGTGGTGATCTACCAAATCTACGTGCTCTTGGCGGTCCCTCTCTTGGAGCCGAATCGACCAGCGAATGCCACGGAGTTATCGGAGATCGATCCCACCGGCGGCAAGCCGCGAGTTCCCTTTCACAAGCACCGTGAAATGCTCGCAACCTATTTTCCGCCGGACCACTGGACACTCCAAGAACCCCCGAAGAGTTTCGATAATGGCCAGGCAATGATTCTCGTCGACGACTACCACCCCAGCGAGGATGGTCAGGTCCGTGTACAAAAGTGTGTCTTGTTGTTTTTCCCCCACGAACGCGTACTGGGAGAAGATCCCCCTCGCGATGCCGTCATCTTAGAGGCTCCGCATGGTGCAGTGCTCCAACTTGATGAGGGGTTTCACGCAGGTTTCAAAGGCGTCGGCCGGATGCAGTGGGCCCGGTTGGAGGGTGATATTGTCGTCCGCAGCGATATGCAGGAGCCCGGTTCGCAAGACGACCTGATCCTCAAGACCCGCGACCTCAAAATGAACCAAGACTTGATTCACACCGACGCCGAAGTCGAGATGCGACTCGGCCCACATTGGGGACGAGGCAGAGTGTTGGAGATCCGGCTCGTGGCTATCGAGCGAGGGTTCTCATCGGCCGCAGGGCCGGCCATCGGAGGAATCGATACGCTAGAGATCGTGCATGATGTTTCCGCCGAATTGGCGATCGGCGAAACCGCACTTCTGCGCGACAAGACGCAAGAAGCTCCTCCTGTGCAGGTGAGCAGCAATGGGCGCTTCAAATTCGATTTTTCGACGAATGTAGCCTCGTTTGTCGACCAGGTAAGACTTGAACAAAAATATTCCAATGGAGCGCGCAATCGCTTGAACTGTGAAGAGTTGAATCTCTACATGGCGACCCAAGATGAGACGGTAGCTCTAGGGGTGGCCAATTATTCGTCAACGACTTTGGCTGGCCGCGCTCGTACCCTTACAAAACTACTTCCCGGTACCGTCGAAGCCCACGGAACCGACTTGAAGCCCGTGGAGCTTACTGCAGAGACACATTCAGCCTCAGCCCGCTGCGGCTTGCTACGGCTTGAGTTAGGTCCGCAGCGCGTCACATTTAGTAGCCAGGACGAGATCGAACTCAAGTACGAAGGTAGCGAAATCCATGCTCCGCTCGTTCAATACCAAATGCCTCCAAAAGACTCAGGCCATCGCATCGGCACCTTGCTTGCGGCGGGCAATGGGTGGTTCAAGACAGCCCCAAGTTCTCCACATCGCGTCGAACTCCGCTGGACCGATGGCATCAATCTGCGACACATCCAGGGCAAGCCAGTACTGACTGTTCGTGGCCGACCAAGGTTGTCAGCAGTAGGTGGGCGATTATGGGCCGATGAACTGGAGATGGTCCTGCGCGAACGGGTCGCCGATGGCACAGAGGATGATTTGCTTCCCGCAGATATCGCACCCGAAAGAATGACTGCCAGTGGCCATGTGGACATCGATTCCTCTCAACTGAGTGGCAAGATCAATAAGATGAAAATTGACGTGCAGTACCTGCCCATTGATCTCAAGCTGGGGAGTGCTTCCGAGGGCGGTACAAGCAATCCACTGCTTGTCGGCGGTGCTAACGGATCTGAGAGAGCCTATCGAATCGATGGCGATACCCTCGACGTAGGAGTGATCGTCCGCGATGCCCAACCACAGATCAGTTCACTCGACGTGCGAGGCGATTTGGAATTTCGGGAAGAATCAAACCATAGTACTGCTGCGCAGCCCATGGTTGTACGCGGCAAAGAACTACAGATCAGGAACGCTGAGACCCCTGAAGCGAAGATTTCCTTACGCGGGGAACCTGCGACCATCAACGCTGCGGGGATGTCAATCGAAGCCGTTGAGCTTCAAGTGAATCGTGGCACGAGTGCTGCCAACATCGATGCGCCAGGCCAACTGCAGATCCCCATCCAGCGCGATCTGCAAGGTCAGCTGCTCGCCCAGCCAGAATCGCTGCAGGTTACCTGGCGCGGCGGCATGAATCTCGAAAATGACCGCGTCACTTTCCATGGCAACGTGATCGCACGCACTTCCACAGGCCAGCTCAATACGGAGCGACTGGTGGTCGTGTTATCGTCTCCTATTCAGTTCGACGGCACCTCGCAAGCCAGTCAAACGCAACTCACTCAACTAGAGTGCTGGGAAGGGGTCTCGGCCCAGTTTGTTCAGCGAGATGCAGCGGGAATCACATCGATTCACAAGATGAAGCTCGAATCAATTCGTGCGAATCAAGTCACAGGGGAAATAGCTGGAATCGGGCCCGGGTTGATCGAATCGGTGCATCTTACGACGGGTCAAATGCCCGGTGCTCCCGCGACCCCTTTTGCCGATGTGACTCCCTCGGCAAACTTTGCAGCCGTGGCGACAGGCAGCACACCACAACGACTTCGCTATCTACGAGTCGAATTTCTTCGTGGCGTCGAAGGAAATCTCAACAAACGGATTGTGTCCGTAGTCGGAGATGTAAGAACGGTGTATGGCCCCGTTGATTCTTGGGAGCAAACCTTGCCGACGCAGCTTCAGGGCTCCCCCGCACCCGACACGGTCTACATCGAATGCCAACGTTTGCAAGTCGCCCAGAGCCCCGCAGCCCGATTACAACGCGATCCGCGTGTCGGTTCAGTGGAGCTGATGGCCGAGGGAGATGTCATCATCGAAGGTTTGGCCGGTGGCCAAGGCACATTCACTGCCCGCGCTCACAGAGCCAAGTATGACCAGCAGAAGACGAAGTTTTTCTTGGAAGGCAACGGAGTACGGCCGGCGATGCTCATACGCCAAAAATTCATTGGCGCTCCCTACGATGAGCAATCGTTCAAAAGCCTCGAATACAATCAGACCACCGACGAGTGGAAAGCCACCGGCGTAGGTCGCGGCCAATTCAGCGGCTTCCCAAGTAAGTAGCAGCGATTCACTTCCTTGCTAGCCTTGGCCGGAAGGCCATGGTCCAAGAAGCGTCGAACACCCCCGCCTTCCGGCGAGGGCTACAAAGAGACTACACGACCCGCAAACGCTCTTGCTCCAAACTCCGCATTAGGAATTCAAACGCTGGCTCCACCATGCGTGCTACATACTTCCAAGTGTGGCCGCCAGCTTGGGTTTCCAGATCACATTCGTGTGGCACACCCAGAGAATAAAGTTTCATCCGCAGCCGGTCTGCTGAATCCCACCATCGCACGTCGTCGGGGTCACAGCAAAACCACTGATGACGGGGCCAGTTCAGGGGATGGATATGCAGTGTTGCCGTGTCTTGCCGGGCATCCTCGGCGTCGCGATACATGCGTGATAGCGTCGGGTCTCCCTCGTCGATTTTCTTCTGAAAATCGATCGCCGGAAAAAAAGCCGCCACGGTGGGAAATAAGTTGGGATATTTGTATGCGAGTCGAAGCGCGCCCTGCCCTCCCATGCTGACCCCTAAGAGCGCAATCTGTGGCGGTCGACAGTCCCAACTCTCCGCAGCAAAGGGCAATACCTTGCCGAGCAGATACTTCTCTACGCTGATCTCAGTATCAAACGCTTCAGCAATCCGATCCGACCACCAGGTCTCCCCTGTCACCGGAGCAATGGCCCGCAGGCCATGCTGTTCCAGCTGCCGGGTAACCCGTGGATGATCTGCCAGGTTCTCGACACTACTTCCATGCAGGTACAGGATCGTGTACCCATGGGGAGAAACCTTGCTAGGCTTGAAAACATGGCACGGATGCCCAGCAACGTCGATAGTGGTCCATTGATCAGCAAGTGGCATAGGGGGTCGGCAGCTGGTGTTTAGTGGTTGGGTAGAGGAACATTCTAGTTTCCTACCCTCTAACCTCCAACCTCTAGCCTCGACCCACCTTGGTCATTCGTAATTCGTCATTTAGAATAGTCACTCTAACGCTATCTAGTTTCCACCCACAACAATTATCTGATTTAGTGAAAATCGAGCCAGCATGTCGACAATCAAGCGAATTTTAGTAACCGGTGGGGCAGGATTTCTGGGCTCACACCTTTGCGAGCGGATGGTCGAAGCGGGCCACGATGTGATCTGCCTCGACAATTTCTTTACCAGTCAGAAGTCCAATGTGGCCCATTTGCTTGACAAACCGAACTTTGAACTGCTGCGGCATGATCTTACCCACCCGATCTTTCTCGAAGTAGACCAGATCTACAACCTCGCCTGTCCCGCTTCGCCGGGACACTATCAGTATAATCCCATCAAGACGATGAAAACCTCTGTGATGGGGGCGATCAACATGCTCGGCTTGGCCAAGCGATGCAATGCTCGCGTCCTGCAGGCATCCACCAGTGAAGTCTACGGGGACCCTGAAGTTCATCCCCAGACTGAAGACTATCGCGGATCGGTCAATCCGATCGGCCCTCGCGCCTGTTATGACGAAGGCAAACGAGCAGCCGAGACGCTGTTCATGGACTATCATCGCCGCAACAACGTCGATATTCGCATTGTGCGCATCTTCAACACCTACGGCCCCCGGATGCATCCTTACGATGGCCGCGTGGTATCGAACTTCATTCGTCAGGCAATACTGGGTGAGGATATTACCATATTTGGCGATGGGGCTCAGACTCGTTCGTTTTGTTATCGTGATGATCTCGTCGAAGGGATCATTCGCATGATGGATGGTTCCGAAGACTGCATAGGACCGATCAATCTTGGCAATCCTGGCGAGTTTACGATTCGTGAGTTGGCCGACTTGGTTATCGAAATCACGGGCTCGAAATCCAAACTTGTCGAGAGGCCCTTGCCTGCCGATGACCCCACCCGTCGACAGCCAGACATTACTCTTGCCAAAAAGCACTTGAAGTGGGAACCCAAGGTGCCACTCCGCGAGGGTTTGGCTGAAACGATCAAGTGGTTTCACACGATTCGGCTAGAAGACTATCGTGCCCCGACGCCGAACTATTGAAAGTCGTTCACTAGAGAGTTGGTGTAGAGGCATCACCGCGCAGCAAGAATCGGTAGATGAGCGGACGTAGACAGCGAAACAAGGTTAGCCCAACAACGATTCCAAGTACGTCGCACAGCCAGTCCAGACCATCGCAAGTGCGTCCCACGGGTATTTGTGTGATTTCATCTATCGCCGCGTAGAGTGTCGCTGCGAGCCAGACGACGAAATAATGAATCGGCAGTAACGGTCCAGTGCTCAATTCCCAACTTGCCAAGATACCAAAAGTCAGCGTTGTATATGCTAAGAAGTGAATCAGCTTGTCGTGATATTGAACACTAGGAGCAGCATTTCCGGGAAGATGAGTGCCAATGAACATGACAACAAGGCACAAAAAGGTAGCTCGGCGGGCCAGAGATGCCGCCCATTGAATTCGCTGCATGGTGGTAGTCTGTTGTTGCATGAGAGGTTTCCAACAAGGTATTGTAGCAGACGGTTGCCGCCGGTGGGAAAAACTCGCTCGATTTTCCGGGCAATGAAAAGGGTTTCCAAAGAATGGTTGTGAGGACTTTCCTACGTATATTGGACCAGACGAGTTCGCCCTTCCTCCTCGCCGTCGACAGAAGCCGATGGTTAAACTCATTGCACCCCTCTCCATCCGCCGTCGACTAGATCAATAGCAATCGCATGACAGCACAAGAACTTCAAGAGATTCAGCGAGCCGAAGACGAGCGATTAATGAGGCTAGCACTAGCAGAGGCTTCCGTAGCGGCCTCAGCCGATGAGGTCCCTGTCGGAGCAGTGATCGTACACAACGGGCAAGTAATCGCCGCCGCTCACAATCAGCGTGAGCAACTCCGCGATCCGACCGCCCACGCCGAGATGATTGCTATCACACAAGCAGCATCGGCCGTTGAGGCTTGGCGATTAGAAGCCTGCACTCTGGTCGTCACTTTGGAGCCGTGCCCTATGTGTGCAGGTGCTATTCTACAATCCCGTATCCCGCGAGTCGTCTACGGTGCTCCCGACCCTAAGGCTGGTGCAGTTCGCAGTCTGTATCAACTCTTGGAGGATGCGAGACTAAATCACCGTGTCGAAGTGGTTGCAGGGGTCCTGTCTGAAGATTGCGGTCGATTGCTAACCAAGTTTTTTCAGCAGAAGCGCCTCTCCGCCAAGAAACGAGGGATAATGGAGTAGCTCGCTTCTTGAGGAAAATCCTTATACTCTTAAACTCATGTCTCGCTCAGATCATACTATTTTGATAACCGGAGGTGCCGGCTTCATCGGCAGTTCCCTGGTACGCTCTTGCCTTCGTGATACCACTCTTACTGTCATCAATCTTGATAAACTCACCTATGCGGGTCATCGTGAATCGCTCTCCGAAGTCCTGGAAGATCCTCGCCATACGCTCATTGTGGGGGACATCTCTGACCGGGAATTAGTGGCGCAAACTTTAAGAGATCATCGCCCCCAAGCGATTATCCATCTTGCTGCAGAATCGCATGTTGATCGATCGATTGCAGACCCTCCGAGTTTCGCTACGACCAACGTTCTCGGAACTTGTGTGCTATTGGAAGCAGTGACCGATTATTGGCAAAAACTTCCCACTGATGACCGCGCGGCTTTTCGTTTTCTCAACGTCTCGACCGATGAAGTCTTTGGCACCGCTCAGCCGGGAGAGCAGTTCACAGAAATGAGCCTGCTCGCTCCCAATTCTCCTTATGCTGCTTCGAAAGCCGCCGGGGAATTACTGGCACGCTCCTTTGGCAAGACATACGGATTACCAGTCGTAACCGCAAATCCCAGCAATAACTATGGCCCTCGACAACACCCTGAGAAACTTATTCCCCGTATGATTCTCGCGGCAGCGCGCGGGGAGCCTTTACCCGTTTTCGGCGACGGGCTTTACGAGCGAGATTGGCTGCATGTCGAAGATTGCTGTCGAGCACTGCTGGCGATTCTCGATCAGGCTCAGCCTGAGGAGCGTTATCTTGTGGGTGCAAACCAGTGCCTGCAGAATCTAGAAGTTGTGGCCACGATTTGCGATTTGGTCGACGAATTCTTAGACGATAGATCGTCTCGCAGGGAGTTGATTGCCCACGTCATCGATCGCCCCGGACACGACCGACGGTATGCCGTCGATGCAAGTGTGTTACGTTCTAAGACGTCTTGGCAGCCCCAAATCAAATTTGATTTGGGACTGCGAGAAACGGTCGGCTGGTATCTGAATCACTCCGATTGGGTGTCGGCAGTCTTGAGCAAGGAAATCTCGCGATAGGCGAATCGTCTCGCGGTTTCACTTGATGAACAGTGCTTTCCGCTTTTTGGGATAGCCGTACCGATTATGCGGATTTATCCCACTATTTCCGGGAAAAGTTGCTTTCCAATGGAGGCTCACCATAAGCTAAACTTGAGCAGTTCTGTGGCATCGGAGAAGTGATTTAGTTGTCTCGTTTGCCTTTATTACCTACCATTGAGAGTAGTGAGAAGCAAAGTATTCAATTTGTTATCCAGGAAATGAGTCATGTCCAAGCAGCAGATTTCAATCGCGGTTCTTTTTTCTTTGTCACTTATGGTGTTTAGTACTCAGGCTCTCCATGCCCAATATGCAAATGCTAGGTTGAATTCATTATACAATCGAAACAGTATGGAGAATTACACAGTAGAACGAGTTCAACAACGTGCTATTAGTCGTGCCATTAGGCCAACAGGCGTACAAGGAGTCAATAGGCAGACGTATGCTCCAAGCTATCTCAACGATATGTCCCAGAAACGCAAGCCATTTGCCGGCGTTGACCGTGGGCCAGCGGTCAGCCCTTACTTGACGTTGACCAATGCTTTGAATAATCCATTTTCCACGACGTCTACCGACTACTACAATATCGTGAGGCCCCAGCAACAGCAGGAGCGTATCAATCAGCGGGTTGCTCAACAGCAGTACATTCAGCAGAAGAAACTCAATCAGGTTGCTGCACAGGGACCCTACTCGATCACGGGCGATGATGAGCTGGCCCCAACTGGGCACGGTTCAGGATTCATGCAGTTTGGCGCCTATATGAACACCGGCAACTATTTTGCTCCTCCGACTCAGCCCAAGCAAAATCGATAGCCATTCGAGCGCGCGCCCGATTCTTTTTCGTCCCGTGAACTTAGGGGCTCACTTTGGCACCGCCATATTTCGGCGGCTCTGGCGGTAGTACTTCCAACCGGGGATGAAAAATGTCGCTGCGGACACCAGTCCATAAACCGATATGCCGTACTCGAAATGGAGTCGCTGCATGATGGCCATCACTATCGACATGGCAAAGAGGGCCGCCGCGTGGAAATAGAAACTCCCCGCGAGAATCCCGCCCTTCACCACGAATACCATTCCGCTGATCAACCCTAACACGGGTGACAAAGTCAGTATCGGCAGTTTCAGTAAGGCTTCGACCCAGAACAACAAGACAACCGCTACGATACTTCCGCCCCAGGCATGAGCAATCTGCCGTTCGACCGCTGTCACAGGGCCAGCTCGATGTCGCAAGGCCCAAAAAATTGGCGCCCACACCGCGATGCCTCCACCCCACAAAGCCAAATAGGGCCAAGGACCCGCCATCACTGGCCAGTTGGTTCGCTCCAAGTAAAACCAATTGGTCACGAGGCACATCACCAGCAGAACCAGTGCGTGCCACATCCACAACACACCCCAATTCTCTAGCACTGTTGCATGGTGGGTCTCGCGAAACACGCGGGCTACAATGTCCGTGAGCCGCCCACTCCGGGCGGCAATCGAATCCCCCTCAAGAAATGCTTCAAAATCGTCAGCCAGTGCCTCAGCAGATGGATAACGCAGATCGGACGGCTTCTGAAGGCATTTGAGTGTGATCATTTCGAGATCGCGATTGACCCGCCGGTTCAACAACCGCGGCGGCAAGGGGTCCTGCTCCAGTACCATCAGCATGGTGTCGACAGGAGAAGTTCCTTGAAATGGTGCCCGACCTGTGAGCAGTGAATAGAGAATTGCACCCATGCTATAGACGTCGCTGAGCGGCCCAACCTGACCTCTCCCACCGTCGGCTTGTTCGGGCGCCATGAAGGAAGGTGTGCCAAGAATCGTTCCCGATTGCGTCAACGATGAGCTGGATGCGACATGCTTTGCCAATCCAAAGTCGGTTACATGCGGCATACCTACTTCGTCGAGCAAGATATTGGCCGGTTTGAGGTCACGATGAATCACACCCCGACTGTGGGCATAGGCAATTGCTCTGGCAATTGTCAACATCAGGCGAACGGCTTCGTCTTCGGGCACTGGTCCCAATGTGATCCGGTTGGACAGTGTCTGGCCTTCAATTAGTTGCATAGCAAAATACTGCCAACCATCACTCTCTCCGACTTCGTAGATGGGGACAATATTCGGGTGCTCCAAACGGGCCGCGGCGGCCACCTCTGCTTGGAATCGAGCCTTTTCCATGGGTGACGCCTGGGCACCCTGCAGAATCAGCTTCAACGCTACTTCGCGTCGCAAGGTTTTTTGCAACGCACGGTATACGATTCCCATTCCGCCACGACCAATTTCTTCGAGCAGCTCAAAGTCACCCAACTCATTTGGAGGCTGCATTTCCAGGATCATCTGAGGAGTCATCAGCGGAGTAATGTCCGACTGTGAAAGGTGCGCGACCGCATCCACCAGCATGGCAGTTCCCCACAACTGGCGAAGATCATTGGCAAATTCCGGATGAGTCGCCGTCAACTCCGCTAGGGTTGGACGCTCGGCGGGACCGTGGTCGGCAAGCTCAGTTAGAATCTCCGCAAGCTTGATGTCATGCTGTTCGGCGGCAGAGAGGGTCATGGCGATTTGTCCGAGCCATCCATCAGTTCCCTCAGTCGACGCATCGCACGCAGGTAGCGCATGCTTGCAGCTTGGGGTGAGAGGTCAAGTGCCTGAGCAGACTCGCTATTAGAGAGATGTTCGAAATGCCGCAAGTAGACGATTTCTTGATCGAGTTCCTCAAGTTGCCCGCACGCCTGCTGAAATCGCAATTGCAACTCTTGCCAAGTCGCGGCTGCTGCAGGGGTGAGTTCTTGATCGCTAAGCTGGGTGAGCAAATCGAACGAAGATTCGTTGCTCGCAGCGGAGGCTAGCGGCTGCTCACGGTCAAGGCTGCGCCGGGCAGCTCCCCGATGGCGACGGTGGGCATCAATCAACCGATCTTTAGCCATTTGCCGCAGCCATAAATGAAACGGCATGACTGGGTTTGCCAGATAATCGCTTAAGCGTCGATTGGCCTCGATCATCACCTCCTGTACGATATCGCTCGCATCGACCCGCCGCTTGATCATCTGGTCCATGCGCAGATCAATCATCCGCCTCACCGAGGTACGATGCCGATCCAACAATTGGTTGATCGCCCCGTCATCCCCCTCTCGGGCAGCGGAAATTAGTAGTTCGGTATCCTCGCGATCTGGCCACATACTTAGAGTATCGCAGCCCACGAGCAATTAGACAACGTCCGGAAGCAAGGTCGTGTACAAGGGGCATTGTTAAGCTGAAATCGTTGTTTCGCAAATGGTTAGAGCATGAAGAATACTTAGAGTCTCAAGTGACCAGAGTTCGGGATTATTGCGATTTTTTGGGGCAATGTTTAATTGTGAGTGTTCCCACTGAGACCACCATGGCTACTGCAATTGCAACACCTATTGCTCGAGTTCTTGAAGGCATTGTTCATAAGCGATATTATCCTGTCCGACAGTGATTTCCACTCCGCTAAGCGAGGAAAGAATTCGATGCGTTTATTTCTCTTGAGTTTCATTTTCACTTTTTCACATTGTTTCCTTACAACCAAGGCAACAGAACCCGCTACAGAGTATGACATCGTTGTCTATGGCCCCACCAGCGCTGGAGTCATGGCCGCTGTCCAAGCCAAGCGCATGGGCAAGTCGGTGATCCTGGTAGGACCCGACAAACATCTTGGCGGTCTCTCCAGTGGTGGCCTGGGTGCGACAGACATCGGCAACAAGATGGCAATTGGCGGCTTGGCTCGAGAGTTCTACCAGCGCGTTGGCAAGCACTATGGTCAGGACGAATCATGGACCTTCGAACCTCATGTTGCCGAGCAAACATTCGAAGATTTCATAGCCGACAACCCTTTCGAAGTGCATCGCGACGAGTGGCTCGATCGCACACCTGGCCAAGGGGTGACGAGGGAAGAGGGTCGTATTACTTCGATCAAGATGCTTTCTGGCAACTCCTATCGCGCGAAGATGTTCATCGATGCGACCTACGAGGGAGACCTCCTCGCAGCCGCCAATGTTACGTATACGACAGGACGCGAGCCGAATAGTAAATACAACGAAACACTCAATGGAGTACAGATCGCACAGGATAAGTTTCACCAATTCGATGGACCTGTCGATCCGTATCTTGAACCGGCCGACCCCACAAGCGGACTGTTGCCAGGAGTTCATCCCGGAAGTCCGGGTGAACAGGGATCTGGCGACGATCGCATTCAAGCCTATTGCTTCCGCATGTGTCTGACCGATGTCGAAGCAAATCGTGTTCCCTTTCCTAAGCCCGCTGGCTACGACCCCATGCGGTACGAATTACTGCTCCGCACGATCCAGGCTGGAGCAAATAAGCATCCTCAAGGCTACTTTACCACGACGCGTATGCCCAATGGAAAAACCGACTCGAACAACTGTGGTCCGTTTTCCACAGACAACATAGGGATGAACTATGACTATCCCGAGGGAGACTATGCTACTCGTCAGCGGATCTTCGACGACCACAAGACTTATCAGCAAGGATTAATGTGGTTCCTGGCCAATGATCCTCGGGTTCCGGAAGAATTACGTCATTCGACCTCGAAGTGGGGTTTGGCCAAGGACGAGTTTGTGGATAGCAGCAATTGGCCCCATCAGCTCTATGTTCGTGAAGCCCGCCGAATGATCGGCCCCTATGTGATGACCCAAGCTAACTGCCAAGGTAAAACAGTCACCGATAAATCGGTCGGGATGGGAGCCTATGGAATGGATTCGCACCATGTCCAGCGTTATGTCACTGATGAGGGCAACGTTCGCAATGAAGGGGACGTCCAGGTCCACGGGTTTGAGCCGTATCCGGTTGACTATGGTTCCATCGTGCCTAAGAAACCTGAGTGTACGAACCTGCTAGTGCCTGTCTGCCTTTCTGCAAGTCATATCGCCTATGGTTCGATCCGAATGGAGCCAGTCTTCATGGTTCTAGGCCAAAGTGCTGCCACGGCCGCAGCGCATGCTATCGACGAAAGCGCACCCGTGCAGGAAATCGACTATGCAAAACTCCGTGCGCGACTCCTAGAAGACAAGCAGGTCCTCGAATAGCCCCTTGCGGCTTAGCGGTCCCCCTGCTAAACCCCCGCACCAACCGTATACATATGCACGTCCTGTTGTGGATAGGGTATCGAAATCCCCGCTTGATCGAATCGCCGCTTCACCTCACGCGTCACGTCTGTCTTCACTTGCCAGTAGTCGCTGGTATTCGCCCAAGGACGGCACACAATGTTGACCGACGAATCTGCTAGGGCATGGGTGACGACGACCGGTTCGGGATCGTCTAGCACTAACTCATGGTTATCTACCACCTCTCGGATGATTTTCTCCGCTTCTTCGAAATCATCGTCATAGCCAATACCAAACTCCAAATCGACGCGCCGTGTGTCGTTGGCAGTGATGTTGGTGATAACGTTGTTCCAAATCTCATTGTTGGGCACATAGATCGTTTGATTGTCGAATGTGCGAAACTTGGTCGAAACCAAGTTCATCTGATCTACCGTTCCAGTCACCCCTCCGGCTGTGACAACGTTGCCAATATCGAAGGGGCGATTGATCAAGATCATCAGGCCACTCGCGAAGTTGCTCAACGTACCTTGCAGTGCCAGGCCAACAACCAAACCCATTGCTCCGATCGCTGCCAAAATCGGTGTGATATCAACTTCCAGGGCCGTCAGAGCGATGGCAAAACCCACCAGCATGATCAAGTTTTTGATGGAACTGGCAATCAACTGCTCGGCAAGCTGGCTTAAACTAACCTTGCGTTCCAACAACCAGTAAACGATCGCCGCGACAAATTTTGCGACCAAATAGGTGATAAGCAGGATCAGCAGGAATTTGGCAATATTCCAAGCATGTCGTTGCCCCCCCTCTTTGGATGCCAACCAACCGGTAATTCCATGCCAGGCGGACCAGGCGTCGGAGGTGTCCAGATCGATTCCAGACACCGACGTGGCGTAGGTGCGATATTCATCCACATCCCCCCCTTTGGCTGCGAGTGAATTCAGGACCACTTCCAAACGATCGCTAAGCGCCGTCCTCTCACTTTGCAGAACGGTAATGTCTTCCAGCAATTCCTCTTTGACATCAGTAGCTGAATCGCCATTTCCCGCTTCTGTATCTTGCCCTTCGTCTACCGATCCCTCAGACGTTTTGACATCGAGCCCTAAGCTTTCCTGGGCCGCATCCGTGATTTTCTGCTCCGACTCTATTGCCTCAGTTTCAACAGTATCGGTAATCTCTTTGGCAACTTCCACCGACGTCTTTGCGGCTTGAGCATCGTTGGTGTCTAGCGCTTCGTTAGTCTTCTTCACTCCCAAACGAACCGCAGCAATGTGACGAGCCTTGTTCCGCAAGAGATCGAACCATGCATCGGACTCGACTACGAGCTCCCCCTTGGTCAGCGGCTTTACCAGGATTTCGAGCTGGTCGAGAGGAATCTCGGGATCGATAGTTGTGACCGCGGTGTAATCTGGGGTTGCCTCTTCCTTTTCCTTCGCGGAATCTTGTGCCGCCGCGTACGCAGGAAACGAGAGTATCCACAGTGCCATGAGGATCGATCGCAGGGAAGACATTTCTTCACTCCTTGAATAATTGGCTTGTAAGAATTTGTGTTCGTATTGGTTGCAAGCGACGTCGCCGCGATCGATCACAGAGGGAGTTCGATTGCTTACCTAAGCAACGGAACCGGAGATCGTGCGAATTGCTGCAATCATACAGCTATATGGGGCAGGTACCCGCTGGCGCGGGCTGTCTTGGTGCAGGATATATTATCAAATTCTGCGAAAAACGTCGACCAGCGGTTTCCCAGGAGTATAATTCTCAATTCCCGCGACGCGCCCGCTTGGTTAGCCGCGCCGCGTCCGTCGAGTACTGCTCGGCAGAGCGAATCGCGTCTTCAAAAGCATAGACGTTGCCAGAATTATAATCAAAGAATTGGGTTCCGGCACCGGAGCCGAAATTGCTGTGAAAGGTACCACTGTACCGTAATTTGTTTGCCAATCGACCAGATTCCCAATGCCTGGGTTGCGTTGCCAAGCAATTAAGTCGTGACCATCGAAGTCACCGTCGTGATCGAAATCGCCTGGGGCTGCCAGCTTGGCCAGCGGTAGTTCTTTAAAGAATTCGCCAATGTAGCGCAGATGTTCAAGGTGTGAATCCGCATCTGCGCCCAAGGCACCCCACAGTCGAAAATTGCCACTTTCTGCAGTGCGATAAAAATCAAGAGTGCCTAGACCACTTTCGTTCACCGCTGTTGCTGTCGCGCCCAAATGCTGCAACAGTTCATTGCCGGTTTCCATGGTGTTCTCATACGTGTAGGTCAACACCTGCGAATGGCTGAAGAGAAAGGTCTTGCTGCCAGCCTGCGCGAGACTGGCGAATGTCTTATAGTCGACCATCTGAGAATCTAGCGGAGTGCCGTCGCCCGCGGTCGTGGCATAAAGTGAGTCAGCTGCCAGCAAGGCGTCGATACTATTGCGATAGTTCGCGCTTTTGAGAATCTCACGGACTGCTCCGTAGCCGGCGCTGAAAGACGAGACCCCCAACTCATCCCACGCAAGGGTGTTGGAGAAATCTTGTTGCGATCGTACTACAGAAAGTGCTTCGTTGACAATTGACCCGAAAAGATTGCTGTTGGCAAACGGCCCTGAATATGCGCTCGACAACCCACTGTAGTTCACCGTCAGCACGATTGAATTCAGTTTGGCATAGAGGGCATTATTCCAAACCGTCTGCGGGTCACCGTGAAAGTGAACCAATAAGTCTGCTACGTCACCGGGGCGATGCTGATAGCTGCTGGGTATAAAAATTTTCCACGCCGCATTACTCAGATTGAATTGCCGCCCAGTAGCCACTGGGAGCTGTGCGAGCACTTGGCTGCTCGTGATTTGACCGGCAACCAATGCAATGATGAGAATCCAAGTTTTACGCAAGAGAGTGTACTTTTGAATCAAGAGGTGGCGGAGACAGCGGACAATTGGTTCCGCAGTTGCACTAATTGTAACATGATACCCCCCAGGATGCGCTACGCGGGTTGCCTAGACTTTTGAGGCAGCGGTGACTGCCAAACGGCAAGTAAACGGACTTTGCAGTTCTCCTGTTTGCAGGGGCAGGGCCGCTCACTTTTTCACAATGCCCAGTTTTGCGAATAATTTTTGAGTTTTCCAGGTGTGGGCACGGAGCCGTTGGAGTGTGCCGCACAAAGTTTTTCCGTCCATTGCCACCGCTTCGAGCGACTCTTCGGTGTACACTCCGAGACAATACTTGGCCCAATCCGCTAGCACACGCGCGAAATGCGTGGGCGAAAGGACCATCAGCAGTTTGCGAAAGGCTCCTTCTTTGGGCGGCGTTCGCGTGAAGCCTGAGGTGTGATTAAGCTCCACCTCTTGATAGTGGATCCACTCGGCAATAGCAGCATAGTCCCGAGCGCCTTGCAGCATGGCGCAAACGACCGAGGCCAGCATGGCCTCTAAAGGATGGCGACGTCCCTGGCGCCCGCGAGGATCGGGAACCTGTGACAAAAACGTCAGCAAGTTCCCCGCGGGTGCGGGTTTCAAAGCAAAACCTCCGTGATAGCAGCAGGAAAAGAAAAACTCCGTTAAACTCCAGCAATACTACGCATCACACCCACTATGGAAAAGTCATTGGCCCTGCATAAGCGGTGCAGTTGTTTCAATTAGTGCTCTACACCGTCGCCGCCACCACGGCTTCCATCATCCGTCCTTCGGCAACACTCGTATCGACCGAGAGACGCATCGTCACGCTCCAGCATCCGTTGGTAGTCAAGCCAGAATGATTGTTCCTATCGTTCACCTTTCGGGAAAGGCAATTCGAGGTTCACGACTTCTTGGAAAGTCGTCGTGTCCCACACTTTGATTTTTCCTTCCCAATCGCCCGTGGCGAGTAGTTTGCCGTCGGGAGAGAAATCGACGACTTGCACCGTCTTTTTGTGGCCGGTGAGTTCTGCAATTGGCTCTGGGGAGAGCAATTGCTCTCTGAGGCTACGCGCACGAACCCGAATCTCCGCGTCTTCAGAGTGCATTGCTTCGCGCAACAGTGGGACGGCGATCATGCCCATGGCAACAATCTCCTGGGCGGCATGCTGGCGAACCTCGTAATTCTCATCCAGGAATCTCGAGAGCAAGTCGTCCAAAGTCTCGCGCACTTCAGGAGAGGGATCTTCCAGATCGACGGCAAAAATGTGGACTTCATTTCCATAACTGGACGTCGCAACAAGATGATTGTCACTTGTAATGTTTGCCGAATAGCTCCCTGGTCGGAGTCGCGCGCGCAACTCCCCCGTGCTGGGTTTGCGAATACGCGTAGTCCCGTCATTCTGCGAAGTCAGAATGAACTCGCCATCGCTCGAGAATAAGCCTCCACGTACATGAAGTTCGCTGGGCTCGAATGTCTGTCTGGTTTTTTGTGTGGAAAGGTCCCACAGAATGACCCTCCTGTCTTCGTCGACCGAAAGCAGGCTACGACCGTCGGGAGAGACGGATAAGCTGTGAATCTTCCCGGATTGTCCCGCAAACTTGCCGACCTGCTCTCCCGTCTTCGCGTTCCACAGGTAGATACTGGTGTCCTCACCCGCTGTGACCAGAGTTTTTCCATCCGGCGTGAATGCGACGCAGTTCAACCTCTCATCGTTCGCCCCGAACTCGCGGATCATTTCTCCCGTGGCCACGTCCAGGATTCCAACAACACCTTTTTTCGTACAATAGGCGATGTTGTCACCATTGGGAGAGAAATCGAGGTCCAGCCCGCCCCTCCGCAAGACCACCGTCTTGGCGATGCTCCAATCATCGACATTCCACAACACGAGCGGCCCGGGTGGGCTGGAGGAACTGGTGATCGCCGCCAGGAGTTTGCCATCGGGCGAGAATTGCATTCCATAGACGGGGGGAACATCTTCTGCGAGGGCCGTGGCGGGGATGCCAACTGCAATCAAGAGGTAAAGGCACGTGAGTCGAACTGCGTTCATGGGTGACTCCCAGAGTGGTTTGAGTTCAAGCCTGCCATCGAGAGCTGTGGACGGCTTTGATTTATCCGCGTTATTCCCGTATTGAATTCAAATTCTTTCAGATTCCAGATCAGAACCGTGGAATCACGTTGGCTTGTCGCGAGTTGAGAGTTATCTGGGGAGAACTCTATGCGGACGACTTGATTCTTAAACCCAGGTACTCGCGCCTGTGGTTTCAAGTCGTCGACGCTGTAGACATCGATCCATTGCTTTGAGATGGGCGACCAGTTTGGATCCGATTGGCATAAGGCCAATAGCTTGCCGTCTTCAGACAACGTCAATGCACTGGCGAAGGACTCGGCCAATTCGATCTCTTGAACGACTTGTTTGGTATCGAGATTCACCTTACGCAAGAAATAGGTTCGCAGGGGACGTGCGTTTGGCTGGGCACCGACCTTGGTACTCTGCTCAATCGTCACCAGCAGATTGTGCGCTGGCGAGACAACGTATCTCATGAGCCTGTCTTGAGCATGGAACGTATTCACTTCTTGCCCAGTTTTCGTATCGAAGAAATAGATGATGCTCTTTCGTCG
Source organism: Bythopirellula goksoeyrii (assembly GCF_008065115.1). NCBI lineage: Bacteria > Pseudomonadati > Planctomycetota > Planctomycetia > Pirellulales > Lacipirellulaceae > Bythopirellula > Bythopirellula goksoeyrii. The sequence continues at coordinate 1,044,545 of NZ_CP042913.1, read as the reverse complement.
TCCACTCACAGCCAAGAGCGATGTACCTGAAGACAGAATAGCTTGGTCTATCTGTTCTTCGCTAAATGGATCTCCAATGCGCTCCTTGACAGTTCCAGCCTCATTCTCTGCGATCTTCATGCCACTGGGCCGAATAGCAAACTCTTCCAAGATGCGCCCGGTCTTTGTGCTGTAAGCGCGCAAAAACAGATCGATACCGAATGAATAGAATTTTTTGCCATCAGCGGAGAATGCGACTGCCGTGGTGCTATTGCCGCCAACGCGGCCATGTCCCGGAAGGCGATAGCGCTCCTTGCCCGTAGCGAAGTCCCACAAGCGAACGGTCTCATCCAAACTACAAGAAAGGATCCATTTGTCGTCTGGTGAAAGTGCCAGCCCGGCTACCCAGTGTTCATGACTAAGTCTGCGAATTTGTCGCCCCGTGGCAGCATCCCAGATGCGAATCGAGCCATCCACGCTCCCCGTAATTAATTCTTGTCCATCGCGATTAAACAATAACTCGTGGGGATCTTCTTCATGTCCAATGAAACTGTCACTGAGTGTTTCACCTGTTTCAAAGTCCCAGACGACGATGGCATCTTCCGAGCCGACGCACGCTAGCAGCTTGCCATCGGGCGATATTGTCACTGCGCGCGGCTGAATGATTCCCGCATCCAAGGAGTTCTGCAATTCCCCGGATTCGACGTCGAAAAACTCAACCGCGTGGGCCTCTCGGGCCGGCACAATGAGGGTGCTTCCATCCGACGAAAAGCACAATTGCTCTCGATAATAATCCTTACGTTTGCCATGCAGTTGGCGGAGGAGTTCACCAGATTGCACGTCGTAGAGACTGGCGGCAAAGTTGTAGTCACTTCCCACGGCAAGCATAGCTCCATCGGGGGAAAACTCTACTACTTGGCCCCCATGAGGCAATCCCGGCAAAGGGCGACCATTCTCCTTAGTCCAAAGGTTAAAGAGCTTTACACCGAATTGACTGGCGACGGCGATAACTTCTCCACTCGGGGAAAATACCATCGATTCGATTTCACCACCCTTGATTGTCTCTTGCTTTATCTCCTCAATGCCAGATTCAATCTCCCATAGACTTACCGTGCCATCTCTGGCTGCTGCTGCAATAGACTCTCCACTAGGTGAGAAGGCTAGGGTTGAAATACCGCGTCCCTCTTCGGTCCATGAAATCCGCTTTATCGATTGTCTCGAATGGCTATCCCAGATAATCAGATTCTCTTTATCTTTGCGATTTAGTGGATTAGGGCGATGGGAACGAGACAAAGTGGCAAGTCGATTTCCATCGTGGGACAAACAGAAGGTAACGAATCGATCTTCACCGAAGTCCAATTCATCCACCATCTTTCCTGAGCGGGCATCCCAGAACCGAACTGTATTGTCGTCTGTACCCACCACAAAGGTTTCATTATCAGGTAGGAAGGCGCAGTGTTTATACCAGCCAGGATGACGGTAGCGAAGCGTCCCTAATCGAGCGATGGCGCCCTGCGGCAAGGGATCGCCATAAATGTCAAATCCCGCTTTGGGAATCTTGGCGAGTTCATTCTTTTCGGGTGCTTCCTCAGTGGCAGCTTGTGTGGCGACTGCTTGCGATCGATTGATCCCCACCTGGGCGAGGCATAGCACGAAAAAGAATGCGGTCGAGAAGACTAGCGATGTCTGCCAACGGGGGACTGGAAGTCTCCCGATCCCTTTTTCGAGTGCGGCAATGCGGCGACTGATCGAAGATTGGCGGGCCATGGTCAGTACCAAAGGCGCTGTTGGTTCGGCAGCTCTCAGAGCCATCCGAGCCAGGGTTGGCCCATACTGGCAGGGATCGGGTAGTGACCGCGCGGCATAGGAATCACAACGCTCGTCACAAGCATCAGCATGGGCGAGTCGGATGCGCCAGACAAGCGGATGGAACCACAACACGATGGACATTCCGTGAATCGCAAAGTTCCAGCGAAGATCATTGCCACGGATGTGCTCCAGTTCGTGGGCCAGGGCCGACAACAGTTCTTCTCGGCAAGAGTGATTGCATAGATCTTCAGGCAGCAATATGGTTGGCTGGAAGAATCCCACGGTGCATGGCGAGGTAAATGCTCGAGTACACCGCAACTGAAACGAGGACGCATTTAACTCGCCATTCATTAACGATTGGAGGCTGTTCTTCACCCATGCTGGGGTATCTGTAGAGGTGCGACTAATCTGTTTGACGTGGGCTATCCCAACGAGCAGGCGAGCAACTCCCCAGGCAATTCCCAGCACCCAAACGATGAGTAACCATGAGAATTGAGAAACCCAAATGCGTGCCTTTTGCTTGACATTCTTGGTTTGCTGCTGAGAGGGTTGAGCATCTTGTTTCGCTGACTGCACTTCTGATGCCATGTTTGAAGATTCAACCATGGGAACTCGAGCATCTGGCTCATCAGACGGAACACGACGGGCATGGTCAGAGCGAGTTTCATCGGTTTTAAGTTGCGAAGCCATAGGTTCTACGGGAGCATAGTCATTTGTTCGTGCAATCAACGTCATCGAATCAGTTTGGATTCGAGGAAGCAGTGACAATGTGAAAAGAGGTTTCTGCACGCTGAAAACGACCAAACAGAGGATCCCAACCGAAGCGACGCGCCAGACGAGTATTCGCCAGCTTGGATTATGATCCGAGAGCAATCGATGGGCGATCCACGCACAAGTAAGGACCAGGGTGATTCGCAGTAGCGAATGCATCAAGAGAGATGAGGCGACAGAAGAGAGGATAAAAACGTTCATTTTCGTTTGCCTTTTTTAGGTGGTCCACGATCGGCCAACTGTTTCAGTTCCAAGAGTTCCTTCTCGCTGAGATTCTCATTCCGAATAAGATTCATTACGAGGCTTTTTGCCGAGCCTTCGCAGTAGGTCTCGATTAGTTCGCTGAGCGTCGAACGAAAGGCCTTTTGACGAGGGGTAACTGCCTTATAGAGATAGGCTTTCCCGACCTTGCGGCGGGTCACGTGACCCTTCTCAAGCAAGATTTTGAGATAAGAGCGAAGCGCGGGGTTCTTGATTGGTTCGGGGAACCGCTGCTGTACTTCGCTTGGCTTGAGCTCACCTTGTTCCCACAAGATGCGCATGACGGCCAGCTCGCCCGGAGTAAAACTTGGCATACGCCACTCCTTTCAATGTGCAGAGTTTACTGCACTTAGGAGGGCGTGTCAATAACCTGCAGATTTCTCTGCAAAGAATAATCCTGGGCGGCAACTACTGGGGATTTGCCCTAACTTAAATGTTGGAATGGGCGTTGCGCAGAGGCAATTTCACCCTGCTCTACACCGTCGCCGCCACCACGGCTTCCATCATCCGTCCTTCGGCAACACTCGTATCGACCGAGAGACGCATCGTCACGCTCCAGCAACCGTTGGCGTCGGGCACTAGGTGCCAGTGGGGGACGACGGCGACCGATTGATGCACGAGTTCAAATCCGCCTTCACTCTGGCTGACCGTCTCGACGGGGTAGGTCCAAATTGCCGTGGGCCGATCAAAGGCTAAGCCGACGTCGATTCCTAGCCACTCGTCTACCATGCCGAGATCAGTGATTTCGGTGAGATCGAGATGACCTCCTAGCTGCCCGAGAGACTGTTTCTCCGCGTTGTAGAAATAGCGGTCGTCGGCTCCGGAGGGAAGGCCTGCGAAATTCAGCTCTGGGGCGAAGAGGAATTCGTGTTGATCTGGTAGGTTTTCTACGAAGTAGGCGATCTCAATCGTAGAGTCTTCATCGGTGAGTGTAATCCCCTTGGTGATCTGAATTCGCTTCCCTCCGACATTCCCTTCGCGGGCCAATTGCAACTGAACCCGACCCGCAGCGCGGCGGAGCTTGGCTTCGTAGGGGCCATGGACGAAATCGCCGATTTCCTCAGCATTGCCGGCTACGACCGCTTCGCGGGGGACATGTACCGAGTAGAAATGGTCCACGAGCGAATTCCGAGACCAGGTATCGTAACCCAATCGCTCGTTGAGCCCTTCTTGCTTGAAGACGACCTGATCGTGGATGCTGGCAACGTCGTCGCGGCTATTACTGGGGCCATTAAGTACTTTGCGATGGTAGGCCTCGGGACGCCGTGTGAGGGTCGCCTGCAAGTTGTGGCAAATGGTTTTCACATCAAATTCGTAAATTTGCCCCCCCTCGACAGGTGAGACCAAGAGCAGCAACCGATTGTTCGCCAATCGGCTTTCTGGCCGGCCATCTAAGTTGAAGTCGGCTGCGTCGATCTCGACCCACGATTGCTGATCGAGCTGCCAACCACGATTTTCGTACTGGTTGAGTAGATTCTCGGCTGCGATCAAGTGCTGGTACACTCCGTTGCGCAAATGGGGCAGGTAAACGCCACCAAACGCCCCATGCCAATAGCTACAATTGCACTGTCCTCGATAGAGTTCCAAGCGCGCCTGATCGATCAGTTCCCCGCGGGCACCTTCCTTGAGGAGTTGTTCAAGTCGCCGACTTACCAACTGCATCCGAGAGTACATCACATTGGTTTCGGGGTATTTCACTTTAAAGTTCCGCCAGTAGCCACCCTTCACGAAGGGTGCAACGCGGTGCCAGATACCTTGTTCCTCAAAATCGTGATGCAAGTCTTCATACTCATTGATTTTCGCTGCCGGGAGTGCCCACTCGGTCATCTCACGATAGCTCCCCTCAGGAATGTAGAGCTTGCCAAGCGGTGGAACATTCTGGACCACTTCGCCGGGAGTTGTCACTTGGAGCCAGTCGCTATTTGCACTCAGGGCATCGAAGAACTGGGCGAGCCAACCTCGATCGTACACGTGCTCCTTCGTGCCAGGCCAAGTGCCAAACTTCTCACCGTCGTCGCCAAATACGACGACCGCACCCGGATGTTGCTCGGCCACAGAGCGAAGATAGTTGATCGATTCGTCTGCATGCTGAAAAGGGATCAGATAGCGCAACTGCTCGCTACCGGGGAACACATTGAGCAGATTGCCATCGTCTTCGGTGACGTAGTAGCCGTGAAGCTGCTCGGTGGTCAGCCCCGCATTCTTGAAATGGAAGTCGTCGAGTACTGTGTAATTGATATTCGAGTGAGCTAGATCGCTAGTAAGCGACTGCTCCCACACTCGTTCAGGGACCCACATGCCTCGCACTGAGGCGCCAAGCCGCTGTTGGAGCCACTCGGTATAAGTAGTGATCTGTCCCCGACGGTCACGCGAGGGAATCATCGTCAGGATGGGCTCAAAATAAGCACCTCCGACAATTTCGATCCGCCCTTTGCTGACCAAATTTGCCAAGCGGTCGACGTACTCAGGATGGTTGGCATCGAGCCATTCCATGAGCGAACCGCTCGTGTGCAAGGCTATGCGCAACTTTTCGTAACGCTCGAAGACATTCAAGAACGGCAGATAGCTGTCCTGATAGGCCTGCTCAAACACACCATCGAAATTGCCGATGGGCTGGTGATTGTGGAGGACCAGGACAAGTCGCAGGGGCTGGTTCATGATGAATTCTATGTGCGGGTTCGAGGTGAACTTGGCTAACGGTTGTTCGTTCTATTCTAGGATTGCCGGTCTTTGAATGTAATGCTAGCCATAACCCATTGAACTATTGGGAATGATCGGGCTTTAACGAGCCAAATCACGGCATAAACAGTACAAGGCAAAGAGCCAACGAAGTTAGCCCAGTTTACTGAATCGGCAGGATTTTCTCAGATGTTTATCTCAAGCAGGGTACGTGCCGCTCGTTCCGGTGATATGGAATTAATGAATACGCCACCTCCCCATTCGAGTCCTGCTAGCGAAGTGCTTCGTGGGATCAACTCCCAGTGCCAGTGGAAAGTGTCGGAGCGGGGGTCACCCATTGGAGCGGTGTGCAGAATGAGATTGTACGCCGGGGCGGGAAGAATTCCAGAGATGCGCACAATCACCGCTCGCAATGTTTCTGCTAGAGCTGCCGGTTCAGCAAAGTCGGTAAAACTGCCAGCATGCTTCTTAGGAAGAATCCAACTCTCATAGGGCTGGCGACCTGCGTACGCACAGAAAGCCAAATAGTGGTCGTTTTCATGTACGAGTCGCCGGCGATGAGTGAGTTCATCAGCGATAATCTCGCAATAGAGACACTTCATATTTCGAGATTTGTAGTCGACAGCAGCCTGAAGCTCCTGATCTAGTGTTTCTGGCACGAAGGGGAACGCCATCATTTGGGTATGCACATGTTCCAGCGAAGCACCCCCCTGCACGCCGACATTCTTGAAGATCAGGGCCGCTGGCAGATTCAGATGTTCGTAGGCATGCCGCAGTCTGTCCGCATACACTCTCAAAACCTCCGAAATGGAGTCGACAGGTAGCTCTGTCCAGTCGCGGAGGTGCCGCGGCGAATCGATGATGACTTCGTGAGTCCCCGCGGCCACCTCCCCGCGATGGAGCTCGCTTGATTCACTCTCACAGACCGGCGGTTCCAACGAGACGGCGGGATACTTATTCGGCACCACCCGGACCTGCCAGTTGTCCTGGTCATCGGTGCGCTGAGCCAACTCGCGGGGGGTTTGGTGTTCGTTGCCGCGACAGAAAGGACAATTTGCCAGAGGCCCGTGGGACTTTGGCTGCTCGACGGGGGCAGTAGTGAAATCGTTGGGCCGAGCTGCGCGGCCTTCAGCAATCAAGACCCGCCGGCCGGTGACGGGGTCGATGCGTAACTCGAAAACCGGCTGACTATTCAGGTTTTTGCTCCCTAGAAAGTATTTGGCGCTGAGTTCTTCATTGCATGCAATCAGACAACTTCAACTCAACACACCCTGCCGTGCCTGGGCGAGGGTGCGTTTATAGAGATTGCTGTACTCGCGGGCACTGTTACTCCAGGACCAATCTTGTCGCATGCCCGTCTGAATCAGCTTGTGCCATGAAGGCTTGTCGGCAAACATCGAACACGCCCGATTTAACGCCTCAGAAAGTGCGAGTGTTGTGTACTCGTTGAAGCTAAAACCTGTTGCGGTCCCCTCTGCCAAGGACTCGGCATTCACATCAACGACGGTATCCGCCAATCCCCCTGTCGCGCGGACGATGGGAACGGTACCGTACTTAAGACTGTAGAGTTGATTGAGTCCGCACGGTTCATACTGGCTGGGCATGAGGAACATGTCGGCACCGGCTTCGATACGATGGGCCAACTCATTGGAAAATTCCAGCCTCACGGCAATTTTGTCGGGATGTTCCGCGGCAAGTTTTCCTAATACTTGGTGGTACTTTGGATCGCCAGTTCCGAGGATGACCCATTGAACCTCTTTTTCAGTGGCCCACTGCTCCATGACCCTCGAAATCAGGTCGAATCCTTTCTGATCGGCCAGCCTGCCAACGGCAGCCACCAGCGGAATTCCAGAATTCACCGGTAGGTTCATTTCACGCTGCAGTGCCTCTTTGCAGGCAGTCTTGCCGATAGATAGTCGTTCTGCATCGTAATTGTTGGGTGCCAGATAGGGATCGATCGCTGGGTTCCACTCTGCGTAGTCAACTCCATTGATGATGCCAAACAGATCATTGCGCCGATGTTCAAGTGCCCCTTCCAAACCGCAACTTAATGGCGGGTGGAGGATCTCTTGGGCATAAGTAGGGCTCACCGTGTTGATCGTGTCGGCGAAGACGATTGCCGACTTCATGAAATTCAAGTTGCCGAAGAATTCCATGTATCGCCAGTTAAAATATTTCCAATCGATACCAGTCAGCGCCATGTCCCAGTGCCAGAAACTGCCTTGGTAGGCCAGATTGTGAATCGTGTAGAGTGATGCGATCTGGTCGAAGGGGGCTTCTTCGGCATAGAGCGTTTTCAGGTAGGCAGGGATTAGGCCCGCGCACCAATCATTGCAATGAATGAGTTCGGTCCCTAGTTCGAGTTGGCGGATCGCTTCCAGCACGGCTCGACTATAGAACACGAATCGTTCGCAGTTGTCACGATACTCTTCCCCATTCTCTCCATAAAATTGAGGGCGATCGTAGTAGTCGTGGTTCTCTATGAAGTACACAGGGACTGCCGAATCGGGCAAGTGGCTCTCAAGAATCTGGCAACCCACGCGCTTTTGACCGATGGGGATCTCAAAGCTGATGCCAGTCGATTCGATAGGGAGCCCTGCCTGATAGACCTGGCGAAAAGCGGGCAAGATCACAGCAGGGCGATGACCCAGCGTGTAAAGCTCGCGTGGGAGACTTCCACAGACGTCGCCCAGGCCTCCCGTTTTGGAAAATGGGGCTGCTTCGGATGTGGCGAACAGGATGTTCACGTTGCTACCACCTTTGGAGCTATTTTAGGAACACTGCGGCGAAACTTTGCGAGTCAAGCACTCTTGCTGACCACGGCGCCGATTGCCTCGGTTACTCGGTCGATGTTGGCGGGGGTCAAACCGGCAACATTGATACGTCCAGAACCTACTATATAGATAGCATATTGCTCGCGAAGTTGTTCGACCTGGTCCTTCGTTAGTCCGGAAAAGGAGAACATGCCTCGCTGTCGCGTGATAAAAGAGTAGTCTCCCGGCACCCCCTTCGCCTCTAGTGAATCGACCAATTGCTGGCGCATCCCGTTTATACGGTCCCGCATGGCAGAAAGTTCTTTTTCCCAGGTTTCTCGAAGATTTTGATCGCGAAGAATTGTTTCAACGATGGCTGCCCCGTGGGCTGGTGGATTCGAGTAATTCGCCCGAATTGCACGATTGATCTGGCTCTGCACGGCTGTGGCGGCGTCGTTCGTGGCGCAAGCGATGGACAGGGCTCCGACTCGCTCTCGATAGAGGCCGAAATTCTTAGAGAAGGAACTGCAAACGATCAGATCGCCTCCCGCATTGCGAAACTCGCGCACTCCAGCCGCATCTTCATCAAGCCCGTCCCCGAAACCCTGATAGGCAAAGTCGAGAAAGGGCAACAATCCACGCTTGGCAACCGCTTGGACGATTTGCTGCCACTCTTTAGCCGTGGGATCTATCCCCGTCGGATTGTGGCAGCAGCCATGTAGAAGGATCACGTCGCCAGCAGGCATTTTTTCGATGGCAGCGAGCATTTGCTCGAAGGCAAGACTATTGGTCTGTTGGTCGAAGTAAGGGTAAGTCTTGGTTGGAACTTCTGCTGCGGCAAAAACGCTGGGATGATTGGGCCACGTGGGCTCGCTGAGCCACACGGTCGCTTGAGGGAAATTCGCATGGAGGAAATCGGCAGCTACCCGCAGACCTCCTGTACCTCCGGGGGTGTGTGCTCCGGCTAAGTGCCCGGCCGTCTGGTACTCAGGGCCAAACACCAACTCCTGAACAACCTCCGAGTATCCAGGTGATCCTGAAATAGGCAGATAGGCCTTGTTGGAGGGCCCTGCCGCCAGGATGTTTTCGGCCTCGACAACACTCCCAAGAGTTGGAGTCTTGCCGTGTTCATCTTGATAGACTCCGACACTCAGATTCACTTTTTCGGATCGTGGATCCTCATTGAATGCCACGGTGAGTCCCAGGATTGCGTCCCGAGGGGCTAAATCAACAGTTTCTAACATGGAGGTAGGTCGCCATTCTGAGCGAGAAAGGGGTGTCAGTTCGTCCCGACCTCGCCTGTTGACGCTCTTCGCCGGGTAATGCGACAATCATAAACCTTGCCGGAGCCGGTTCCTAGTGTAGTTGCGTTGAGAAGCTGCACCCCCTCGGCCAATATCCTCCCCCGTTACTCTCTGACTTACTTGCCATTCAACTTATGAGCACCCCACGAATCGGAATCTGGATCATCGGAGCCCGTGGAGGGGTTTCCGTCACAACACTTGTAGGACTCTCGGCTCTCCGCAACGGGTTAACGCCAGAGACTGGCCTGGTGAGCTGTCTTGCCGAATTCGCCCACCTGCCTTTGACGAATTGGGACCAATTTGTCGTGGGAGGTCACGAAATTCGCTCTTCTACCTTACAAGACGAGGCACAACGGCTGCATCACGACAGCCGAGTCATTGAAGCCGTTGCCTTGGAAAAGAGTCAAGATTTCCTTGCTTCGGCCGAAGCCAATATCCGTCCGGGTGTCCTGTGGAATGTGGGGCCCACCATTCGTGATTTGGCCTCCCCAGATGTCGCGGTTGAAAAAAGTGCCCGCGATGCTGTGGACCGGGTGCAGGCCGACTTGAGGGATTTTCAGCAGCGTGAGCGACTCGACAACGTGGTGGTTGTGAATCTGGCATCTACCGAGGCCCTGGTGGATTCTTCCTTGTGGCCTGAGACCTGGGAGGCAGCCGAGGAGCAACTCGGGCAACCTGATTGTCCCTTGCCGGCCAGCAGCCTCTACGCCATCGGAGCCTTGGAGTTGGGTATGCCCTATATCAATTTCACCCCCTCTTTAGGAGCTACCCCGAAGGGTATCGATGAGCTTGCTCGAAAAAAAAATATTTGCCACGCCGGTCGGGACGCCAAGACGGGTGAGACCCTCCTGAAGAGCGTGCTAGCTCCCATGTTCGCTTCCAGGAATTTGGAGGTCATGAGTTGGGTCGGACACAATATTTTTGGCAATCTCGACGGCAAGGTTTTGAGTGATCCAGACAACAAAGCTTCGAAGGTGAAAAGCAAGGATCAACTCCTAGAACGAATCCTCGGATACGCCCCCCAGAGCCTTGTGTCGATCGAGCATATCGCCAGTCTGGGCGATTGGAAAACCGCGTGGGATCACGTACATTTCCGCGGTTTTTTGCAGACTCCGATGACTTTGCAGCTCACTTGGCAGGGCTGCGATTCGCTCCTGGCGGCCCCTCTGGTGCTCGATCTGGTGCGCTTTGTTTTGGTTGCTCAAGAGCGGGGAGAGACCGGTGCATTGGGGGTACTCGGCAGCTTCTTCAAGAGCCCACTTGGCACCGATCGCCATGGGTTTGCCGAGCAGACGGAAGACTTGATTGCCTGGGCTCGCCGATCGTCTTGAAGCCACCCAGTGAACCGAATTCACCCCTTGGTCAATTCTATCCGCGAGTCCCAAAAGTGCTCGCCAGGCTTACGGATTTCCAAATATTTTGCAAATTCGTATTGACGAGATCAATAAGTAATTGGTTCAATTGCGCGCAGTCGAAGGAAGTTGTTGGAATCGATTGTGGATTTGTGACCGATTCGAGTAATTCATACACCAAAGTTTTGACGATTAATCAAACCAACTTTATACTGATCACAGCTTCCTACGATCCACGTATTGTCATTCAAACCTAGATCCTGATTTTCATTTTATCTAATTCATAAACTGACGGCATATCCAACTCACTATCTCCAGGCCCTGTTATCCGCCTACGCGATAAGTCGTCCCCCCAGCAACTTTATGAGGAGTCATTAGAACTGCAGCCTAGAGAAATTGTCTTGAGAAAGCAGTTCTATTCAATTCTAAGTGGGTTCCTCCCTTTCTTTCTGAGCGCCCAGAGGGAGAACCATATCAATACCGGGCGCAATCACGGAAGGAGCCCAAAAGGCTATGGCTACAACAGCAAGAAAGTCCACGAAGAAGAAGGCTGCTAAGGCAGCTCCCAAGAAGGCCGCTAAGAAATCGACTAAGAAAAAGGCTGCGGCCAAGAAGTCGACCAAGAAGAAAGCTGCCAAGAAGTCCACGAAGAAGAAGGCAGCCAAGAAGTCGCCAAAGAAGAAGGCAGCCAAGAAGAAGACCGCCGCAAAGGCTGCTCCCGCTAAGCGAAGCACCAAGAAGCGCGTCGCCAAGAAGAAGACTGCCAAGAAATAGTGAGCCCTTGGCGAATCTACTTTCTAGTGCGATTCGAAGGCCACAAATCTTACGAGCCGATTGCGTCCATGGGGCGCAATCGGTTTTTCTATGCTTCTGGGCGGTCAATTGACCCCTTAAGCCAGAAGTGTTAGCCTCTTTTCATGGTTTGGACTACACGGAATGTCCCAGTAGGCCATGCCAGACTTGTGGTTATACCACTCGTGCCGAATTCCTCAGAACGAAATCCGACTCATTTTGGTTACTAATCCTGCTTCGAGCGAAGAGACGCCTGACTCTGGACCTGCTCCTACATTTGCCCAACTTGGCCTCTCGGATGTGATGTTGGCTTCGCTGGTTGCTGCCTCATATCATGAGCCTTCACCTGTTCAAGCGGGAATCATTCCTAGGGCAATCGCGGGTGTCGATGTGCTGGGTCAGGCGCGCACTGGTACCGGGAAGACAGCAGCTTTTGCGATTCCCATCTTGGAGCGACTTGGCACAGAGTCATGCGGGCCGTTGCCTCAAGCGCTCGTGCTGGTTCCCACGCGCGAATTGGCCGTCCAGGTACGGGACGAAATCAGCAAGTTGGCCCACGGCCGCAAGACGCGTTGCCAGGCAGTCTATGGTGGTAAGCCCATTCGGCAGCAAATCGATCGATTGGGCCGTGGAGCGGACATTGTCGTCGGCACGCCGGGTCGCGTGATTGATCTCTTGTCTCGCAGTGCTTTAAAGCTGGAGAAACTGGAATTCGTTGTTCTGGATGAGGCCGATCGGATGCTCGATATCGGTTTTCGTCCCGATATTGAGAAAATACTTCGCCGTTGTCCCCAGAAACGGCAGACACTGCTCTTAAGTGCGACCGTGGCCCCGGGAATCGAGCGACTTGCCAAACGCTACATGGTCGACCCGGAGATCATGGACTTTTCGCCGAAGAACAAGACGGTCGACACGATCGAGCAGCATTATTTTTCGGTCGATGAGGAGCGCAAGTACGAACTTTTGGTCCGACTGATTCAGCGAGAAGATCCCGAGCAGGCGATTGTCTTTTGTCGCACCAAGCGTGGCACGGATCGATTGCACAACAAACTTTCGAAGAAAACACCCTCGGTGGACCTCATCCATGGTGACATGCAGCAGTCAGCCCGGGATCGAGTCATGCGTAAATTTCGTGCCGGAGACGTGAAGATCTTGATCGCCACAGATGTCGTCGGTCGCGGCATCGATGTTTCCAATATTTCGCACATTGTCAACTATGATCTGCCCCAATCCTCCGACGATTATGTCCATCGGGTGGGACGCACAGGCCGCATGGGACGTGAGGGAGTCGCTTATTCTTTTGTTACCCCCGAACAGGGAATCGAACTCACACGGATCGAAATGCTCATCAACACTCTGTTGAAGCGTGACGAAATCGAAGGATTCCAAACGGTCGCTACTGCTGCTCCACCGCAAGAAGCACGCGCCGACGCGGAACCAGCTGAGAAGAAACCGGCCCCTCCTGGCCAACGCCCAAGGCGCCGTCACCGTCGGGGGCTCTGAGGTCTCCAAGGCAAGACGAGCATATTCGCCCGGGCGGTTCCTGCCTCTGGCTGAACCGAAAGTGCTTCGGTCGATGAAGGCGAGGCAGTTTCTGGTAGCTGCAAGTGCAAGGCTGGACTTTTGCCTTGGTCGTGATTGATTTACGCCTTGCAACTATCTGAAGAGCTGGCATCTTATTGAATGAAACAGAAACGATGCTATTTTTGTTCTGGACTCGAAGGATGAAGAAACCAAGTCCAATTCACTACTTCGTAGCGAACGAGTGGCCAAGCAAGCTCTGGCTCATGGTGATCCCACTTGGTTTCGTTTTGTGGGTTGTAAGAAGTTGCTGGCCGCTGCTACTCCGCCCCTCCGGATGGCCTGACCCTCTCCTATTCATAGGCTGCTGTTTACTGGCCGCACTGTTGGGGTACTTTGTCGGTATCCTAATTGGTTGGCCTATCTTAGGACCATTTTATTACTCTCGCAGCCTGAAGAATGGCGAACCATTTCAACAGGGTGAAATGGTGCATGTCTTGGTCGGTCCCTTTCGTGATCGAGTTGTCCGCGTGCTCGATTCATTCGACATTGCTCCATGGGCAGGAGCCCATCGTATCCGAGTCGACCTCGGGACTGAAACTAAGGATGACGAGAACATTTTCAGTTCAATACAAATTCTCAGAGTATCCAATTCACAACTCCCCACGTGAACAAGAAAGCCCACCGATCGCCTCGGTAGCAAGTAATGCCTACACAGATCTAAAGCCATCTTAGGCTCATACAAGGCGTGTACCTGCCCAAGTGTGAAACGCCGGCGCAGGTTATTGTCCACATACACAACTCATCGAGCGAAACTCTGTCTTGGGTGGTTAATTCTCGACGTAAGCCATAATGATGCTTGCTATGGCAACGTTCGCAGTAGGGGATCTGGTGCCTCGGGACGGTCTCAACTTGAATGGTGTTCCTTATCACTGCGGAATTCGCCACAAAACGGTTGGAGATGGTGTGTGTGAGTTGCGTATCGATTACGGGCCTGGTTATCGAGTCTACTGTGATCGCGATATCGAAACAGCAAAAGCGTATTGGGCTGACCATAAAGCCCGAGGGTCGGAGGATAATTATGGCACGTGCTAGAGATTGCGAAGAGACACTTGCTGACGACCTTGCTACGTTGCCGCGCTGGGCGCGCTCCACTTTGCGAAGCAGGACTTCGCGGCGCGTCGCGGCTAACAAATCACTCGGCCGTTGCGAATTCGCTGCGTAAAAACTGCGCCGCAGCATTCCACGTGGCCGCGGCTTTTTGGAAATCAACTTGCATCGCCTTGACCGTGGCGGGCGACTCCACACGATCGCTTTTTGGCACTCCTGGCCTGAGTGGGATTTGTGCGCTAGGTCCGGCAGCCAGTATTTCTTCAACTTCAGGAGAGAGCAGAAATTCGATCAACTTCTGTGCAGACTTTTCGTGCGGGGCACCCTTGACCATCGCAACTGTATTGGGAATGAAAAGAGTGCCCAGCTGATCTTCCTCCTGATCGGGATAGATGATCGCGACAGGGAATCCCGCTTCGAGTTCAATGAGTGCGTCGTCGGTATCGGTGATGCCGAAGGCCAGAGAACCGGTCGCCACGGCGCGGGCGACCTGTTTGTTGCCACCGAGAACTTGGGCGTTCGCCTTCAAGCGTCGAAAGAAATCTTTGGTTCGTTCTTCGCCCCAAACCGCGAAGAGGCAAGCTGCGTGGCTGGCCGTGGTGCCGGCGAGTGGCTTGGCGATTCCTACACGATCTTTCCACATGGGATCGCAGAGGTCTTCAATACCTGAAGGGAAATCCTGATCGGAAACGAGGTCTGTATTCACCAGCAGAACGCGCGCGCGGGCGGCGAATCCACACCAAAGATTCTCCTTTGAGCGGTATTCGGTTGGAAATTCCGCGTAGAGGGAACTGTCGCGATCCTGCAACAGACCGTCTCGCGCCAGACGCAGGGTATTGACCATCTCGTTGTTCCAGAACACATCGCAACGAGGCCTCGAACGTTCGGCAAACAGAGCCTGGGTAAGCCCGACGCTCTTGGTAGACTCGGTGTCGTACTTGGCGAGCACACGAATTCCCGTTTGCTCAGTGAATTTATCGAGTATCGGGCGTGAGAATTGCTCATCCAGGGCAGTATAAATCACCACCACGGGTCCCTTGGGGGAATTTTGCAACGCGATCGTCAGCCCCACCGCCGCTGAGACTGCCAAAAGAGCGATAATAATCACCGGTAGTCGATTGAGAATGCTTCCGCTCTGCATATTCGCTCCGAGAAAAATGCTAGGATTGAGATGTGTAGGGCACGCCCTTTGCAGTAGGTTGCAATAGATTGGCTGCCCCACTCCCTGTACAATAGCAGACCGCCCTAGCTTTGCACTATTGCGTGGAATTAGGTACGCAACAGATCAAGGACTCATCCGGGACCCCTATGAAATTAGTTTTACTGGGAACAAGCGGCTACCACCCCAACGATCGCAGGCATACGGCCTGTTTGATGTTGCCGGAATTGGGAGTCGTCTTTGATGCCGGATCGGCGATGTACAGGGTCAATGATTACTTATGTACCGACACGCTTGATGTGTATCTTTCGCATGCTCATTTGGACCATGTGATGGGACTCACGTTCATTTTCGGTATCTTAGCAGGAACCTCTCTTGAGACTGTCACCGTGCACGGTGAACCCGAGAAACTTGAGGCACTGCGGTCGCATCTATTTTCAGAATTATTGTTTCCCGTCGATCCGCCACTTAAGATGTGCCCACTCGAACCACGAATCACCTTGGCCGACGGCGGAGTGCTCACACATTTTCCGCTGCGGCACCCAGGAGGCTCGGTGGGGTACCGTATCGATTGGCCTGACCGCTCCATGGCCTACGTGACCGATACGGTTGCCGCCCCGGACGTTGATTACATCGAGCGAATTCGTGGAGTCGATCTCTTGATCCATGAATGCTTCTTTGATGACACGGAGCCTGAACAGGCCGAGTTAACAGGTCACAGTTGCATCACGCCCGTTGTACAAGTTGCCAAAGCCGCTGAGGTGGGCCGCCTGGTCTTGGTACACATCAACCCTGCGCTTGCTGATGACTCCGCGCTCCCCTTGGCTGCAGCCAAGAAGATTTTTCCTAAAACGGAAATAGGCACGGATGGACTCGTGTTGGAATTCTGAGAGAAACTGGTTTCAATCACTCGCCTGGGGGCGTCTCGTCCGTTGATGGCGGTTCTACAGCATCAGGATCTGCAGAGAGTACCTCAGCCTCCACCGTTTCTTCCTGTGGGACACGTACCACAGCGGTGAGAGTGTCCCCTTCATCAAGCGTCATGATGCGTACGCCTTGCGTGTTGCGGCCGATGGGGTTGAAGTCGCTCACTTTGACCCGTTGGATTTTGCCGCGGGCGGTCATCATCATCAGCTCGTCTTGGTCATCGACCCGGACGATATCAACCACGGGGCCGTTGCGCTCAGTGGTTTTGATATCGCGGACTCCCTTGCCGCCACGATTCTGCGTGCGATAGCGGAAGGAGCTGCTGGTTTCGTCTTCAGAATCCGATTCGTCGCCCGCTGAAGCAGGCTCATCAGAGGTGGATTCAGGGATCGCGTTGGGGCCGAAGGGGGTTCGCTTGCCGTAGCCGTTGGCGCAAGCGGTGAGCAAGGTCGCATCGGGATCGGCGACGACCATTCCCACCAGGCTGTCCCCCTTGGAGAGCTTGATTCCTTTAACCCCGCTAGTATTGCGGCCCATCGGACGGGCGTCCGACTCGTTGAAGCGAATCGCCATCCCCTTGGCAGTAGAGAGGACCAATTCATCGCCGCTCTTGGTAATGGCCACGTCGACCAACTCGTCGTCTTCGCGAAGCTTAATAGCGATGATGCCGCTCTTGAGAGGGCGACTGTATGCTTTGAGTTCTGTCTTTTTCACCAAACCTTGCTTAGTGGCCATGATCAAATAGTGATCGGGCAGATCAAAATCGCGGACCGCCCGGCAGTCGGTGATGCTTTCGTCTTCGGCCAGATTCAACAGATTCACCACGGCCCTCCCTTTCGCATCCCGGGAAAGCTGGGGCAAGTTATACACTTTTTGCCAATAGACTTTGCCTTTCGACGTGAAGAACAGTAAATAGTCGTGGGTACTGGTGACAAACAGATGCTCAACGGGATCATCCTCGTCGACCTTGGCTCCCTTGATGCCCTTGCCTCCCCGGCGCTGAGCACGGTAAACACTCGACGGGGTTCTCTTGATATAGCCATTGTGCGAAATCGAAACGACCATCTGCTCTTCTTCGATCAGGTCTTCCAGATCAACGTCACCAATTTCTTCGTTAGAAATCTCAGTGCGACGGGGGTCCGAATGCTTGGCGATCAGCATTTCGCAATCTTCGCGGATGATGCTGCGGATTTTCTCCTGGTCGCCCAGAATGCCAACATGCTCTGTAATTTCTTCCATTAGCTTGCCATGCTCCTCGGCAAGCTTTTCTTGTTCGAGATTGACCAACTGACCCAAGGTCATGCGGAGGATCGCGTCAGCCTGCACTGGCGAGAGCGAATACTCCTCGGCCACGCCACGTTCCTCTTGAAACTGGGCGTATCCTTCGGCCCCGAGTGCCCTCTCGAGCAGTGCCCCGGGAGTCTTGATCGCCATGAGAGCCTGCTTGGCCTCTGGCTGGGTCTTCGAGGCTCGAATAACGCGAATCACTTCATCGATATTAGCGTGGGCGAGCAAGAGGCCCTGGACGGTATGTTTTCGCTTGCGAGCCTTGGCCAACAGGAAGAGCGTGCGGCGGCGGATAACCGTCTCGCGGTGACGGATAAACTCACCCAGCATTTCCTTGAGCGTCAGCACACGAGGCTTTCCGTCCACCAGGGAAAGGAAAATGACCGAGAAAGTCTCCTGCAGAGGTGAGAATTTGTAGAGTTGGTTCAACACCACATCGGGATCGGCATCTCGCTTAAGCTCCAGTATCAGCCGAACAGGCTCTTTGAGATCGCTTTCGTTACGGGTAGCAGAGATGCCTGGGATCTTGCCATCCTGGGCCAGTTGGGCGATGCGTTCCTCGACCCGGTCGCGGGCTTGTTGGTAGGGGATTTCGTGAATGATAATCCGAGTTTTCTTCCCCGTTTCCTCGATGGAAGTGCGGGCACGAACGACGATCGTGCTGCGGCCTGTTTCGTAGCCTTTCCAGATTGACGACCGGCCACAGATGATGCCGCCTGTAGGAAAATCAGGTCCCGGGACATGCTCCATCAGTTCCTGCACCGTGATCTCGGGATTGTCCAGAAGTGCAATGACACCGCGGCAAACTTCGCCCAGATTGTGGGGGGGGATGCTGGTTGCCATACCAACGGCGATACCGTTGGCGCCGTTGACCAACAGGTTGGGAAACTTCGCCGGCAATACGGTCGGCTCGCTGTGGCGCTCATCGTACGTGGGGACGAAATCCACCGTGTCGAGTTTGAGATCGTCGAGCATCAGTGCGGCAAAAGGGGACATTCGCGCTTCGGTATATCGCATGGCTGCCGGGGGCAGGCCGGCGATCGAACCGAAGTTTCCCTGCTTGTCGATCAGCACGTGGCGCATGTTCCATTCTTGGGCCATACGCACGAGCGTGGGATAGATCACGCTTTCGCCGTGGGGATGGTAGTTACCGCTCGTGTCGCCTGAGATTTTGGCACACTTCACACGACCTGCACCAGGTGTGAGATTTAGGTCGTTCATCGCCACCAAAATGCGTCGTTGCGAAGGCTTGAGGCCATCGCGTACATCGGGCAGCGCACGGCTCACAATCACGCTCATCGCGTAGGTGAGGTAGCTGGCTTTTAGCTCATCTTCGATCGGCAAATCAATCAACCGAGCGGCAATCGCATGCGCGGGATCGAAGGAAGGTTCTTGAGGATCGCTGGAGTCGGTCGACACGTGGGGGAGTCCTTTCGCAGCAGGAAAAACGCCACTTCAGAATCAGATCAGCCGTGAGGAAACGCCTCGCACGGCATACCTTGGAAAAGCCCAAATTTTACCAGTTTTTTCCCCCTCCAACAACGGCCTGAAAACCTCGCAAACAGGCTCTATTTTCCCATCAGATAGGCAACCAAGTCTTTCAATTCTTCATCATTAAGTGTGTCGATCAGCCCCGTGGGCATCTGAGAGATATTGGAAGGATTGATTTCTTCGACATCTTCACGTGGAATGATCGCGGGAGGTGCATCGGGGTCCGCTGTGTAGACTTGATATTCATCATCAAGTTCAATCACCCGACCTTGTAGAAGCAGGCCATCTGCAGTCAACACCTGTTGCGAATCGTACTGGTCGGAGATGACCTTGCTTGGTTCCAAAAGGGAATCGAGCACATCCGAGAGCGAAAACTTGTTGGCAACCGTCGACAGATCGGGGCCAATGGCTCCTCCCTCGCCCCGAAAACGATGGCATTTGGCACAGGAGGTGGCATGAAACAAGTTGCGGCCGCTTTCCTTGTCGCGGCCTTTCAGGTTTCCACTCAGCACCTTTAGTGCCTCTGCCTTTGTCCATTGCCGACCAGGTCCAACCGGCGCGGTGGCTTGGAATGGTTCGGCAGTCAGTGATTGGCTCAAGATCGGTTCCAGCAATACTTTTTCAGAGGGTGAACAAGTTGCGTAGGCTTCATCTCGCATGTTATCTAGAAAACCCGCATAGCTCGCACCCCCCGGGTGCTGAGCAGCTTTCGGGAAGAATTGGAAATACTTTTGCCGCTGCGGAAGCGTCCAGCCATCTTTGGCATTTCTCAACACAAAGGCAAAATGAATCGCGCGGAGCGGTGGCATATCGTCCAGCATGCTTTGAATCGTGCTGCCATAGACTTCGTTACGTTTCACCAGTTCAGCCCAATCAGGTATGCGCTCGGGCCCAAGGCTGTCCATTAAGGTCAACGTCTTGCCAATTACCTCAGAGTCCCGAAGATAGACCAGCAACTGAGCCAACTCGAAGTTGAAGTGATCCGAGTTTCCCGGTGATGCATAGAGAGGGCCCCACTTAGCGATCAGTTGCTGACGAGTCCCTTCATCGGGTTCTCCGAGGCGAATAAATACCAAGCCGTAAGCTCGCAGCAACGCCAGCTTTTCTGACTCATCAAGAGTGCTGATATCAATCTTGTTGAGTGCCTCTAGAGCAGGCACTTTTTCAGTGGATCCTCCTTGCCGAGCCAGAGCAATCATGGCCGAAATCGTGGCACGAGGATTGGATAGCGATAGGGCCTGTTCACGCCAATCGTCGATCGGTTGAGACTCCAAGGCAACTCGGGCCGCATAGCGGATAAATCGATCCGGGTTTCCCAAATTGGCAAAGATCAGTTCGAGGTCACCCCCGCCGTGGCCCTGCATCGCCTCGAGCTTATGGCGTAGGTCCCTCAATTCGCTGTTCGCTGGATCGCTACCCGAAACAGGAGTCGTCGGCTCGTCACCCACATAGGTCACACGATAGAGAGCCGAATCAACGCCTCGACCACCCACGGTAAAATATAATGCCCCATCATCACCGATCACGGCATCTGTCACCGGTAGGGGTCGGCCTGTGATGAATTCCTCCGCGTCTCCCGAGTAACTCGATCCCTCGGGAGTCAGGTGAACTGCATAGATCGTTCCAAAGGTCCAATCCAAGAGGAACAAGGCCTTTTGGTATTTTGCTGGGAATTTGGCACCATAGCCGAAGATAATTCCTGTCGGCGATCCAGGGCCAAAATCAACAACGGCCGGAAGGGAATCTTCGTAATACTCGGGCCACTTTCCAGAACCACTCCGCCAGCCAAATTCACTGCCACTGGTGCTGTGGACAAGCCGGGTTGGACGATACCAGGGCATGCCAAAGTCCCATTCCATGTCGGCATCGTAGGCGAATAGTTCTCCATCGTCGTTGAATGCAATGTCATACTCATTGCGATAACCGCTGCTTACGACTTCCCACTGCTTTCCTGTGGGATCAACTTGGCAAATCCATCCCCCGGGGGCGAGGATTCCTTTGGCATGTCCACGAGCATCCCATTGTCGGGGCAACAGAAGATCTTCGTCCCAATTCTGTGGCAGGCGGCTACCGGCGATCTGCTTGGGAAGGGGTGTATGATTGCCACCTGCTACATACAAAGACTTGCCATCCGGAGCGAGAACCACCGCATGAGGTCCATGTTCACCCCTTCCGGAAACCTCCATTAGATACTCGTCCGAGTCCACCAGCCCATCGTCGTTTGTGTCCGTCAATCGGTGTAGACCTGGGGTCGAACCATTGTTGACCATCATGTAGAGCGCGTCGAACGCCCAGACCAACCCTTGAGCACCGCTAATCTCGACCGGCAGTTTCTGTACCTGAGTTTTTTCCGAGGTCCCCAGCTTTGCTGGCTTGATCAAGAACATCCCCGCATCTTGCTGATCTGAGGCAATCAACCGTCCCCTATTGTCTACGGCCAGCGAGACCCAAGAACCCATGGAAGGAGGAACCTCGAACACCTTTTCCACTTTGAAACCTTTAGCCACGGTTTCAATCTCTGAGGGCTGGTCTTGTTTTGAATTCTGCGCTCCTTGCTCGGAAGTGTTAGTTGCTTCGGTTTCCTCTGCACCATCCTCAAATTTTTCCAGCACAATGTCCTTGAAGAACACGGTCATAGGTGGTCCGGTGTGGACTTGCAGTGCGAGAATGCCGCGGTCGAGATTTTCTTTGTGATTGTCGGTGACATCCACCGTCACTTTGCCATCAAGCTTGTGAATCAGATGATTGCCTCGGGCAATGATCTCGTAGTCGTGCCACTGTGTAACATCGACGGGAGTTGGATCCGCCGTCTTTCCGACGACCTTTGGTTGGCCAGTGGCTTCCTCCACGACGACTTTTTGCCCACGCGTGGCGACGATCCCGCGCCCGGTTCCTTCGCTGTAGAGCATCGCCAAGTATTCGGGA
This sequence comes from Bythopirellula goksoeyrii, assembly GCF_008065115.1. NCBI lineage: Bacteria > Pseudomonadati > Planctomycetota > Planctomycetia > Pirellulales > Lacipirellulaceae > Bythopirellula > Bythopirellula goksoeyrii. Next base: position 1,022,425 of record NZ_CP042913.1, on the reverse strand, counting down.
TTCGCATGCATATCCGCCTGGTAGCCAACGACTTTCCAGGTTTCGGGGTCAGCGAGCGTGCTGCGATATTGGACGCCGGAATTGTTGTCGCCTTCGATTCTCGCTTTGTAGGTCAAACGAAAATCGCCGACTTCTCCCCCTTCCCAGACGAGAAACGTGTTCGCCTTAATTGGGTTGTCGACCGTCGAGCCTACGATCTGACCGTCGCGAACGGACCACAGTTTTGCGTTGCCCGACCAACCTGTGAGGTCGCGACCGTTGAAAAGTGATTGGTCCTCAGCACTAGCATGTGGCTGCATCTGGCTGAGAGTGAGTGCCACGACGCCAACCAGGGCACAAAGAGTTCGTTTGATTGGTAGCATCTGTCAACATCTCTTGATTCAGCGGGTAGTGACACAATAACAAACCATCGCCTTCGGGCGACGGCTAAGACAGTAGATTAAGAAACAGCAACCCATTCGCGAGACTTGCCCGAATTGAGGACCGCCTCGCAGACGGCTTGAGTCTGGAGAGCACTACGAAAATCAGGTTGGCAAGGTCGACCTTTTTCGAGATCCTCCAGGAAGTCGGCCACTTGGTGGACGAAACTGTGTTCGTAACCGATGCTCAATCCAGGCACCCACCAACGGTTCATATACGGCATCTCTCCCTCGGTGACGTGGACGGTGCGCCAGCCGCGCACGATCGAGTCGTCGCCGTGATCGAAGTATTCTAACCGATTCAAATCGTGTAGGTCCCAGCGAATCGAGGCGTTTTCGCCATTGATTTCAAATGTGAAGAGGGCCTTGTGACCCCGCGCGTAGCGAGTCGACTCAAACAGCCCCAGCGATCCGTTGTCGAAATGACACAGGAATGCACACGCATCGTCGATTCCCACGGGCTGTACCTCCCCCGTCTCGGCGTGGAGGCGCTCTTTGACAAAGGTTTCGGTCATCGCACTGACATCTTTGATTTGCCCGTTGAGCCACAGGGCAGTGTCGATGCAGTGCGATAGCAAGTCGCCTGTGACACCTGACCCAGCCGCCGCCGAATCGAGCCGCCATGTTGCAGCACCTCCTTGGGGCACATCACCGGAGATGGTCCAGTCTTGCAAGAAATTGGCGCGAAAGTGGTAAATGCGGCCCAACCGGCCGGAGTCGATGAGCTGTTTGGCCAGCGTGACGGCGGGGATACGCCGGTAGTTGTACCATACCATGTTGGCAACTCCAGCAGCCTCAACTGCCTTGCACATTTCCTCGCCTTCGGCGACCGTCATGGAGAGTGGTTTCTCGCAGAGTATCATCTTCCCTGCTTTGGCCGCTGCTATGGCGATCTCTTTGTGCAGATTGTTGGGTACGCAAATATCAACCGCGTCGATATCGTCGCGCGAGATGAGTTTTCGCCAATCGGTTTCGTGCGAAGCGTAGCCCCACTGCTCGGCAAACGCTTTGACCTTAGCCTCGTCCCGACCACAGGCAGCCTGCAAGACAGGCCGGTAGGCCAACTCAGGAAAGAAATCACTGACTCGCTTGTAAGCATTCGTATGCGCTCGGGCCATAAAACCATGGCCAACCATGCCAATAGATAGTGGTTTTGTCACTTGAAAGTATTCCTCATTCATTATTGGTGCGTTGAGTAGTTCATCATTTCCTAAACGCAGAGTTCGCAGAGCCGCAAAGTTTCGCAGAGAAAAGTCCTTTTGTGCTACATCCTCACTTCCTCTTCGTCTCTGCGGACTCTGCGTTAAAAATTCTTCTACTTTTAATCTGACCATCCATGTGCTTCACGCACACTGATCATAGCTGCCAAGATCTTGTTCCAGGTTGCCGGGTCTTGCATCACTTCGTTGGGAAACATACAGCCATCCCAGCAGATGTGTTGGCACGCCTTGGTCAGTTCTCCAGATGTATCCCGCAGCCAATAGCCTGCCGCCTTGGTGATGTCCAGCTTGCCGTTGGGGTCGTCTGGCAAGCAATGCCGACCGGTCTTGTCGTGCGATCCAGAGCCAAAGACGGTGGCATCGTTCTGGGCGACATGGAAATCGATCGTCCACGGCCGCAAGGCATCCGTTAGCTCTTGATACTTTTTGTAGAATAGGTCCTCGTTCTTCCAATCATGGTCCGCACTCAAGAGGGCATCCTCGGGGGCATTGTGACCCAAGAGATAAAGCAGCGTGTGGGCCATATCCGCCTGGAAACCGAGTGTCTGGGGTCGATTAACGAGTTGCAATAATTCGACCATCCGCCGCCAGCTATGCATTCCCCCCCAGCAGATTTCACCTTCCGCCGCGAGACGCTCGCCGTGCCTTTCTGCAATGTCGCATGCGCGACCAAAGGTGTCGGCAATCAACTGTTGATTCTTTGCTGGATCATTAGCCCACGAGCCTGGGTCAGCTGCTGAATCGATTCGTATGCAACCGTAGGGCCGAATACCTAGCGATTTCAAGCGGGCACCAATTCGACAAGCTTTTTCCACTTGCTGCAGAAAGAGATCGCGCTCTGCAGACTCGCCCATCGCTGACCCACCGCCGGTGGGAGGCCAGACGGGGGCGACAAGTGTGCCGATGACCAACCCGCGCGAGGAAACTTTCTCAGCCAGTGTTTGAATCTGTTGGTCGGTCGAATCGATATTTACGTGCGGATCGAACAGAAACAAGTCGATCCCATCAAACCGAACTCCGTTGACTTCCGCCGCCGCGGTCAAATCAAGCATGGTGTCCAAATCAATGGGAGGCTCGCCATCGCCCCCCTTGCCTACCAAGCCTGGCCAAGCGGCGTTGTGGAGCTTTGGGAAATTGTGAAAGGAGGTCATTGTTATTCTTTCATTACATTAGATTTGTCATTCCGAAGGAGCTACACGACTGAGGAATCCGGGTAGTGAAGCGTGTCCGCATTGAAAACGATTTAAGAGATCCCACGGGATGACAGTCCGTTTCGAGATGACGACATACATCAAAAAAAGTCACTTGTGCTATGCCGGCGACAACACCGGATTTACTCCTGGACCGAAATGCTTGAGCATCACGATCGGATCCGTTTGAGTAGGATTCGAGATGGTAACCCCTTCTTTCGCTACCTCGGCGGAGACGAAATACTCGTCGTGCGTCAGCTGCCCGAAGCGAATCAACGAGGGTGTTTCAATGTCCCAAATCCCCAGCTTACCGTGGCCTTGCAGCACGATGAGACCATAGGCCCCAGCATCTTTGATCGTTACCTTGCGACCAGGCAAAACCGTCAATTCCTTCGCACTATACGCCTCACTGCGGTAGCAGATCCACTTTTCCTCGTATCCTTCGGCCCGCATCTGTTCAAATTCAGCAACGGGAATCGGTGCCATAAAGTGGTTGGCTTTGAAATTTGGATCGATGTTTTTCTCCCAGTCGATCACTTCAATCAGGTAATCGAAATTGCCGACCTGATCTTTGGGCGTGTCTTTCCATAGGAGTTCCTCGGGGATCACTTTGTCGTGCGAGACCGATTCGTACATCGCATACACGTCGGAGGCCTTTTGTGGCTCGTAGGTGCAAAGACTCCCCGGTGCGTGGAGAATACCGGGGGGGACATCCCAGCCCGTACCGGGGGTGAGGCAGTGGGCTGCCGAGAGATCGGTAATGCGATTGGCACCTTTGGTGAAGTTTACCAGCGTCTCGCGCACCTGATCTTTGGTGACGCCCGGTTGAAAACCGAAGAAGGTGTAAGGAAAGTCTCCCCCGTGGTTGTTCACCTGGGGCGGGAAGTAGTACGCCTCGGGTTTTCCCATGGCGTTGACCCGCGCCGCGTATTCGTCGTTGTGGTGGATATGGAATGGTAGCGCACCCTGGTTGTCAAAAAACTTGGAATACATGGGCCAGCACTTGTGAGCGTTCCACAGTTCTTCGCCAATCAATTTTCCTTTGAGTTCGTCGACAGCATCCCGCAGCACCAGCAGATCCGTATTGCCACCATCTTCGACGACGATATGACTCAGTCCTTCGTTCTTGCTCGTGAGCGGCCCATTGTCAGCCGGTGTGGTAGAGGAAAACCAGCGCTCGTCGATACCCCCTCGATTCCCACCCAAGGCATAGTAGTCATCCGGATGAAGCTTGATCCTCTTGCCCGGAATACAGAATGAACGGGGCACCCAAGTGGGAGTTAATCTCACAACCCCTTGCCCCTGGTCCAACGCTTTGTTTGCTAGTGCCTGATTACTCATCGCGCCATACTTTCCTATTCAATAAAGAGAGCCTGTTGAGCCAAGGGGTTTGAAAGCTAGTCCGTTTCCGTTGGAAAGGGACTGCATCCAGTATCTCCTGGATAATCAATTCATCAAGACAAGCTACGAGAGCCCCATTATCTAGAAAAAGACCGGCATGCATCAATGTATAATGCTGCCATGTTATGGTACAATCTGCGCATGAATTCGACCGCCACCCATTTCGACTTACCTCAAAAAGAGTTTCTTTCGCACCTGGAAAGTCCCGGCCCCCTGATGGAGCTATTGGATCATCTGCCCGCCATTTACTTTTTTGCCAAGGACTGCCAAGGCCAATTCATGCACATCAATCGGGCATTGCTCGAGGTTTTGGGTGTAAAAAGCGAGGCCGAAGTCATTGGAAAAACGGACTACGATTTCTTCTTGCCCGAAGTAGCCGACCGCTATCGCCACCAAGACCAACAAGTGATGGCATCCGGCAGGCCCCTTTCGGATCATGTGTGTGGCGTACCCGATGCGATGGGTGTACTGCGATGGTACGTAGAAACCAAGATTCCACTCTACGACAAACAGAATCGGCCCATCGGCGTGGCGGGGATCATGCACGATCTTGAAAAGGCAGGGGCGACACTGGCACCGTATCAACGCCTCAGTCAGGCCATCATGCACATCAGCAATCACTTTCCGGAGAAAATAACCCTTGATTCTCTCGCCAAACTGGTCCATCTTTCGGTCAGTCAATTCAACCGTACTTTCAAACAACTATTCAGAATTACGCCTGCTCAATATATCAACCGGGTTCGCATCAATGCGGCTTGTTCCCATTTGCGATCGACTTCCGACAGCATGGAAACGATTGCCAGCCGCACGGGATTTTGCGACGCTAGCCATTTTGTTCGACAGTTCAAAAAGACAATGAATGTCACCCCCAAGACTTATCGCGAACAATGGGTCAGTAGCATTGACGGTCTTCTCCAAGAGAGCATTGATCTCTAACCCACTCAACTTATCCATCGGATTCACATTATGCTTGCCAAAACCTGGACACTCATCGACTCCACACGCGGCATTCACGAAAGCGACTTTGATCTAGTGCCCGCTGATATTGCTGCCGTAGGCAATTGGAGAATTACCCAGCGCACGCTCCACGGTGGCTTGAGCGAAGGGGTCGATCTCATCGAGATCAACAACGGGCGCATGAGTCTCTTCGTCCTCCCGACGCGAGGCATGGGGATCTGGAAAGCAACAATTGGTGACGACCAAACACTCGGCTGGCGCTCTCCGGTTCGCGGTCCTGTCCATCCGATGTTTGTTCCGATAACCGACGAAAGCGGATTCGGTTGGTTGGAGGGGTTCGATGAACTCGTGGTGCGATGTGGACTGGAGAGCAATGGCGCACCTGAGTTCGACGAGAAAGGGCGACTCAAATATCCACTGCATGGTCGTATCGCCAATCGTCCAGCCCACCATGTTGAAGTGACTGTGGACGAGAAAGCTGGAACAATCAAATTGCGGGGAGTTGTCGAGGAAACCCGGTTCCATTTCCAAAAGCTGCGCCTCACGGCAACGCTCACTATGAACTTCGATTCCACGTCGTTTACCATCAACGACGAAGTCGAGAACTACGGCGGTACGCCTGCCACGATGCAGATGCTCTACCACATAAATGTGGGTGATCCGCTGCTTGTGCCGGGTTCAAAGATCGTTACTCACGTCGACACGATCGAATCACTTACCAGCGAACCAAACACGGAAGGTTGGGAAACCATGGGCCCACCTGTAGCAGGAGCACCAGAGGAGTGTTATGCCATGAAGCTGACTGCCGGCGAGGACGGCCGCACTCAGGTTTTACTCAAAAATGCAGAGGGTACAGCAGGTTCTGCAATTCGCTTCAGCAACAAAGAGCTTCCCTGTTTCACGCTGTGGAAGAACATGGTCGCCAACACCGACGGCTACGTCACAGGTCTCGAGCCTGCCACCAACTTTCCTAAGACACGATCTGAGGAAGAAGCGTCTGGCCGAGTGGTTACTCTTGCTCCAGGCGAAACCTGGAACGCCGAAGTCGCCGTCGATTGGTTAACATCGACTAGCGAAGTGAACGCCGTAGAGCAATCCTTACGCAACCATGGTTAGCCGCGACGCGTCCGCCGAGTGGAGCTCGGCAAAAGCGGAGCGCGTTCGCGCCAGTGCAAGTCGTCTCCACGCCGAAACTCCGCACCGCTTGTTCGCGGCCTACATCAACAAGCGGGTCGATTCCTCCGCAGGAGCAATAGCCCCAACCCTGCGACACCGAGGAGGATACTCGTAGGTTCAGGCACAAAGTTCATGATCTGACCACGAATCTCCCCACCACTCTTAAACGTGGAATGGATGTTTACATACGAAAGACCATTGAGGACGTCCGCGATGTTGCCGGCAGGAATGACTCCATTTCCGCTAAACGATCCAGATGTGACACCAAGGTCAACGGTGATCCCGAATACGACCCCCGATGCAACGTTGACCGCTGAATAACCGTGGACATGTGCGATTGTGGTCGTACCAATCAAGTCGGAAAAGGTACCAGAGACGCTGAGGGCACCGGAGACCGTGTCAAATGTTGCCGTACCGGTCCCCGTTCCCGGTGTAGCTACCGGCGGATCTTCTTGGAGTCCATCGAGAAAAATATCTGCCGTCAACATAGCGGCCTGAGATGTCGAGCAGAGGCTCACCAGGAAAAGAAACGCGATCGCACAACAAAGAAATAGATTTCGCATCACGAGCACCCTCCAGAAAAGATAGTGGTGGTCACAAGATGGGGGTTCGGTGGCGACAGTCCCCAACGCCCAGCAATATATCTTAGCTGAATGCGACTTACAAGAAGATTCTCCCAAAGCCGTGTGGCACGAGTCACAGTGGGGGCGAAGATCCTGGGTATTTACTCATTTGCGGAAGATTCTTGCATCTCGGTTTCTGCGTTTCCGGTACTCACCGCCCCTGTACTTTGGGAAGGATCTGGGGCGAAATGAATATCGAGCCGTAGATCGCCTGTTTCAGGGCCGCGCCAGCCAATTCCTTCATCGTCGGGGGCCTTGCCACCTTCGTCGATTTCGTTCTGCCCGATGCTGTAGAGCACATAGCCATCTTCAGTGCGGATATATTGCAATGGTTTGCCCTCGGTGGAGAACGGATCGAGTGGAACAGCAGAAATGAACTGGGGAACCATTTCGTCTAGTGCCTCAGGCCAATCACTATTCTCAGCCCTCCACGCTCGCAGGGCATATTCGAGTTGCAAGAGGCGCATAATGGCTCTATGGCATCGGTCGATAGTGTGATAGCCGAATATATCATAGGAATCGACCTTGGAGACAGTTTGCAAAAGAATATGCCCCAAGTGCACAGTCCATCCCATAGCGTGTTGTGTCCAGACACATTGTCTGTGGAGTACATCCTGTGGAGAATCAAGCAAACTTTCGCAACTAGCCAATGCAGAAGCAACTTGAACACAATCGATTGGAGAAACCTTGTCTAAGATTCGATAAAGATTCCCGCATCCTACTTGTGCACAAGCGATCCCTAGATGTGCACCACTGACCGTCGCTCCCAGACTAAGACAGTTGCCAAAGCTCACCAATTGTGATGAAACTTCGGCGGCGAGACTGGGATCACCCTTCCGCTCCGCCACGATCACGTCTGCGTTCAAGGCTCGCATGAGTGTCCGAAACGCATATATCGTACTAAAGTCTTCGTCATTGTTAGTGAAATCCAGAGGTTCCCAGACTTGTTTGCCCAAACCTTTGCGAACTAGTTCTAATGAGGGTGCTACCTCGGCGAGGGCCGATTTCAATTGTGCTTGGGAGGCTGTATCGGGATCGAAGGCCACAGCTTCGACTGTTGGGTTTGCAGGCAATAGTCTCGTCGCGGCGACAAAGTCGTCGTAACCATTGGGATCAGGTAGGTCATTCTCCGGAATCGGTAGTGGATTCATCAATTGGTAGTAGGTGATGGCTGGAGGTACGGTCAAAATCAACCCTACTACTAGCAGGCAAGTACCTAAGAGAGTTTTTCTGATACGCCTTGCCGTACGTTCCATTGTTCGTCCTACAGATAGCTTCAAATGAGTTACTATCGTCAGCACTCCCGCAGCACAGAAAGCAATGGCAGATACTATTAAGCCCCAGATTGCCTGATGATGTTCGGCAACAATGCGATATTCTGATAAGCCAAACCCAGGATAGTTTACTCCATCTTCCATAGGGGGAGGCCACTGCCAAAAGTATACTCCAGCAATAAACCAATCTCTCCAAACCAGCATCAGGGAGAGTATTCCCGCAAACACGATCCCAACGAGCAGCCGCCACCACCAGTGGAGGACTGTACCCCGAGCTATCCACAGTCCCGTGAGGGTCGCCAGTCCTGCCACTAGTCCGATGAGCACCACGCTCTGCCAGCCGCGGACGTTGAGTTCTGGTAACTTTGCGACGACCGCCGTGAGTATCGCCAGAGGCACCATCGCCAGAAGAATCGTCCGCAAGCCAAACCGCGCACCTGTACGCTCGGCTTTAACATCTCTGTTCCGCCACCAGTTGGCCAGTTGCACCCCCGTCGCGACAACAGTTCCCTGCAATAGAAACACCACAAACGGCTCGTAGGCCGGGATCAGAAGCACCAGCGACATCACACCCAGAAACAGCACCGTCCGCAGGAACCAATGCTGCGGAGAAGTCGCTGCCCAAATCGCCAACAAGCCTACGCAGGTAAGAGACGAGAACAGCAAGACGGCGAGCGCGTTGACCATAGCGATACTGTAGCAGAAACGTCATTCCCAATGTAGCAAGTTGCTTTCTTTGTAACGCTTCAGCAAATAGTCGCGTCATGAGTTAGCTCCCAATCGAAATCGATAAGACCGGAACACTGGCAAACTACCGGTGAAGATCAAAGCAATGCAAACAACGGCCAGCGTTGTCGGTTCAGGCACTGCCAAAGTGCCGGTGAGCATACCCCCATCTCCGTAGTTCGCTTGCCAGTCGGCGAGGTTGCCAATATTCGGGTCACGCTGCCAGGTGAGGAAGTCATTGCCGTCGACGATCCCGTCGCCGGTGAAGTCGCCAGGGCTTGTATGGACCCAGAAGGAATCCGAGTACAGCGTGGTGCCGTTTCGCTGGGCGGTTAAGGTCCACTCGCCAAGTGCCGGAACGGCAGGCAGGCCGATGCCTGCATACCACCACCCGTAGCGGATCTCACCCGTTGTCCAGTGCCAATGCGCCTGCTCCGAACCGTCGGGCCGGTAGAAATAGTAGTCCAGGTCGTCCCCTGGATCGAATCCAAACAGATTCACCCAACTGTAGGCTACTTGTCCGCTTCCGTCGGAGCGATAAAAAACGTCGTGGTCGATGGGTCGATCGACTAACTCCGCGGTCGTCGGAATGTGGTCAACGATGCCAAAATCAAGCGTACCAGCCACGTCGCCCGCATACGCCAGGGGCGACTCCCACCAGGAAGCAGGATCCAGGTAGGTCTCCACCACGGTTCCCGAATCATAGACGGCAAAGTGCAGGTGCGCGTCACTTGAGTAGCCCGAACTACCGACCTCGCCGATCTTTTGACCCGCCGATACGCTCTGTCCCACCGCGACTGGTATCGAAGAGTTCTTCAGATGCAAGTATTCCGTGACGATTCCCCCGCCATGGTCAATCACCACATAGTTCGGTAGATCCCCGGGGTTCGGATTCACTCGGGACCAACGATCGTACTCCCCATCGTTGATGTGAATGACCGTGCCCGAGCGCGCCGCGTACACATCGACGCCGGCATCCATGGCGGCAAAATTCGGCAACGTAAAGTCGATTGCGTTGTGGCCATTGTAGGTGTAACCCCCGCCCCTCCAGTCCTCGATGTCGCTCGAGGGGTCCAGGTCCACGTAGTTGACGATGGTCCAATCTTCGTAAGGAGTCCCGCCAATCGGCAAGACAAAATCTTGCGCTGCCACGCACGAGATGGCTGGGATGACGAACCCGAACATAGTCAGGAGGTAGCATCGCATAAGAGTTTCCACGTGGTAGTTAGAGGACTGCTCAGCGACTTCGGTTCTTCAACTCTGATCCGTGCCTACCGATGCTAACCGTGGCGCCTAAGATTAGCAATAAGCCGCAGGCGGGTTCTGGAATAGTCACGAGATTATCCACCGAACCATTTGCGTCGTAGTTCGCTTGCCAGTCAGCCAGGTCGCCAATGCTCGGATTGCGTTGCCAGGCGAGGAAGTCATGACCATCGACGATCCCATCGCCGTTGAAATCACCGTCGGGCAACGGATCTTCCACCAACGTGAACAGGTGGGCCTGACCAATATTAGCGCCTGTTGTGTCGTCTTGTATCGCCCCAATGAGGACGTTGTCACCCTCGATGGCGACGCTCCAGCCAAAACTGTCGCTTGTGGTGATCGTAGGGTCGTTGAAGGTATGGAGCAGGTTGCCCGTGACTGCGTCGAACAAGTGGACCTGGCCAACAAATCTGCCATTCGTGTCGTCTCCAGACGTGCCGATGAGGACGTGGTTGCCGTCGATGGCGACACTTTCACCAAAGTAGTCGAATGTGGAGGGCGTGGGGTCATTGAAGGTATGTAGCAGAATGCCGGTGACAGCGTCGAACAAGTGGGCCCGGCCTGCACGACTGCCGTTCGTGGAGTCTTCCGGTGCCCCGACGAGGACGTAGTTGCCGTCGATGGCGACGCTCGTGCCAAAAGCGGTGCTCAAATTGGCCGTAGGAGCTTCAAAGGTGTGCAGCAGGTTGCCGGTGACGGCGTCGAACAGGCGAGCCTGACCAACATCTCTGTCTTCCAGATCTTGAGCCGCCCCGATGAGAACGTTGTCGCCGTCGATCGCGACGCTAAAGCCGAATAGATCCCCTCCCCATCCATTCGGGTTGACCACCGGATCGTCGAAGGTGCGCAAAAGGTTGCCGGTAACGGCGTCGAACAGGTGGGCCTGACCAGAATCAACGCCGTTCGTGTCGTCTCTGTGATCCCCGATAAGGACGTAGTGGCCGTCGATGGCGACGCTAAAGCCAAAAAGGTCGCTGCTGGTGACCGTGGGATCATCGAAGGTGTGCAGCAGATTGCCGGTGACCGCGTCGAACAGGTGGGCCTGACCTTGAGGGGCGTCGGAGGAGGACAGATTTTGAATCGTACCAATGAGGACGTAGTCGCCGGCGATGGCAACACTATTGCCAAACAGTTCCGCACCGACCGTAGGGTTGTCGAACGTGTGCAGCAGGTTGCCGGTCGATATGTCGAACAGGTGCGCCTGGCCAACATTGGTGCCATGGGTGTCGTCGCGGCGTGCCCCAACGAGCGCGTAGTCACCGTCGATGGCGACGCTCCAGCCAAAGCTGTCGCTTGTGGTGACCGTGGGGTCGTCGAAGGTATGCAGCAGGTTGCCAATAGCAAACAGGGCATCGTTCGATCCAAACACCAGCAACAGGGCGCAGGCGGAAGGTGCAAGACAGCGAAATGACTTGGAGAAAAGACAAGATCGAAGAATCATCGTTGGTTCCTCAATGATGTTGAGCTAGCACTGGGCATTGCCGAGCAAACGCGGTAAACATTGCGAAGACAAGCAGCAGCCCGCTGGTGGGTTCGGGGATCGTGACTCCATTGACTAGCAAACTGACTCCTAGCGAACTCTCTGCCCCGTAGTTCGCTTGCCATTCGGCCAAGTCGGAGGCGCTCAACGGATTGGGCGAGTCGCCGCGCAGCCAGGCGAGGAAGTCGTTGCCATCGGTATCGCCGTTTTTGTCAAAGTCACCCGCTGAATCTCGAATGACAAGGAAATTCGGAAATGGCGATGCTGTGTACAGCTGCGTGACAGGACCACTGCCATCAGCTGGTGCCATAAGGATCGAGTCGGACCCCCCGTCAGTCCAGTAGAGGAAATCGTCATTTGCAACTATTCCATATGCGCTAATATTGGTCGGCGAACCGGGGTGGTCGGCAGCGTTGTACAATTCGATCACTGATCCGCTGCCATCAATTGCGCCCCGCAAGATCTGATCGGAGGCCGTGTCGGTCCAGTACACGTATTCACCGTCAGTTGCGATTCCCCTAAGGTAATGAGATCCACCCGGGAGGTCGGCTACTCCGAAAAGTTCAACGACGGCACCCGAGCCATCCAAGGGACCACGGAGAATATGACCCGTGATGCCAGTCCAATAGAGAAAGTCACCGTCGATTGCTAAGTCATATGGTTTCCCCAGATCATCGTCGACTAGGTCGAACAGATCAACGACAGGGGCAGTTCCATCAATGGATCCGCGTTGGATCAGCTCGTTGGGAAATGCGGTCCAATACAAGAATCCTCCCTGTACTGCCAGGCCATGAGCACTAGACACACCGTCGAGACTGTCGTACAGCGCGGTCACTGGCCCGCTACCATCCAATGGCCCACGAAGGATTTGGTCTGTGCTGAAATCGGCCCAATAGATGTAGTCACCGTCGACTGCGACGTCTCTTGGACTTAAAGCACTTGGTGCTCCCGGGTAGTCGCTGGACCCATAGAGTTCCACGACTGGGCCGCTGCCATCGAGCGGTGCCCGTAGTATCTGATCGGTATTTGAATCGCTCCAAATAATGTCAACCGCCAGCGCTGTCCTGGCAAAAGTAAACGTCATAATGCAGAATGTCAGGGCAATTGGCAAGCGAGAGTGGCGGGGCATCTTGTTTATTCCTCAATAGGGTTAGACTTGCACTGGTCGCTGCCGAACAAACGCAGTAAGCGTTGCAACAGCAAGCAACAGCCCGCCAGCAGGTTCGGGAATCGCGGCGATATTCTCCAGCGAACTCTCTGCCCCGTAGTTCGCTTGCCAGTCGGCGAGGTCGCCGACACTGGGGTCACGTTGCCAGGCAAGGAAGTCACGTCCGTCGACATCGCCATCGGCGTCGAAGTCTCCTGAGAGTCCTGCGGAGACGGCCACGACAGACAACGAATTGGGCGAGTACTCTAGATCGAAACCGATGCCCAGCGATTGAAAGTAAGGATCGATCAACACGTCGTCGAAGGCGCCGAGCAGGCTTTGACTGGATCGCAAGAGTTCAAAGGTGTCGCCTACTTGGGGCTGGAAACCGTTCCAAGGTTTGAGTTCGAGGTCAACTCCGCTGAGAAGTTCCATTGTCTCCAAGTCGATGATCTGGTCATGGCTCTGGGAACCCGAGCCGGGCGTTGTGCCGCCCAATTCCATCTGGACCTTCCCAGCAAAGGCGAAGTTTTCTCCTTCGACGACCGCCGGGCTGAGACCAGGGGAGAATGTGCCATTGACCAAGGTGTTGGCAAAGGTACCGATACCACTGACGATCCACGGAGAATCGAACACGATTCGTTCACTCACGCTGGAATCGCCATCCCCCACAACATGGCCATTGTTCTTGAAGTTGCCCACAATGTTTCCTCGGCCGATGACGTTCTTCCCCTGTTCCACGAGAAAATGCGGCGCGGTATCAGTCGAAACTGCGGTACCTGCCACCAACGTGCCACCGTTGGTACCATCGCCCAATGAAGTCAACGAGCCAAGTACGGCATCGTTGGAGTCGTTGATAGTGACCGTGTTATCGCTTGTGTGGAGTTCACCATCACTATAAAAACCGGCAGGCGAATTCGAGTCTCCGAGCGAAAGGCCGCCAGTAGCGGCAATTGTGGAACCGTTCTGTGCGGAAAGGCGTGCTGCAACCGTTCCGCGGCCATGGATGGCATTTCCTGAACCGAGACTCACGCCGTTGGAAGCTGAAAGAGTCCCGCCAAACATTTGGGTACTGGAACCCAGAGATGCTAAGGAAAGTGAATTGAGTTGCAAAATTGCACCGTCAACTAGAATGATTTGCCCTGCCGTGCGGAAGCCGGAGTAAGTGGTTCTTCCCAGCTTAAGTTGTCCCGGTGTGGCAAAGATCGTCGAGCCTTGCTCACCCACAAAATCGCCGATGATTTCACCTGGCCCAGCAATCTCAGCACCTTTTTGAAGCAACACGCCGCGTGTAGCGGATGTTGTGATCGATCCCGAAGATTGCAGCCCTAGTTGCGCGGATGCCCCTGGTTGAGCCGAGAGAGTTAGCGACAGAACACTGATTGGCGCATTCGGACCTTGCAAGGAAAGATTACCGCTCGCAGAGGAGACAACCACATCATCCGATGCAATTGGCACCAAGCCGTGTTCCCAGTCGGAGGGTGTATTCCACGTGGCAACGGAAGATTCTGTCAGGAGGACCGTTCTAGAATTGTCGAAGGTCAAACCATCAAGTGCAAAACCGCCGCCTGCTTCAAACCGGACCCTCTTAATGCCATTGGCGCGGATACCTGCGAAAAATGTTTTCCAACTTCCTGTGGAAGCATTCGGAGGCGAGGATTGCACAACGCCAGGAGTCTGCCCGTAGGAATGTGTCTCGATCAAGTTATTCGAGGAGTCGAAAGCAGATATCCTGAAGTTGCCTGTAGTAAGTGGGTTCACTCCTACACGCGTCATGGGCGAATCGAAAGTGAACTCCATTGCTGATTGCCCACTCACTCCAAACCAAGCGCTCCCATCAGGGACTTGCGAAGCGTTCCAGTGCATGCTCTGGAAAGTCGCGCTATCATGGAATGCCCAGTCCCCGAGATAATTACTATTTGGACCGAAAGCCGGATAGGTGAAGGTGGCACCGCTGGAAAAAGTATAGGGCGAGGAGAACGCCAGCCAGTTGGAGCCGTAATCGTGGACGGACCCACCAGGAACAATCCCCTCAAAACTCTCGAAGTTCTCACCAACGAAAGGGGTAGTTACCTGCGCAGCATGCGAAAAGTCGATAGCACCTATTAACGCAGATATGAGAGCGATCTGAAAGAAAGAGCGAAGTAAACAAATAATCTGATTCATATTGGAAGACTTCAGAGTTAAGAAGTGGGGGCTCGTTAGGAACGGAGATTCAGACTTGTCGGGTGCTGATGTTGGCTTGCTAGTTTATGCCTTAATAGAACCACGGCACTCAAAGCCAACCACAGATAGATGACCCGCGCCTCGGGCACGGCCACCGCCCGCAGCGTGAGATTGCCCACTCCGGTGGGATTGGTGATGATTTGTTCGAAGGTGATGTTGCTCGTCGTAAACGTGCTATCGATGAGCGTGTTGCTGAAATTACCCACTAAGCCATTCTGCCAGGTGAGCACCTCGAATTCGTCTCCCGGGTTGGGGACATAGCTTTCGAAAGAAAGAATCGAGAGCACCGGCAGATCATCCACCAGCGTGATCGTGCCATCGTCATTGATCTGGTAGTGTCGGCCACTGCCAAAGCCGGGAGTCGTGCCGCCCAGCTCGATTTCAAGCGTTCCGCCGAACGCCTGGTTCAATCCCGTGGTGACGCCGGGGCTATTACCGGGAGCGAACACACCATACATCAGCGTGTTTTCAAACCGGCCACTCCCGCTGACTCGTGTGGTCGGGCCTAGCTGGAAGACATTGCTGGCTGAGCCAACGAAAGTGCCATGATTGACAATCCGCTCAATACGCTCTGGAATATGTGAAAGTCGCTGGTCGCTCTCGATCACCAAATCAGCAGAACAAATGCTGACAAGTATTAGGGAGCAGAAGCAACTGAAAAGTACGGTGCCCCCAGACGGAGCACGGGACGCCGAGATGGGACAAATCGAAAACTTCATTGATTCCCCGTTTCGTTCTTGTGTAGTTCACTAATTAAGTTTGACTGCTTCTTATAACCCTTCCAAAACTCGCCGGATCTAATGCGATTTCTGGATAAGAAGCAAAACTGCCTAGTTTGTGGCCGTGACCAGCTAGAGAGGGTTTTCTGCTACCCACAAGGCGGGATGTATGCCAGCGTGTGACCAAAAATATCCCATTTATCCCACAAAAAATCTTCAAAAGGGCTGCAGAACGGCAGTTCGGAGAATTGGCAGCGATTGTTTGTCTCGGCTATAATGGGGGCCGGAACGGCGATGCTTGGGTGAATTTTCTCTAGATTTCTTGTCACACACTGCCTCTCCAGACGCCCTTATGAATACGGACGCCGCCGTTATCGAGGATTGGCCTGCTTTGCTCGCCGCTGCGCGAAACGGGGACGATGAAGCTTTGGGCCAGGTATGCGAGCAGTTGAGGCACTATCTCTGGATCATGGCTGACAATGGATTGGGCACCGATCTGCAGGCGAAGCTGGGGGCCTCGGATGTCGTGCAAGATACCATGCTCGATGCGGTCGACGATTTCCGGTCTTTCCGTGGCAGGACGGAAGCGGAATTCCGCGCATGGATCAAGCGGTTGATCGAACACAATTTGATCGACTCCGCTCGCCGCTTTCGCGACACGCAAGCCCGTGATACTTCGCGCGAGGTATCGGCGGAGGAACTGGATTGTGGCGCGGGAGAGATGCGCTCGGCAAGCAGTTTGATTCGCCGACGAGAGACCGATGAAGAACTGCTGCGAGCTATCGCAAAACTTCCCCCCAGGCAACGGCAAATCATCGAGCTCCGCCATCGGCAGGGACTCACTTATCAAGAGATCGCCAAACAACTCGAAATGACCGAAGTCGCGGCCCGTAAGCTTTGGTCTCGAACCGTCGAACAGCTTAGAGACCAATTGACTTCTGACCATGCATCAAGCGCACCCCGAGCAAAATGATCCTGTCGAACCCGAGGGAGGACGTCCCTCGATTGCGGAAGTGGTCCAGCGGCTCGACCACTTGTGGTCAGAGGAAACGCCGGAACTCTCTGATTTCTCTGGCGACCATGTCGGGCAACGGGTTGGCAAGTATATCCTGCAAAGAATTGTTGGTCGTGGTTCCTTTGGCGTAGTGTATCAAGCGTATGATCCGGAGCTGGACCGCGAGGTGGCACTCAAGCTCCCTCGTCCTGAAGTGCTGATCGACGCCGAGCGGCTCAATCGCTTTGAAGGCGAAGCGACGACCGCTGCCCGGTTGGATCATCCTGCCATTGTGCCGATCTTTGATGCCGAATTCACCGGTCCCGTCCCCTATATTGCGTCAGCCTATTGCAGCGGTCCTGATTTGGGCGACTGGCTCGCCGCTCGCAAGACTCCTGTCGAGCCGCAGCAGGCGGCAGAATTCGTTGCCCAATTAGCTGAGGCAGTCCACTATGCCCACCAGCAGGGAGTGCTGCATCGCGATCTGAAGCCGAGCAACATTATGCTCGAGCCCCACGATACATTGTCACCTTCTGCTGAGCTTGCCGACTATGAACCGCGCTTGACCGATTTTGGTTTGGCCAAACTGATCGAAGCAAGTTTGCACGACACACGCTCGAGCCTCCTGGTGGGTACGCCGCTTTACATGGCGCCGGAACAAATAGTGGGGGATTCTGGGCAAGTCTCCGCTGCCACCGATGTGCATGCGCTGGGAGTCATGTTGTTCGAATTGCTTTCTCTAGAGCTTCCGTATGACGGCAACTCGTATTTCAAGGTCTTCGACAGTATCCAAACCGAACAGCCACGCAAACTTGGAGAATGTCGAGCCAGCCTGCCGCGCGAATTGGAGACGATTTGCGGCAAATGCTTGGAGAAAGATCCACGCGATCGTTATCCTGCAGCGGCGGAGTTGGCGAAGGATCTCTCGCGATTCGTTGCTGGTGAACCTATCGCAGCAAGTTCGCCGAACATACTGCAGCTTTTCCTCCGCTGGTGCCGCCACCCGAATCGGCTTTCCAACGCGGTGACGTTCAGCATCGGTCTGAACGTCTTATACGCACTTTGGATGATCGGTGCGGTGTTGGGCCTGTGGTTGCTACCTGATTCGACATCTCTGAACCTCCCCCAGCGCTGGAACGTCACGATTCAAGCACTCTTGGTTATCTGTGTGCATGATGGATTGATGATTGCACTGAGTTGGTGGAGCCGCCGGGGCAACTTTGCTTTCTTGTCGTGCGCAACGATCTACGCAAGCTTCTTTTTTTTGCTCCCCCTACTTTCAGTGTTGGGCGTTATTCCCATGTTTGCGGATCAGTACGAGGGGAACGCCTATTTCGAGTGGAGCAACAGCATGCTGATCCTCGTCGGCGGAGCGCTACAACTTTTCTTGTACGGTTGTGCCTGGTGGGGAGTCTGGCGAAAACAGAGCACCGGCTCGATAGCAAACTTGAACTAACATAGGAGCACAAAGCGGCAACAAATTGTGTGCTTAAATCGGCGAGCAATCAGTTGACAATTGGCCATGCAACGACAACTTCCCAATCAAGAGAACGAAACAACGCCAACGGCGGACGTGCGACCTTCGGCCGACGAAGTAGTTGAGCGGCTCAACGAGCTTTGGGAACAAAACGCTTCGCTATCCACTTCATTTACTCCGAGTCATACAACCCGAACGGTTGGCAAATATCGCATTGAGAGAATCGTAGGCCACGGTTCATTCGGAGTCGTCTTTTTGGCATACGATGCGGAACTCAACCGCGAGGTGGCACTCAAGCTCCCTCGTCCTGAAGTGCTGATCGACGCCGAGCGGCTCAAACGATTTGAAGGCGAAGCGACGACCGCTGCCCAGTTGGATCATCCAGCGATTGTGCCGATCTTCGATGCTCAATTCACAGGTCCCGTCCCCTATATTGCGTCTGCCTATTGCGTTGGTCCTGATTTGGGCGATTGGCTCGCCGCTCGTAAGACACCAGTCGAGCCGCAGCAGGCGGCAGAATTCGTTGCCCAATTAGCTGAGGCAGTCCACTATGCCCACCAGCAGGGAGTATTGCATCGCGATCTGAAGCCAAGCAACATTATGCTCGAGCCATGCGATACATCTTCACCTTCTGCTGAGCTTGCCGACTATGAGCCGCGATTGACCGATTTTGGTTTGGCGAAGTTGGTGCAAGCGAGTTTGCACGATACACGTTCGAGCCTCCTGGTAGGTACGCCGCTCTATATGGCGCCGGAGCAACTTGAACGCGACTCACCTCAGGTCACCCAAGCGACAGATGTCTACGCGTTGGGCGTGTTGCTCTACGAACTACTTCTGCTCAAAACGCCCTATGAAGGCGACAGCTATGTCGAAATACTCGATAAACTGCGGAGTGATCAGTCGGTGGCATTCCCGGACCACGCTGCCGAGGTGCCCGACGATTTGCAGACTATTTGCTGCAAATGCCTGGAGAAACAACCCCGAGATCGTTATGCCTCCGCGGCCGAATTGCGAGATGATCTGAATTGCTACCTCTGCGGCGCGCCAATCCAAGCCCAGCCTTCGAACTGGGTAGATAAGTTTTCCCGTTGGTGTAGGCGGCCAGCACGCCTGATCGCTGCCGGAAAGTTTTCGTTTTGGCTACAAGCTGGAGTATTGGCCTGGGTAGCGGTAGTAGGAGCTTTGGCTTCGCTAACCGGTGCGATACCTGCGAGCGAAGTGAGTAAGAGCCTGTTAGACATTCTCTTCGTTGCAGCTACCATGCATCTGCCTCTGGGATTGCTCGGTCTCATATTGAAACGTGAGAAGTGGTGGGCATTCTGGCCGTCTACGATCGGTAATTGCGTAATGTTGGTCATCTTTGTGCATGCCACCGTGTCGCCTGCCGTGGCGTTTGATTACCACTATCCCAATCAATTGACTAAACTCCAAACGTTTGTGCCATTGACCACGCTGAGTGTGATTGCCACTGCCCTGCATTTACTTGCTATTCCTGCATGGTTTAGCAAACGAGATAATCGGCGAAACGCCGTCAAGCAATGAGGCGAGGAACTATCGCGACCGGAGTGCACGCTTTTATGGCTGAGGCGCTTCAGTCGGATCGTGCTCGGCTTCGAGTGCGTTGATTGTCGCTTCGATGCGGCGGCGGAATTGTTCGACGCTTTCCTCTTCGCCTGGATAAAGTGGCTCGGCAAAGTAGCCGTCGATGGTGCTGAAAGGTTTAGGGATTTGCATCCGGTCCCATGCCCTGCCCACTATCCACCGGCGCGTAGGGATGGCGACTGCAGCGAGAACGGGGGCGCCGGTGCTCATGGAGAGTTGGGCGATCCCTTTGCGAACTCGATTGCGAGGGCCACGCGGTCCGTCGATCGCAATGTAGGCTGGCTTGCCACTCTCCACATGCGCGATCATTTCGTCGAGCGCTTTCAGGCCTCCCTTGTCTCTGCCACGCTGTCGGCTCGATCCTCGAATGGGTAGGACTCCAACTGACTTAAGAACGGGTACCAAGAGGTCACCATCGGCCGATTGCGACACCATGGCAGCGACATCCGTTTCGGCATCGAGCACGGTGGCAAGTTGGTGGGCATGCAGCACAGCAAAAACATAGGGTTTTCCTGCTAGACGCAACTCGGGTCGCGGGTCGTCGTGCAGTCGCATCCGACATGTGCGTCTGAGGACTCCCACGAGAGAGGCTATTAGATGGCCAGCAATTCTAGTAGACGTTTTCATAAGAGCTGGGCCAGAGGTTGCAATGGGAAGTTTGGCTGGGTCGGTAAGAAATGCAGGCTCGAATCTTCCCTCTGGGGGAGACATCTGGTCCTGGCGAGGATGCGATTATGCGAGAAAAACAGCAGGGGGACAAGAATTGCATATTTTCTGGGGAAATAACCATACCAACTTTGTGGCAAATATCGTAAAATATTCGGTTGCTCGGCTCGTCGAACGGGTTACCGCCGCTCTCCTCTCTCAAGAAGGGCCCGAAGACTCATTCGCCGGTTGTTGCGTATAGGCCCCCGTGTGGGTCTGCTCTTGTGGCCCCGAGATTGAGTGGGGCCGAGTTTGCGTTTTCGAGGAGAGTTTTGGTGGGTAAGAAGCTTTATTGTGGAAATCTAAGTTATGGTGTGACGAACGCGGATCTGGAGGCCTTGTTTTCACCCTTCGGGCCAGTCCGCAGTGCCGACGTGATCATGGATCGAGAATCGGGCAGGAGCAAAGGATTCGGATTTGTTGAAATGGAAAACGGCGCGGATGCCGACGCAGCCGTGGAAGCACTCAATGACAAGGAGCATGACGGTCGCCCCCTCAAGGTGAACGAAGCGCGTCCTCGTGAAGAGCGTCCCCGTGGCGGTGGCGGCGGTGGATATCGTGGTGGTGGTGGTGGCGGTGGCGGAGGTGGTCGTCGCTACTAGAGCCGGGTCGGAAGTTCGATGAATCTCCCGAGCTTTCTGGTTTTTCAAGAATCAGAAACAGCGCGGCAGGTTCGGATTACACACTTAGATAGTCATTAACCGTAGGGAAGTCATGCTAACTGCCGCCGAGAAGTCTGTAATGGAAGTGTTTCGTCAGTATCTTATGGATGAGGGCGAGATGCTCTGTTTCCATGGCCCCTTATGGGACAAGCACCATACTTCTTTGCGCCAGTTGACAGAAAGAGACCTCCTCTTTCAGGAGAGTTTCAAGGGAGGCTACAGCCTCACCGAGACTGGCTTTGCGGCAATGAAGTCTGAAGTTTTGGCCTAACTTACACTCCCCTTCCACAGATTCCCTTTGACGAGGGTTGTTCTGTGGAGGGGTTTTTTCTTTCTAGCACAAGACAATCCCATGCAAATTGCCAAACATAAGATCGTCGCCATCGAGTACCGCCTCACGGATCAATCCGGCGATGAAATCGATTCCAGCGGCGATGAGGGTCCTCTTACGTATCTGCATGGCATGCAGGAGATCATCCCCGGACTAGAGAAAGCCTTGGAGGGACGTGAAGCTGGGGACACACTCCAAGTTACGATTTCCCCCCCCGATGCTTACGGGGAACGGCTGGAGGAATTGTGCCTTGCCATGCCCCGCGACGAGTTTGCCGACGTGGATGATTTGGAAGTCGGCATGCAATTCGCGCTCGCGGACGAAGAGGAAGAAGAGGACGTTATCGTCACGGTGGTCGACTTTGATGACGAGACCGTGACAGTCGACGGCAACCATCCCTTGGCAGGATTAACGTTGTGTTTTGATGTCAAGGTTTGTGAGGTTCGCGAAGCTACCCCGGAAGAAATCGAAATGAGCGAGTCCCACGGGGAGTGTGGTCCTGACTGTGACTGCGATGAGCTCAACGGCCTTGCCGAAGCCTGATTTCCAGCCTTCTCTTGCAGTTTTTGCTTCTGACAATTCAGGGCAGAATGCGAAATAGGTGCTTTTCACCTATTTTCTTACCTGAATAATTGACTCGGATTCTCTACAGGTTACAACAGGATATGTCGTAGCCTGAAATTCATGAGCGCTGCGGACCCTATTGCTTGGGTCGTAGTTCTCATCAAGGGGGAGTCTAATGAATTTGAAGTCAGTTCCGTTTCTTGTCGCTCTGCGGCCAATCCTATGCTGCGCGTTTTCAGGAATAGTCTTTTCTTGGTTTTCTTCGTCAGCACTCTCTGTAGCCATTGATGATGGTCGGAGCCAGCAGTCCGCATTGATTACTTCCCAACTCGTGCCGCTGCCAATGAGTCGCCCGACTTCTTCTTCCCGGTCGTTTGCTTCCTCTTCCCTATCGGTTGATAGTAGAGAAATAGCCGCGCTTGGTTCTTTCAACATTATCATCAATCCAGGTCCAGTTCTTTCAGCGAATGCCCCCGCCATGGCTGCATTTAATCGCGCGGCTCAGCAGTGGGAAGCTTTTATTGCTGACCCCATAGTCGTGACGATTGATGCGGATCTCGCACCCCTGGATGCAGGCATCATCGGTGGAGCGGATTCCGTACTCTTGTTTGATGATTATGATGTGATCCGCAATGCGATGGTCGATGACGCGGCTGACGGAGAAGCGGATGATGGAATCGTTGCCTTTCTCCCCACATCAGTCGAAGCGACGGCATTTGCTGCGCCAGGGTTTGGGTTTGATGGTACCCTGCAAGTTACCAAAGCGAATGCCAAGGCGCTGAACTTCGATAATCGCTTTGGCGACCTTGACTTCCAGTTTGGCGCTTCGGACGGCAACATAGTTTTCAGTAATACGCTTCCTTTCGATTTTGACAACAGTGATGGTGTTAATGCGGGAACATTTGATTTCGAAAGCGTGGCGGCGCATGAGATCGGCCATATTTTGGGATTCATTTCCGACGTCGATTACGTTGATTTTGTACTTAGCCAGGGGCAAGTTGCCTTAGACGTGGCACCAACTTCGTTAGATCTTTTTCGCTTTGAGAGCGGCAATGCCTCATCCTTTTTTCCACCAGGTACGATTCTCAACCCAACCACAGCCGCTGAGTTTACGACGACTCCGCGCTGGATGATTCCCGGTTATGATGCGATTTTTGATCAAATTGATGGAAGCTTTGGGGGAGGAACCGAGATACGCTTTGCCACGGGTTCATTTGCTGGCGATGGCCGACAGGCGAGCCATTGGAAGGACCATCTAGGGTTGGGAATCATGGATCCGACACTGGCATTTGGAGAGATTTCTCCAATCCGACAAAACGACATGCGCTCCTTCGATTTGATCGGCTACGAGGTGACGATTCCCGAGCCGACGAGCGCAGTACTCTTCTTGGGACTTGCCTGCTGTGCATTCAGTTTGCGAGGCTCTCGTCCTGCTTGAGCAATTTTCTCCACCGCCACTTGGGCCAGACACTAGTATCATGCCCGGCCTCTTTGATTTGCCGATCGACTAACACGGCAGCATTCTACTAGGTGATTCCCGCACGAAGGCTTCTTTTCCGGGCGAAGGTGCCATGAGATTGGGCACCATCTACTCAAGTGCCAGCATGGGGGAACCGCCATTGCCGGGAAATGGCGAATTCTGTACATCGGCACATCATTTGCGATTACTTTTCTCCCCCCTAGGAGCCTACCCCAGAAGGCAGTCCATTGCCTAGCAAGTTCACGGAAATCCAACGCGCAAGTAATACGTTCTTAATAATGCTAGTCCATCCTTAAGGAGGGTCACACTGATAGGAACAACGGACGCGTTAGCAGTATGGGTTTTCGACTGGATCGTCTCCGATTTTGAGCTGAGAAGGAAATATGACATGAGTCCCGATAATCCCAATCCAACTGAAAACTCTCAACAGCTATTGGATGAAGCCGAAGCCCTTATTTGGGGGCTTCTGGATGAAAACATAGACGCCGCAAGTACCCAAAGGCTGGAAAAACTGCTAGCCAATTCTGAGGTCCGCCAGCGATATGTCCAATGCGTAGAACTGCATTCCGACTTGCAGGAGTTGTTCAACGAGCCACAGCAGAAACCGAAGTCGCCTGTCTTGGGTTCGTTGTCAGATTTCTTCCCCCCAACTGGATTTCCGGCCCAACCGGGCATCAACACCCCGCCTCCGCTCGCGGAGTGATCGACCCAAAGTGGTATGAAAACAGCCGCCTCCGCGATTTGAGGTTCGCCCATACGCCTCCCTCTGGCGGCCTCAAATCGCGTTTTGCTGCGCTGTGGTACCTTCCCGTTTATTCGAGGCAAGGCTCTGGCTAGGAAGAGTTTCCCTCCTTTTGGTATACTCAGTAGCTCACTGCACCATGGGGAGGGACTAGTTACGGCCAAGCACAAGAAAGAGAAGTCGTCAGCCACGAAGGGCGACAAGAACGAGAAGGTCATTTCCGACAATCGCAAGGCGCGACACAACTACACGGTGATCGACACCTTGGAGTGTGGCATCGTGCTGGTGGGAAGTGAAGTAAAAAGCCTGCGCAATGGTCAGCTTTCACTCGAAGAAGCCTATGCGCGGCTGGAAAAGGGGGAAGTCTGGCTCGTGGGTTGCGACATCCAGGAATACAGCTTTTCGCACCAATTGAATCACGTTCCTAAGCGGCGTCGCAAGCTACTCATGCACCGCCGGGAAATGAACAAGTTTGCCGCTCTGGCCACGGAGAAGAATCTGACGCTGGTCCCGCTGAAGATGTATTTCAAGTCTGGCAGGGCCAAAGTTCTCCTCGGGCTTTGTAAGGGAAAGAAACTCTACGACAAGCGGGAAACGATGAAGAAGCAGGAAATGCAGCGGGATATCGATCGAGCAATGCGTCGGGGATAGCATTGCCTGCGAGAACAAAACTTGCAGTCTCCCTACTATTTTGGAATAATCGAGTCATCTTGTCCGTCGCACTGCCCCGGAACGCAGTGTTTTGCAAGCCGCAAACTTTGAGGAGAGGCTCTCCATGTCGAAACGTTCCTGCCGCCATGCGCAGATTGCGCATGTACTGGCGCTGCTGAGCGTCTGCGCTTGGTCGAACACAGTACATGCGACACTGATCGTTGATCCACCGCTCCCCATCACCCACCGGGTTGAAGTGCAGCTTATTCAGACTTCGCTTACCGATGGGTCACAAACCGCGACTGCATTTGGCACTGCCGAGCAGCGCGCGAGTATCGAAGCCGGGGTCGACTCGATCTGGGCTCAAGCGGGTATCGACATTCGCTTCTTGCCAAGTGTTACCCAGTATGCCAGCAGCTTTGCTTATCAAGGCCTCTTGTCTCCTGACGTAGTGCGTCCGCAGGCAGACCTCGCCCAGATCGTTAACTATGCAGGGACGGCGGGAAAACTACATGTTGACTATCGGGTTATCAATTTGTTCTTTGTAGAAGTCGCCCCCGGTTTCAAGAAGCTCGGTTCAAGTTATGTCGCTGGCATCGGGTACGTAGGAGGAAATGGAATCGCCGCCTACATAGGAAGTTCCAAGTTGTCCACGCAGAATGGTCGCGATCAGGTAGCCGGGGTGATAGCCCACGAGATTGGACACAATCTGGGGTTGAGCCATACGCCCTCGAAAATCCCCAACCTGATGAGTCCTGGCGGTACGAGCGATCAGATGACCCAACAGCAAATCAACGATGTTTTTGCGATAAGCACTTTCTTCCTCCAAGAAGCTCCTCCCATGGGCGATTTCTCTGGAGATGGTATGGTCAATGAGGCGGATTTGACGCTCTGGCGAGGTGCCTATGCAGTCAGCGCCAGCGGAGATGCCGATGGCGATGGTGATAGCGACGGATCCGATTTCTTTTCATGGCAGAGAGGTTACGGAACCGGAATGGCTCTTACAGCAACCAACCATGCAGTACCTGAGACAGCAACATATCTGATGCTTGGGGCCGTATTCGCATCTCTCCTTACTAGCCGCTGGCGGAAGCCTGCGGTTTGATCGGGGGCTAACCGCGGGTTTCCGCCGACGGCTGAGAAACATCTCACATCAGACGCAATTAAAGTTGCTTAAGCTCCGCCTACCAACAACGAGACAGCTTGCCCCGTGAGTTTGTGATTGAGTGCCAACATAGTTGCCGACTTGGGCAATTGAGCAGAGCACGCCACATTCAATCCTGCCGTGGGGTCGTCACAGTTCAGCGTTGGCGGAATGAGATTCTTCTGGAGTCCTAATAGGCTGATTGCCAGTTCAATGGCACCTCCCGAGGCCCCGCTGTTGCCAACAAAACTCTTGGGCGCGGTTACACTTACATCCTTTAGTTCCGCTTGGATAGCCTCGGCTTCTATAGCATCGTCTTCAATCGTGCTGAGTCCGTGGGCGTTGACATGGCCAACCTCGTCTGGCGAGACATGTCCCATCTCAAGTGCCGCCCGGATTGACTGACGAATCGACTGCCCGGTAGGTAGCTTGCCGCGGGGTACTGCTTCTGCCCGGCGACCGTAGCCCAAAATACGACCGAGAATCTTAGCACCGCGTTGCTCAGCGTGGGCCAGACTTTCGAGCACCAAGACTGCGGACCCTTCGCTCATCACAAAACCATCGCGGGCTGAGTCAAAAGGACGACTGGCAGCATCAGGGTTGTCATTGCGAGTCATGCGCGCCCCACCGTGCCAACAGACGTCGACCCAAGCTAATAGCGAGCCGGTTGCTCCAGTCAGCATCACATCGGCATGTCCGCGCGCAATGGTATCAGCAGCTTCGATGATCGCCAGCAGCGACGAAACGTCTCCCTCGACGATAGTGTTGTTTGGACCGCGAGCGTCTTTGGCAATGCCAACATGACAAGACGCCATGTTTGGCAAGTATTTCAGCATCCATAGGGGATAGAGCTGTTTTATGGCCGAGTCCCATCGTGTGAAGTCAAACTTACCGTTGTTACTTGCTTCTTGGTAAAGGGCTGTAAGGTCAGGCAATTCAGAGCGGAAGACACTTGAACCCAAGACGACACCCAATCGTTCCGAGTCGATCTTAGCTTCGTCGAGCTTGGCATCTGCCCATGCAAGCTCAGCGGCGGTAAAAGCCAATTGGGTCTCACGGCACATCACTTTGAGGCTTTTGCGGGGCTTCACATACTGTTTGCCGTCAAAGTCGGGAACCTCTCCTCCAATGGTTATCGGGAAGCCGGCTTCTACCAACCGGGGGACAGTCCGTATGCCACTCTCGCGGTTCTCTATCGCCGACCACACGGCCTCTGAGCCGATCCCCAGCGGGCAGACAATTCCCATTCCCGTGATGACAACTTCTTGCACGAATTCGACTCACACCGCTAAAATTGAGACTCTGAGAGCCCGTTGAGAGGTGCTCTGGCTGCTTGCAACCAGTCACCCCATGTACGCCTTTGAAACAACAGTTTATCGCCCGAATCGGTCGTCAACAACAGTCTGAAACGGGCCGCATTTACTGGATAATTCAGCCCTTAAGAGATAAACTTCAGGATAAAGCGAATAAATGGTCTGGCAAAGCCGACCTAGAGTTATGTTCGCCGTAGACTGTCCAAGGGAAGTCCCATCCAGTCATCTCCTATTTATCGTTTGTTGCCTTAATATCTCACCCATGAGTTTGATCACTGGCATTTCTTTCTGATTCGACCATGTCGCAAGCAATTGACTCAACTGCTATCACTGCCGATACCGAGCACCATTCGGGCGAATTCTCGCTCTCTGAGGCCCGCCGCATTGTTGGCGAGTACTTCACGCCGAATCCTTGGATCTACTGGCCCGACTTTCTCGTGAGCTGGATCGTGGCAATGGCCAGCTTTCAAGTGGTCGATTTTCCTGAACTGATCACCACAAACGTTGCCTGGCATTGGCCTGTGCGTATCGTGGCCTTTGTGATCTCCTCGCTATTGATCTACCGATGCTCGCTATTCATTCATGAGTTGGTGCATATTCGAGCGGGGGAATTCACAGCGTTTCGCTTTGTGTGGAACCTGCTGTGCGGAATCCCGTTTCTAATTCCGACATTTGTGTACTACACCCACCTCGATCACCATCGCCGCAAGCACTATGGCACGAAAGAAGACGGCGAATACATTCCGCTTGCCCGCTTGCCAGCCTGGCAGATTCTCTTCTACCTCTCGCAGATTTTTGTCATTCCCGTGGTAGCCGTTTTTCGTTTTGGGGTGCTGACTCCGCTGACCTGGATCAGCCCCACTTTGCGAAAATGGGTCCATCGCCACGCGTCTTCCATGATCATGGATCCCACGTATATTCGCCCACTGCCGACGAATAAGACACTGCGGACGATTCGTTTTCAAGAAGTTTTGGTGTTTCTGTTTATCTGGCTGGTGGCAGTGCGGATGGTATGGGCCGGTGGTCTATTGTTCGAAGAGACGTTGCCGCCGTCATTCCTGCTTCATGCTTATCTCACGGGTGTGTTCGTCTTAGCAATTAACGCGCTGCGTACTTTGGGTGCCCATCGCTGGACTCATTTGGGAGAGCACGAGATGACATTTGTTGAGCAAATGCTCGACTCGGTGAATTACCCCAAGCATCCCTTCACCGGCGGTTTGTGGGCACCGATCGGTTTGCGATATCACGCATTGCACCATATTTTTCCGACGATGCCTTATCACGCGTTGGCTGAAGCCCATCGCCGCTTGATCCGCGACCTGCCAGCGGATTCTCCCTATCGTCACTGCCAGGCCGAGTCATTACACGAGGTACTAGGCACCCTGTGGAGGCGAGCGCGGGAGAATGACAACGTTTCCGCTGAACCTAATCTGGAATTGGGCGCGTAGGGTCGGAGTTCACTCCATTCAATTCGCAGCAATACTTTCTGAGGTCCCGGCAACCGCTGCCAGATGCTCTGTCAAGAATTCGGGCAGGTCGCCGTTGAGGAGATCCTCTCCGGTGATGAAGCGGAGCTTCACCTGGTCGAGTTCGTTCTCACTCGATTTGATGGCGCGGTTGGCGGCAAGGTCGGCGATGCGGTCGGTAGTGAATGCACCCGTTGGACCGTTGAGCACCAGATCGACTCCGGCGAGTTGCTTGGTGTAGATCGTGGCCCATGGTTGACGTTGCTGGGGGACCATCACGTTGATGACTTGCTGGTTGTTCCAGAGGAATTGGGGTTGGGAAGGATTATCCTCACCTGCGGCTTCACTGGCGACTTCGCCAAGTAATTCCAGGAGTTCTTCAAGGACTTCGAGATTCCAGGCGGGTTTCTTGCCGGGTGGGAATCCCTTGCGGGCCAAGTGCCACTTGCGGCCTAGGACCTTCCAGGGCATCACGTCTTCGGGATCTTGGGGAGTGCGCTCAGATAATTTGCGAAACCCAGAGACCGCCTGCTCGAGGAACTTCCAAAACTCGGGTGTGTCAATTTCCTCCCAACTGAACGCCCGGATTTCCACTTCTTGAAACGGTGCTCGCAGGTTTTTACATTTTACCCGAGGCGTACGTCCATACGATTCGATCTCGGGGATATCGTTGAGCGGCTTCAAATCGAGTGCGACTGCCAGCTCGTCTCGCTGGAAAGTCTTTTTGGCAGTGCGGAATTTCATTTTCAACAGCCATGGTTCGCCCGTGATCGCATGGAAAAACCAACCCTCGGATTTCTTCGCCGTGGCGATCTCGACGATGGTGCGTGTGTTCCAGTTCGTCGAGGCAAAGTCGCCAAGCTCTTGGATGCGGCGTTCGACGCGGTCGAGTATCTTGCCATCCCAGTGACACGGTGCCCCACTGCGGCTTACGCGATCGCGAGTGTGCCAACGGCGACCATCAACTTCCCAGGGCATTTTGATCGAACCGCCGAGGTCATTGATTTCGACGTCCCCTTCACGCTGTTCGTTTAGAGTTTCGAAGTTGAAGGGCTTGCGTTTTTTGTGGGGGCCAGCGGCGAGGACGGGGGCGAGGGCGGTGGCGGTGTGGGAAACCATCGGCGGGGTCTTCCGGGCCGCTGAAGCGGTCTCGGCCGTCTCGATGATCTGCTCGGGGGTGCCGGTGACGACGACTTGGCCTCCTTCGGCGCCAGCTTCGGGGCCGATGTCGATAATCCAGTCGGCTTGCTTGATCACGTCGAGGTTGTGTTCGATGACGAGAACTGTGTTGCCAAGATCGACCAGACGATGAAGTACATCGAGAAGTTTGGCGATGTCGTCGAAGTGCAAGCCTGTGGTAGGTTCGTCGAGAATGTACAGAGTCCGGCCGGTATCGGGGCGAGACAATTCTGCGGCGAGTTTCACTCGCTGGGCCTCCCCTCCCGATAGCGTTGCAGCGCTCTGGCCGAGTGCTACATAGTCGAGCCCCACATCGCACAAGGTTTGCAAAGTACGACGGATCTTTGGGATATTTTCAAAAAGTTCCAACGCCTCACCGCACGACATCTCTAAAACGTCGGCGATGGATCGGCCGCGATATTGCACGTTGAGGGTATCAGGATTGAACCGCTTACCATGGCACACCTCGCAATCGACCCACACGTCGGGTAGGAAGTGCATCTCGATGCACCGTTGCCCGGCACCTTCACAGGCATCGCAGCGGCCGCCAGGGACATTGAAGCTAAAGCGGCGGGCCGAATAACCCCGCAGTTTCGCCTCGGGCAGCTGGGCGAACAGGTTTCGGATCAACTCGAACACGCCCGTGTACGTGGCCGGATTGGACGAGGGCGAGTTGCCCAGTGCTCGTTGATCGACGCGGATGACTTTGTCGATATTTTGGATGCCTACGATGCGGTCATGCCCGCCGGGATTGGTGCCGGCTCGATGAAGTGTCTTGGCGAGTTGATTGTAAAGCACGTCTTCGACGAGCGAACTCTTGCCGCTTCCACTCACGCCGGTGACGGCGGTGAGTGTGCCGAGAGGGAAGTCGACGGTGATGTTCTTGAGGTTGTTGTGGCGGGCGCCTTGGACGCGTAATGTGGTTGACTGCGCTGAAGACCGGCCCGCTGAAGCGGGCTCGGCCGTCTTTTTCTTCTTTGGCCGAGGCCGCTTCAGCGGCCCGGAATCCAAACGTCGATTAGTCGGTACGGGGATCGCCTTCTTTCCCGACAAGTACGGACCCGTCACGGAGCCACGTCGCTTGGCAACCTCGGCGGGAGTGCCTCGCGCCACCACTTCGCCACCGAGTCGCCCTGCGGCGGGACCGAAATCCAGCAGCTGATTGGCACTCTCGACCACGTCGCGGTCGTGTTCCACGACCAATAGCGTGTTGCCCAGATCGCGGAGTTTGTGCAGCGCAGAGATTAGTCGGGTGTTATCGCGTGGATGCAGCCCGACTGTGGGTTCGTCGAGTACGTAAAGTACTCCGCACAGGCCGCTCCCCACTTGGCTTGCCAAGCGAATTCGCTGCGACTCGCCACCGGAGAGTGTCGGTGCCGAACGGCCAATCGTGAGATACTCCAGACCCACTTCCAGTAGGAAGGTGAGCCGATTGCTGATCTCTCGGACCAACTCGCCGGCAACTTTTTGCTGACTCGCCGTGAGTGTCCACGCCTCGATTTCGGGAAGCAAGCGTCCCAGTGGCAGTCGGCAATACTCGCCGATTGTGCGGCCTTGAAACTTAACGGATGAGGCATCATCGCGCAAACGACTCCCACCGCACTCGCTGCATTCGATTTCGTCGACAAGATGATCGAGCTGCGCTCTGAGGCGCGGGGACATCCGCGATGCCTCCTCCAGCGCAGGATAGAGACCTTTGTATTGGAATAGGAATGCCCCATAGAGCCGCGACCGCTGGTCGCGTTCCTTTTTGTTTTTTCCATTGGCGCGACCAGCGGTCGCGGCTTTGTGGTCACATTGGATCCAATCATCTCCCGTGCCGTAGAGCACGATGCGGCGATGCCGCGGAGAGAGTTGTTCAAATGGAACATCGGTGGGAAGTCCCGTATGGTCCGACAGCGCGGCGAGCATCGCGGCGAACAGTGGTTGTTCGACCCCTGGCCACGCCAAGATGGCTCCTTCGGCGAGTGTGAGTTGGGTGCTGCGCAAAAGAGCGGCCGGATTGGCACCGATCTCGGTTCCCAAGCCCTCACAAGCTCCGCACCAACCGAGCGTGTTGTTGAACGAAAAGTGATGAGGCGAAAGTGCTTCAAAACTCCGTCCGCACTTTCCACAGGAACGGTGTTGGCTATGAACCTTGGTTCGCCAACGCGCTTCCGGGAGGTCCTCCTCGACCACGACGGTGACCATCACGCCTCGACCCAAGGAAAGAGCACTCTCGACGCTTTCCGCCAGACGACTCCGGTTGTCGCGACGAATTGTCACACGGTCTGCAATCACTTCGATCTTATGCTTACGCCGGCGATCGATCTCGGGTACGGACTCCAATTCGACGGTCTTGTCGTCGATTCGTACACGCAAGAACCCGCTCGAACGAAGGGATTGCCAGAGTTCCTCATACTTTTGCCCGGCGGCGAGTTCCACGGGGGCCATCAGGTAGAGCTTCGTTCCTTCCGGTTCGGCAAGCAGGGATTCGATTACTTCATCGACACTCTGAGTGCCGACCGGGACATCGCAATCGGGGCAGTACATTTGTCCCAACCGCGACATCAATATCCGGAAGTAGTCGTAAATCTCCGTGACGGTTCCGACAGTCGAGCGAGGAGAGTGGCCCGTTGTGCGTTGTTCGATGGCTATCGCAGGGGACAAGCCCTCGATCGACTCGACACGCGGTTTTTGCAGTTGGCCGACGAACTGGCGGGCGTAGGAACTCAGGCTCTCCACGTAGCGCCGCTGGCCTTCAGCGTAAATCGTATCCATGGCGAGCGAGCTCTTGCCGCTGCCGCTCGGGCCGCAGAAGACGGTAAACTCATCCCGAGGGATTTTCACGCTCACATCGCGGAGATTGTGTTCGCTGGCGCCTTCCACGGTGATGTGAGTGGCTTGTTTGACGGTTTCGCGGGTGGCGGATTTGGGTTTGCTGCGGGACTTGCCGTTGAGGTAGGGGGCGAGCGCGAGTGCGGTAGGGGAAACGAACGCGGAATTGTTTTTTTTATTCCGCATTCCGCATTCCGCATTCCGCATTCCAACGATTTGCTCAGGGGTGCCGGTGGCGATGATTTCGCCGCCGTGTTTACCACCGTCGGGGCCGACGTCGATGACCCAATCGGCGGTTTTCACTACGTCAAGATTGTGCTCGACGACCAATACCGTGTTTCCAGCGTCGACGAATTCGTGCAGAACTTTGAGCAGAAGCTCAATATCGGCAAAGTGCAGGCCGGTCGTGGGTTCGTCAAGTAGATAGAGTGTGCGGCCAGTTGACTTCTTCACCAATTCACGGGCGAGCTTGATCCGCTGGGCCTCACCGCCGGAAAGCGTGGGAGAGGGTTGCCCCAGCTTGAGATAATCAAGCCCCACCGCATGTAAAGTTTCTAGCTTGTTGCGGATCAATGGGATATTTTCGAAATGATCGAGCGCCTGCTGCACGTCCATTTCCAGTACGTCGGCAATAGATTTTTCTTTGTAACGAATCTGTAAGGACTCGTGATTGAAACGGTGCCCCTGACACACATTGCAGGTGATCCACACGTCGGCGAGAAAATCCATTTCCAGTTTGTTCGAGCCGTTGCCACTGCATGCCTCACATCGACCGCCGGTTACATTGAAACTGAACCGCCCCGGCTTGTATCCTCGCCGCTTCGCCTCGGGAAGCTGGGTGTAAAGCTTGCGAATCTCGTCAAACACTTTGATGTAGGTCGCTGGATTCGATCGCGGGGTGCGGCCGATCGGAGACTGGTCGATGGCAATCATCTTGTCGAGATGTTCGAGCCCTTCAATGCGGTCGTGTTCGCCCGGTTCGCCGTTGCCGCCGTTGAGATCACGGCGGAGGGCTTCGACCAGAATGTCGCTTACCAGCGAGCTCTTGCCGCTGCCACTTGCACCCGTCACACACACAAACGCCCCCAAGGGGATTTCCATGGTGACGTTCTTCAGATTGTTGTGTCGCGCACCATGGATGATGAGTTTCGACTCTGGCAGGGCATCGATCCTCCTTTGCTGCGGTACTTCAATCTTTCGACTTCCAGACAGATAGGCTCCCGTCACGCTCTTCTTGTTTTTCGCCACTTCGTCAGCCGTGCCGACTGCCATGAGTTCCCCGCCGCGCACTCCTGCACCGGGGCCGAAGTCGACCACCAGGTCGGCGGCCCGCATGGTGTCTTCATCATGCTCGACCACAACGACCGTATTGCCCTGATCTCGAAGTTGTTCGAGGGTCGAAAGGAGCCGTTC
Source organism: Bythopirellula goksoeyrii (assembly GCF_008065115.1). Lineage (NCBI taxonomy): Bacteria > Pseudomonadati > Planctomycetota > Planctomycetia > Pirellulales > Lacipirellulaceae > Bythopirellula > Bythopirellula goksoeyrii. Next base: position 988,064 of record NZ_CP042913.1, on the reverse strand, counting down.
ATTGTCACGAGGATGCAGACCAATCGAGGGTTCGTCGAGAATGTAGAGCACCCCAACCAGTCCGCAGCCAATTTGCCCGGCGAGGCGAATTCGCTGGGTCTCGCCACCTGAAAGCGTGGGAGCAGTGCGTCCCAGCGACAGATAATCGAGCCCCACATTCGTGAGGAACCCCAAACGACCGCGAATCTCTTTGAGCACTTCGCTGGCGATTTTCTGTTGGGTTTCGTCGAGCACCAGACCGCTGAAAAACTCCTTCGCTTCATCGATCGGAAGCGAGCAGACAACAGGAAGGGTTCCTTGCGGCTTGTCAGCGAACTTCGGGTGTGCCGTAGTGAGCGTCACTGCCGACGCCTGGGGATTGAGTCTCTCGCCAAGGCAGTCGGGGCAACGGATCACGTTCATAAACTCTTCGAGTTTGGCAATGAGCGTTTTGCTTTTGGCGCCGCGATACTTTTCCAATAGCTCAGGAATTATCCCGTCGAACGTGCCACCATACTTCTGGGAATTCTTGCCGGCACGCCAAGTGTAGGTAATGTGCTCTTCGCCGGTGCCCCAGAGCCAGAGGTATCGAAACTCTTCGGTCATTTCTTGCCAAGGAGTGTCGGTAAGTGACCCTTCGGGCAGTTCAAGTTTGCGCTCCATCGTGTCGGCGACACCCTTGTAGATGTGACGCTTCCACCGCCCAAGGTCTTTCCAGGGGCCGATCAATTCGATGCACCCTTGGGAGAGCGATTTAGTCGGATCGGGGACCAGCTTCTCGGGATCGAAGCTGAACATCGTCCCCAGACCATCACACTCGAGGCACATTCCTCGCGGACTGTTGAAGCTGAACATTTGCGGCGAGGGGGGCTGAAAACTCAATCCGCAGTAGTTGCAGGCATAGTCCGCCGAAACAACCATGTCGCCTGTTTGGACGCCGGTCCCTCGCTTAGCCTTTTTACTAGACTTCGACGGCGGTGCCGCTTCAGCGGCACTGTCCTCTTCCGCGGCGATAATCAGAGTTCCCTCGCCCAGTTTGAGAGCAAAGTCCACCGCTTCACCCAATCGAGTGCGGATCGACGGTCCGTTCACGAGCCGATCGATCACCACCTCAATGTCGTGCCGCATTTGACGGTCGAGCGAGAGATTATCTGAGAGTTGTACCACCTGGCCATCGACACGTGCGCGGACGAATCCTTTCTTGAGCAGATCTTCAAACAGGTCGCGAAATTCTCCCTTTTGCCCTCGCACAACGGGGGCCAGCACCATGAAATCTGCCTTAGCGGGGAGCGATTGAATGCGAGCAATGATTTCTTCGCGGGATTGCGCCGTGATCGGTCGTTGGCACTGAGGGCAGTGCCCCTGTCCAACACGAGCGTAGAGTACCCGCAGAAAATCGTAGATTTCGGTGATTGTTCCCACGGTCGATCGCGGATTGTTGCCAGCCGCCTTTTGGGCGATCGAGATCGACGGACTCAGGCCACTGATGTGGTCCACCTCGGGCTTGGGCATTTGGCCCAGGAATTGCCTGGCAAACGTCGAGAGACTCTCGACATAGCGCCGCTGTCCTTCAGCATAAAGTGTGTCGAAGGCAAGGGAACTTTTCCCGCTGCCACTCACGCCTGTGAGGCAGATGAGTTTGTTGCGGGGAAGTGAGAGGTCGACGCCGCGGAGGTTGTGTTCGCGGGCACCTTTGATGATGATATCTGAGGCGGGCATACGTCCGTGTGGCAAATTCAAGGGTGGGGCTTCAGCCGCGACTCAGTAAGTCACATGGCAGGAAATAGCGAACCACCCATTATACGCCTCTGGCGAGAAGAACCAACTGACGTTTTCTATTAGGAGCTACGCTTTCATGGTAATCCGCAGCACTTTTATCATTCTGTTGATGCTATCGCAGGTATTTCAGGCCATTTCTGCGGAAACAGGCCGCGATCCTGCGCGCTGGCAGACGAATATCGATGCCTTCCTCGCAACTGACCAGGAGCAACCTACCAAGCCCGGCGGAGTGGTTTTCGCGGGCAGTTCCAGCATTCGGATGTGGGATCTCAAAAAGTCGTTCCCCGAAGGGGGCTTCTTGAACCGAGGCTTTGGTGGGTCCGAGATCATCGATTCGACACACTATTTCAACGACCTCATCGGCAAACACAAACCGCGGCTTGTCGTGTTCTACGCCGGCGACAATGACGTGGCCAACGGCAACACTGCCGAGCAGGTCCATGCCGACTTCCGCGCCTTCGTCGAAAAGTTCAAAACGGAATTGCCCGATGCACGACTCGCTTATGTCGCCATCAAACCAAGCATCGCACGCTGGAGTATGGCCGAAACAATGAAATCAGCGAATAACCTGATCGCCGCCGATTGTGCGGCAGATGATCAACTCACGTTCGTCGATGTCTGGTCAGTCATGCTCGGTGACAACGGTACGCCGAAACCAGATATATTTCTCGGTGATGGCTTGCATATGAACGAAAAAGGTTACGAGCTGTGGGCGGAGTTATTGCGACCGCACTTGCAGTAATGATGTTACCATGGAACCGTCGGCGGTAGCCGAGGGATTAAGGCGTTCGACATCAGTAAATCAGAAGATTAAGATGGAAAGTAACGATTACATCTCTGATGTAGTTATTTCTTCTTAGATTGGTTAGTGACAACACATAACTAAATTCGCCATTGGGATACGCTCATGAAGCCGTTTTTTCTAGTAAACCTTTTTCTAGCTATCTTAGCATCGTTAATGACTTGTGAAGCGGCAGTCTGGAATATTGACACTATCCAGAAAATAGCAATTACAGGCGACATTATGCCAGGGACAACTGGGGTGCTAACTCAAAATGTTGCTGAGAATGGCTTCTCAGGGAATGCATTCGGTCAAGCTGTTTTCAGAGGCAGGCTAACAGGACCTGGAATTGATTCTGACAACTCCGAAGGTCTTTGGACTGGAGGTTCGCCTGCACTATCATTAGTAGCCCTCGGCGGTTCCATTGCTCCTGCGACAACTCTTTCCTTTCGCTTTATGGTCGATCCAGTAATTAATGCCCAAGGTCAAATTGTCTTATATGGTTTCTTCGATCCGAATGATGCCGGCCCCGATTTCTTTTCCGGAATTTGGAAAGCAGATGCCTCTGGACAATTGGAACTAGTTGCGCGGGCAGGAGGCAACGCTCCAGGAACAAACGGCGTCTTCGATCATTTGTCTTCAGTATTCGTCGACTTGTCCTTTAACGACTTGGGGGAAGTGTCAATTCATGCTGATATATTTGATTCGTTTGATCAAGGCATTTGGACAGACGCTGGAGGAGGTGGATTACGCTTAATTACACTCAGGAATGAAAATGCCCCAGGCACGGATACCCACTTCACTTCATTTAGGCCGGTTTCGTTAAATAATCTTGGAGAGACGGCTTTTCTTGGATTGCTTCCCTTTGGTGACGGTACTCGAAATGCAGGTATCTGGAAGGAGAAACAGATCGGGCAATTAGAATTGGTCGTACGCAAAGGGGATCTTACTCCCGATTCAACAGGGCGATTCACCGAGATCGGCAATCCGAAATTCAACAACAAAGAAAAAATAGCTTTCACTTCTGCAATCGACGCGGATTTGAATGGAACAATCGATTATCAAAGCATCTGGCAAGAAGACTCAACTGGTAATTTGACGCAGCTATTTCGGTCAGATGTTTCTTTGCCTGGAACAAGTTTTCAGTTTCGTACCATTTACGACTTTGAATTTAATAATAGCAGTGAGTATGCATTAGATGCCTTGCTGGACACAGGTAGTTCCCAGGATCGTGGTATATGGAAGGTAGACTCCGAAGGAGACATAGGTTTAGTCGCCATGCGAAATAGCTTCGCACCAGGAACCCCAAGCTCTCGTTTTGCCGAGTTCTACGATTGGACCATGAATGAACTAGGGCAAGTTGCTTTTTTTGGTCGAATATTTGGTAATGGTGTGATAGATCCTAATTCTTCTGGAATATGGGCATTAGACCAAAATGGAATTCTCAAATTAATTGTCCGCACTGGAGATTCCATTAACGTTGGTGATGCTGCGAATCCGGACTATCGCACGGTAATTGGATTGCGTTCTCCTGACCAGGGCCTAATAAGCGATAAAGGCAAAGTACTGTTTTCAGCAATTTTTGCCGATGGCGCAGGTGTGTTTTCTTCAAGTTTAGTTGCCATACCAGAGCCAAATACACTTTCAGCAGTCCTCGTGCTGCTCGTTGCAGGATTCTTCTCAATGGCGAGATATTTCATCCGTAGCTAGGTCAGTATTTCATGCTCCTTTCTCAATCAGTCTTCAAATGATTGGGCGATAGAATCTATGGCTTGATAAACATGCTTCTTATTGAACCGGCCTACGAACTGCTCGACTGTGGCGCAGGTCGCAAGCTCGAACGCTTTGGTCCCTGGGTGCTCGATCGTCCAGCGCCAGGTGCCGATGGGGCACAAACTCAGCCAGATTTGTGGGAATCGGTTTCCGCTCGATATACCGGTAGCCGCACGACCGAAGGCTCTTGGAAACCGGCGATCAAGAAGTGGCCGAAAGCATCGGTGGAATTCCCGGTGACTCTCACTGAAGGCAAGCAATTCAGAATGTTGCTCTCGCCGTTGCCCTCGGGACAGATTGGCGTCTTTCCAGAACAGTTGGGCAATTGGCAGTGGATTGCGCGACAGGCCGCTAAGCCGCAAGCGGCAAAGGTTCTGAATCTATTTGGATATACGGGAGGAAGTACGCTGACGGCGGCGGTGGCAGGGGCGGAGGTCACGCATGTCGACGCTGCGAAGTCTATGGTCGCTCGGGCTCGGGAGAACGCAGAGCTATCTGGCTTGGCTGAGGCACCGATACGTTGGATTGTGGAGGATGCAGTCAAGTTTTGCCAGCGAGAAGTGAAACGGGGGAATACGTATGACGCAGTGATTCTCGATCCCCCCAGTTATGGCCATGGCCCCAAAGGTGAAGGCTGGTCGATCAAGCGTGATCTGCTGCCGCTGTTGAATCTCTGCAAAGAACTCACAGAGAGTCGACCCAAGTTCGTGCTGTTAACATGCCATACTCCTAGTATCGGACCAGCAGAATTGAGTGCCTATCTCTCGGATGGTCTATTTGGCCACTGTGGCCAACCGCCCAAGAGCGGTACGCTGTATCTTAAGACATCAAGTGGCCGAAAGCTGGCAAGTGGAGATTTCGCACACTGGCCGGGGTAAGTTTTGAATACCGTGCGACGCGATGCATAGCGGCTGAAACATTATGGCTCGTCACGAAATTACCAGTCGGCAAAATGAACGCGTCAAGCAGGCGGTCAAACTGCGTGATGCGCGACAGCGTGGGAAACAGCAGCGGTTTATTATCGACGGGGTGCGAGAGATTGGTCGTGCACTTGACGCAGGAATCGATGTAGTAGAAGTGTTTCTTTGTCCATCCTTATGCAATTCGCCCACGGTACAACAACTACTCACTCGCTTGGACGAATCGGCGGCTATTGTAGCTGAGGTGACAGGTGATGTATTCGAAAAACTGGCCTTTGGAGCGCGGGGCGATGGCGTGGTGGTAATTGCCAATACCCCGGCGCGAAACATCAACGTACTCGAGATTCCGGCGAATCCACTGATAGCCGTCTTGGAGCGCCTCGAAAAACCGGGTAACGTAGGAGCAATCCTTCGCTCGGCCGACGGTGCTGGCGTCGATGCGGTGATCATCGTTGATCCGCAGACAGACCTCTTCAATCCCAACACAATCCGTGCCAGCGTGGGGACTGTCTTCTCGAAGCAAGTTTGTACAGCGTCGCCTGCGGAAACGCTTGCCCGACTCCGGGAATGGGGAGTTGCTCTGATCGCCGCCCGACCTGAGGTAGACCGACTTTACACCGATATCGACTATTCCCAGGGGATTGCTATTGTGCTTGGAAGCGAAGCAAATGGACTGACCGATGCATGGCAACAAGCCGATATTGCGGGGGTGCGACTTCCCATGCAGGGCATTGCGGACAGCCTGAATGTTTCAACTACAGCCGCGGTATTGTTTTACGAGGCCCTTCGCCAAAGAAATTGAGTAGCCATGTGTAGCTGTTTGCTAGTATATTATTCCCTTTCATGACGACTGTTCATTGCTAATTCATGCAGAGAGAGAAAGTATTCCATGACCCAGAAGAATCACAATCACAAACACTCCGACTCTCACAACCACAATCATCAGAAAGCTTCTTCGGGCTCGGGGATTCACCGCGATTGGCGATTCTGGGGCGTTATTGCCATGTTGGTTGCCATCGTACTCTACGTCATGACCATGGATGAGTCACTCGAACCAGCAGGTGATGGTGAGCAGGTCCCCGCGGCGGATGCATTGTAGCTCGAGAGCAGCCAGGTACTTTGCTGATAGCCAGACCACAGCGTCAATTTCTGGAGTTTCAATATGCCTACTGACACAAACGAAAACTGGGGCAAGTGTCCCAAGTGTGGGTCTCCCCTTTTGATTGACCCCGTTACGACTCAGATGGAGGCTTGCAGCAACTGCCTGTCGGGAGCCTCCCCTGTGGGACTCTTTGCAGGGGGAATCGGGATCCTGTTGGGGCTTGCGGTGGTTGCTCTGATTTTATTCTTTAGCCTCTGGTTACTGCTTGGTTAGACCTTTAATCCGTATGTGGTGTGCAACCATTTAAGCGGGCAAAATTGGCGATACTTCCCGATTGCTGGCAACCAGGAAGCCACGGCTTCTCCCAGAGGTCGAATCAATGTCAGTCATAGCGTTGTACAACATCTCCCCCTTGACCCAGCATGGCGGCAACTTGTAGCGAGCCACGTCCATCAAGAGGAAACGGTCTTCTCCCGAGTGGTAGGCAGCCAGCGGTGAGAAGTGCCCGTTGCCCTTCTGGCCGAGAGTCCGTCGACCAAAATCGATAATGACACGTCGGTTCGGCGCCTTCAAAGTCTCGATGAGAAGATTGCGACAGGCACCAACATCCATGGAGTCTGCAAAACAGACATCAACTTGGATATCGAACACGCTCAAGATATTGGCAAGTTGTTCGAGCGTATTACCCCCCTTTTCGACATCCAGCGGGCGGCGACGATGCAACACTTCGTCGGTGAACAAGTTATCCTGTGTAAACATTTTGTACGGATAAATTTGCGGCTCATCTGGGGCCTCCAATCCTAGCGAATTCAGAATCGTGACACCGCTGGCTATACCGCAGTAGGTTAAATACTTCTCGCTGATAAAAAATCGGCAGATTGTCCAAAAGTGCCCTTTGACGTCCGCACTATTGAACAGCGAGGCACCTTCTTCAGTGTCAAAGTAAACAGGATTGATGTCTGCCATAAGGGGGAAGAGTCCGTACCGAGCGATCTGCGGAAACAGCTCCGAGGATTTTGGGCTATTCGTTTACAAAGTACAAGTGCATCATCTAACTTTACGCTGGTCTCATAGAGACCGGTACGACAAGTGAGGTCCCACACAATGGAACTACAACTACAGGCCATTGCAACCGTGCTAGCCCTGGTGAATCCCGTCATGTGCGGGGCAATCTTTATGCGGGTGGAGGGGAACCGTCCACGACGCGATCTGTTGATCGACGCAACCATGGCTAGCCTCACGGTCCTGGTAATCCTGATACTGGCAGCATTGGTCGGTACAAGGATCCTGCATTTGTTCGGCGTTTCGCTTGACGCATTCTCAGTCGCAGGGGGAGGGGTACTGTCTTGGATCGGTTTCTCTATGTTGAGCAACACTTCGAGTGAACAGCAGCAAGAAACGCGAGCAGAAAAAAGCCAAAAACCATCGCTTGCTCCTCTCATTCTGTTTGCAGCAAGTCCAGGTACGATTACCGGTGTCATCACCCTGGCAGCAGCTCACGGCAAGAATGCATTTCCTGTCACTGCACTAGTCGCCGTCGTTGTAGCCGCGATAGGGATGTGGCTATGGATTTTGTTGGCGATCTCGATGGGCAGTCACACAAAAGGGGGCGGTCTAGTCCGTAGCACGGCGACCCAGTTCATGGGCTTGATCGTGATCGCGATGGGTATTCAATTCGTTCTCACGGGAATAAGGGAGTTCTTCGCACACTGAATAAGGATGCTGTAATTCATTGCATTGGATCAGAAACTCCCCATTTTATTTCAAAGAATTTGCTAGTTAATTACCTGGCTTGGTGTTATATTGCTGGCGCTGCAAGGATAGGGGGAGCAGCAAGTCTGTTATCTCTTCTTTTTTGACGGAGGCATTTCGATGCGTCGTTATCTTCTGAGCCTGTCAAGCGCGCTTGTGTTTGGAACTTCGTTCGTTGGGTTTAGTACAGAAGGGCTCGGCCAAATCTGGACCGGCCTGGGGGACGGTGAGACATGGCTCGACGGGTCAAACTGGGACGCAGGCATTGCCCCTCAAGTGCCGGGGAATTCTGCCTTCTTTGATGCGAACTTTGGAATACCACAAGTCCCGATTCAAATGGATGGTGCCATCGCGATCAGTTCGCTTGACCTCCTCAATGCTCCCGGGGACGTTGTGATTGCCGATGACGAACCTCTGCATCCCTTTCTGGCTTTCGAACTCGACAATGGCGGAGCGGCTGTGCCTATCAAACTCGATGCCGCGCCAGGCTATTCACTTACCTTCGCTGAGAGCCTCTCGTCACTCCAGTTCAATGACGATGTGGAGGTTGATCATCAGGGCTCAGCTGGAGACGTATTCCGAATCGCTTCCCGAGTCTTAGGCAGTAAATCTCTCACATTTCTTCCCGGTTCTGGGCGTGCCGAACTTATTGGCTCTTTTTTTCAACTCGATGGCCTTACCACTGATATCGATACAAAACTGGGAGATTTTGGCTTCCTGGCAACGCAGGATGTATTTTCCCTCAGTGGAGATCTTACCATCGGTCCTGCTGGTAGGGCCGAAGTGGCGGCGTTCGTTCAAACCCCTGGGAATCTGGTAAATGATGGGTTCCTGCTTGTGGAACCTGAGTCGTTTGTGTCTGTCGGAGACCTGGTCGGCACCGGGCCTATCGATGTTTTCGATTTCGCCACGTTGCGAGCCAACAACGGCGCTGGCTTGTATTCAGGAGGAGTCCAAGTCTTCGGAGGAACGTTGAGTGTCGGGAGCCCGTTTGGTGGCCCTCCCGGACAGGTCACCCTTCATCACTTTGCCACCATAGGAACAACCAGCCCGTTGTACAATCCGACACTCGACCCTGCAGTTACTGTCGATCCAAGTATCGTTAACCCGGGCGAGACCGGACTGGCCATCGACAACGTGCCGGGTTACTCCTTGCCGATCGATCTCAATTTCAACAACGGGGTGCCAAATTCCTATCGCCTGGGAAGTCCTAGTCTAGCCAGCATCGCAGCAGGAACACCTGTCGTGCCTTTTGATACCGGTGGAGGATTCCCAGCCTACTTCATGGGAGGAACAGGCCGACTAGAAATTGACACGATGCTCACGGACTCAACCATCAGTGGTGCGTCAACAGCATTCTTCATGCTCAGGACTCTTCAGTTCCCATTTGGACTAAACACGGGCTCGATTGTACTGAACAACATCAATACTTTTACTGGTCCCGTGCTAGTGGAGCAGGAGCAGTTGTGGCTCGAGCATCCTCAAGCTGTAGGCTCGGCAACGGCTTTGGATATTGTGGCCACGAATTCTCAGTACCAGGGTGGAAACTACCAACACGGTACCCTGGTGCTGAATCCAGCATTCATAGGCGCATATGCAGGTTCACGTCCGCAACTCTTTGGTGGGGCCTTGGGGTTCTCGACGCCACATGTGATCTCTTTTTTACCGACGCTCACGGGATCGTTGGGGAACACAACGTTCGATGCCAGTGGTTTTGACGGAGGCTCTCCGATGTCGAACCTGTTTGCCCTAGGGGGAACCAACGTGATCACTCAGGATCCCACGTTTGTCATCGATGACGGTCTCGATCCGAATGGCAATCCTGTCGTACTGATCACGACCGATCAAGCGTTCGTTGAACTGACTCGTCCCAATTTACACTCGGGCGGAACCGCTGTAGTCGGCCGCAGTATTTTGCAAATCAGCGATTCGAATCAACTTGGAACCGGACCGCTGAATATTTCCGATCAGGCCACTTTGCGGATCACCTCTTCTACGAACATTCTCAACAACATCGATCTCCACGATACGTTTCAATTCGCAAATGCGGGAATTGAGGTGCTCAGTGGCCAATCGGTCATCTTTGAAGGGAACATGAGTACCGCTGACGCTCCACAGGGAACCTTGACGAAGCAGGGAGCTGGCCGACTGGAGTTCAATCCCTTGCTGCCATGGTCCCCGCTAGGTCAGGAAAATCTCTGGGGACTACGCATTGCACAGGGTGACGTTCAGTTGCATCAATTGCCCGAATACGAGCCAGGTCCTTTCAATTGGCAAATGGGACCCTTAGTTTTCACAGGGCTCACAACGAGCCTCGATGTATCATCAGCAGCCATTGGCAATGCTACCAACTTCGACAACGCGGGATTTCGAGTTTTGCGCGCAAGCCCTGGGACGACCACTAAACTCTCGGTAGACACGAACACGGATCTCAAGATTGCTGGTGCGAGCGATCCGAACGAAATCTATGGGCGCGTCGACAAAGTGGGCAGGGGTACTCTCTGGTTAGGAGGCGACTCAAGTGGCGGTGACGCACATGGTTCTCGTTACGATGGCCGCGGTGATCTGAATATCATGGAAGGTGCGGTTCGCATCGGCAATCTTCCAGGCACGGATGATGCAGCCCGCGCTTTTCCGGATGATATCATCTTGCGGATCCAGAACAATGCGACCCTCATCAAAGAGCAGGACCAGCCGGGGCGTGTGCATTCGTTGTTCGTCAATGATCAGAGCGGTCCTGGTGTGGCGGAAGTCATACTATTCGGCGGCTTCAGCCCCTTGGGCGATGGTTCACTCAATGTTGAACTCGACGCCAACGGTACCTTCGACATCACAGGTGTCTTGCTAAAGCTTGGCAATGCACCACTACGATTCAGCGCCCAACCAGGCGCAACTGTGAACATTAGTGGTGGGATACAAATCGATGACGGCACCGTGGAAGTGGATGGCTCAGGCATCGATCCCTTTACCGACACGGTCGGTGGCAATTCGATTGCGGTGACCAATAATGTCATTACGGGGGGGCTTCGAATCACGGCGGGAACGGTAAGCGTTCAAAATCTTAGCGGACTTGGCCGAACTCGCGTAGATACTGGAGCGAAACTTGAAATTCTTACCCCATTCCAGGTCCAGAATATCTTCGAAGTAAATGGCGAAATTCAGGCGCCTATCCTACTAGTGAACGAATTGATGACGGGACGTGGGGTAGTGACCGGTGACGTAACTTTTCTCAACGGAGCAATCGCTCCCAACGACAACGTCAACCCCGGCACTCCCACTCCAGCGGCGCTCAAGATCACGGGGAGTCTGAATATGGGTTTAGGAAATGAATTGAATATCGATGTTGATGGCACCTCCTTCACGAACGACTTTGTCGATATCGGCGGCAATGCAAATCTGAGTGGTGCGTTGACGATCGACGTCCATACTCCCTTTAATTCACTGGGCACGAGTTCTCATGTGATCCTCAGTGCTGGGGGAGGAATTCCTTCGCTGTTCAGTACTGTTCCTGCTCCGGGAGACTATCTCGGCTCGGGAGTCGAATTCCTCGGCATCACTTATGGCCCAAACGATATTACCGTCGACTTGTTACAAACCGCCTATGCTGACTTCGATGGTGACCTGGATGTCGATATCGCCGACTACATTGCTTGGAGCTTCAACTACGGTTCAGTTGGTGTAAGTCATGCACAAGGAGACGCAGATCTGGATGGCGACGTCGATGGCAACGACTTTCTCATCTGGCAGCGGCAAGTTGGCACGGTTTTTTCCTTGAACCCTTCGATCACGCCGAGCAATGTGCCAGAGCCTTCGGCCATTGGTCTACTCGTAATCACATTTATTCTGTGTTCGGAAGGTCGCAGAGGTGGTCCGAGGGAAAGGTCTAAAGAGGGGCATTTGCCCTGCCAGCTTCGCTCCTAATAGCTTTCGCAGTAAGACGTTGCGCAAAGTGTAGCGATCTTCTGAGTTGCTAGGTATAATCCCAGCTGCCTGCTCAAGCTTCCCTTACCGCACTAGCGACTGTAATCCGCAGCAGTCTGGGAAACTTTCATCATTGGTTTGTTGGGAGGGGAGTTGCGATGGGTGCTTCTTCTAGGGGCGTTCTGCGCCTAGTTCTGCTTTCTTCAATTCTCATGTTGGTTATTCAGGAGACTACGAACGCTGCGGCGCGGACTTGGATCGGTGGCAATAGCGATTGGGTCGACAACGGTTCGACCGCCAACTGGAATCCGGCCGATGAGCCGGACTCGGACGACGAGGCAATCTTTAATACGGCGAACTCGGTCAACCTGGGATCGGCGAACTCGATTCTGGCGCTCACGATGTCAAATGGCATCGACCTCTTCACCAACAACTTCAACCTGACTGTCGACGGTCTGGTGCAACTCACCGGCAATAGCACGAACCTATTCGTCGGCGGCGGTGCCTCGACGCTGAATGCCGACGACATCACGATCAACTCCGGCGGTACTGTCGAACTGACCGGTGGTACGCTCATCCTCGATGAGGAGTCGGGAACTTCATTGCTGGACATCAACGCGGGGGGAACACTCGCTGGCCATGGCACGATTACGTTTGCGGATACCCCCGCCTTGGCGACGCCACTGCTGATCAACGATGGCACACTGACGGCTCTTTCGCGAGCGGCGATTATTTTTAATCCACCCCCCGTTGGCACTCTGCAGATCAACGATTCGAGCCTCGGCGGCCGGGTCGATCTCGACGGCGCGAGCGAAACGGGCGTCGTCAACATCAACCGCAATCAGACGCTTGACCTGAACGTGCCGCTGACCGACAACTTTAATGGAACAATGAATCTGTTTCAGAACTCGACCATTGATTCGTTGAGTTCTTGGACATTGGCAGGCGGGACACTCAACGCAAATAACGGCTTCATTGACAATCCGATCCCCACGCCCGATGTTCCTGCAGGGACTTCTTTCATCAGTGGAGGTGCCTTTACGCAATCCGGGGGAACGATCAACGTCGTTGATGCCGATGGTACGCTGCAATTCAACAGCGTGTTCAATATGAGCGGTGGAACACTCATAAACAATGGCCACCTGATTTTTAACAATAACGCCACTGTTACCGCACTAGCCAACATTACGATGCCCACGACTTCCTCCAGCATCACGGTCGGAGCAGGACGCGCCGTGACTATCTCTCTGAACAACTTCAACCTCGATGGAAATAATGCGTTGACCAATGCAATCACGGTTAACGCCGGCGGATTCTTGCAAATCGGGACTACCGATTACGATCCCGACGCCGTGACCAATCGCTACGACGGCTCGATCACCCTCAACGGCGGCGACTTGCTGCTCAGCATCACAGACCCCGAATTCGTGATGGATGGCACCCTCAACTTAAGTCGCGTCGATTCCGAAATTCCCAGCTATAGCGGTGTCGCGATCGATATTGGCAACGACTCCGGCGTACTGGACGCCGAACTCAACATCAGCGGCATCGGCATCTCGCAGATCGGGGCCCAGATTGACTTCAATTCCGATGCCAAAGTGAATGTCGCATTGGGCGCAGTCTTGCAGTTTGTCACCAGTACGACCGTGAATTTCGATACTGTTAATGGTGTCAACAATGCCAGTTTCACCGGCGCTGGTCAGATTCAGTTCAACGGCGCCGTCAACGTGAACGAGGCGGTTACGCTCAACATGGTCGGAGGCACGGTTGACCTCGATGGCAACGACCTCACGGGAGATGTCATCAACATTGATGCACCTCTCGTTATCAACGCGGCGACGATGGCGAGCTTTGGCCGCGTCAACAGCGGCGGGGGGATCAGCACGCTCGATATCAACAACGGCGCCGGCACGGGCGTGCTGACGGTAAACCTCGACGACCCCAACGACGAGTGGACGCTCAACTTCTCAGGTGTAATGAATCTGGTGAACGACAACACCGAGGCGACGCTGCTCGCCGGTAGCGACGTGAACATCATCGGCATCGTCAATGTGACTGGCGATGTGCGGACGACAGCGAGAGTCGATATCGGCTCGACCGGAATCGTGAATATCAATACGTCCAACGAGCCACTGCAACTGGCGGGGGGCACCCTCTTCAGCGATCCCAATACGATCGCGGGCGGCACGATCAACGGAGCCGGTTTGCTGGGCGCCGACACGAGCCGAGTGTTGCGCGGCTTCGGCACGATCAACACGGGGATCGACTTCGACGGCACGGCCTCGCTCCTGGCCGACAACGGTACGCTCACGGTCAACGGTGCGATTGTTGACGTCGGAACTATTGGTACGTTCGACGTGGATGGCACACTGCACGTCACCAACGCCTGGAACAATAACGTCTCCACCGGCGTGCAACTCAGCGGCGGCGTGCTGAGCGGCGGCGCGATCACTAACGACGTCACCGCTGGCATCAGCGGACACGGACTCGTCACAGCACGAGTGGTAAACAACACCCAACTCTTTGCCTCGATCGCCGATTCGCTCATCTTTCAGACCGCCGCGAACGACAACGACTGGGATGGCACGACCAATACGGGAAAGATACACGCCGTGCTCGCCAACATCGAACTCCGCGATAACGCGACCTTCGGCTTTACCGGAACGGTCGAGGCGAGCAACAGTCACACCGCATATACGAACGGTTTTGCACTCGACTTCAACCCGGGCTCCAGCCTGCAACTCTCCAGCGGCGGGACCTACGAATCGACCAATTCCACCGACCTCGGCGGTACGATGACGGTCGGTGGAGGGGCCGCATCAACGATCAAGGTCGCGGTCAACAATTTTTTGACATTCCAGCCAACGAACACCTCGACACTCACCGGCAATTTGCGGTTGGAAAATAACAACATACGCATCAATGCCGGCGCCACATTCAGCGGTGCCGGAGCGATCATCATCCCGGACGGTAGCCATTTGATTCCCGACAATTCCGCGAACATCAACACTCTGCTCGTCAATGAAGGGACGATTCGTGTCGCAGGATTCGACGCAGTTGGTGCTGCCACGGTGAAAGACTACCAACAGATGCAGTCCGGTGAATTGTTCGTCGAACTCACGGGCACTCTGCTCAATGAGTTCGACCGCTTGGCTGTCACAGGTCAGGCGCTGCTCCATGGCTATCTCAATATCGATATCGACGGTCCCTACATACCCGCGATGGGCAACACTTTCAACATTCTCACTGCCTCGTCGGGCGTGTTTGGCACATTCAACCAAATCGACGTCTCGGGAATGCCGGCGGGACTTACGTTTCATCTCAACTACCTCGCCAATGCAGTCCAATTGCAGGTCGTGAGCACGCCGTTCTTCTCGGCCGATTTCGATCACGACGGTGATGTCGATGCCACAGATCTCAGTATCTGGCAGGGAGCTTACGGGCTCAACCAACTCGGCGATGCGGATGGGGATAACGACACCGACGGCCGCGACTTCCTCCTCTGGCAACGCCAATTCGGAAGCCATCCTCTGATGGCTGCGGCGACGTCCGTGCCAGAGCCAACAGGAGGGTTGCTGCTGATTTTAGGAAGCCTCTGTCTATGGAGGCGCAATTTACCACGTTAATTCGTGAGCAGATTTCTTCCTTGAGTTCTCCTCGATCCCCGTGATGTGCCCGCCGGAGAGGTGAATCACGCGGTCGGCCATGTCGGCGATTACCGCATTATGGGTGATGACCGCAGTGGTCGTGCCCAGTTCTTCGTTGATGCGCTGAATGGCATCGAGGACCAGAATGCCTGTTTCCACATCGAGCGCCCCGGTTGGTTCATCGCACAAGAGGACTGCCGGCCGTTTGGCCACTGCTCGAGCGATGGCCACGCGTTGCTGCTCGCCACCGGACATCTGCGCGGGAAAGTGATCGATCCGCTCGTTGAGATTGACCATCTTCAGAGCGTCGACAGGATCCATGGGGTCTCGAGATATTTCGGTAATGAGCGCCACATTTTCGCGAGCCGTGAGGCTGGGAATCAAGTTGTAAAATTGAAACACAAATCCCACATGTTCCCGGCGATAGCTGGTCAGCTCCGCATCGTCAAAACTGGTGAGCTGTTTGTCGCGATAAGTGATGGTTCCTTCGCTAGGCGAGTCGAGTCCGCCCAGAATGTTCAGCAGAGTGCTCTTACCACTTCCCGAGGGACCCAGCAGTACGACGAACTCTCCACTGTAAAGATCAAGGTCTACCCCGCGAAGCGCATGCACATCGACTTCACCCATGTGATACACCTTCGTGATACCACGGGCACTGAAGACTGTTTCCAATTGTGGTGGGATGCTTGTCGACATGCTGCCAGTATCGAGAACATGTACAATAGAGTCAAACAAGTTTCGGCGTCCTTAGCCGGACCAACACCTTGGTCCGGGAGAGCGAAGTCATTATTTTCGGAGGCAGATGTGCCTCGCGCCAAGTGACTGGTTGTAGATTCATGCATTCTGTCGAATAATGCAAGAAATTGCCCATCACCACTTTTTCACGGAGGCTCCCATGTCAATTCGCTTCGCTTTCACTCTATTGCTCTTGTTCCTTGCCAATCTTGTTCACGCCGATATCCAGACAAAAACCATCACTTACCAGGACGGCGACGTCGAGTGCCACGGTTACTTGGCCTGGGATGACGCTGTCGAAGGGAAACGACCTGGCGTACTCGTCGTTCATGAATGGTGGGGACTCAACGATTACTCCCGCTCGCGGACCGAGCAGCTCGCCGAGCTTGGCTACCTTGCTTTTGCCGCGGACATTTATGGAGAGGGAAGAACCACCGAGCATCCAGCCGATGCTGGCAAGATGGCTGGAGAAGTCCGCGCCAATGTTGACCAGTGGAGAAAGCGTGCTCAGGCTGCGCTTGACGTGCTGAAATCTCAGCCCCAGTGCGATACCTCAAAACTAGCCGCGATAGGCTACTGCTTTGGCGGTGCGACCGCTTTGCAACTCGCATATTCCGGTGCAGACCTCGATGCCGTGGTCACGTTTCATGGGGCCCTCCCAGCGGCAACTCTTGAGGAAGCGAAGCAAATCCAGGCAGAACTGCTCATCAACCATGGAGCAGATGATACCTTTGTTGATGCGGACGCAGTGGCGAAATTCAAAAAGGTGTTAGACGATGCCGGGGTTGTCTATGAATTCATCGCCTACCCCGGTGCGGTCCATAGCTTCACGGTTCCCAGCGCTGATACCGTGGGAATGCCGGGGATCAAGTACAATAAAGAAGCCGACGAAAAATCGTGGCAGGCCATGCGTGAGCTATTTGAGAGGAAGCTAGGAAAATAGTTGCAAAGACCGAAGCTCGCTCTCTAAAGTCAGCAGCAGGTAAATTTACACCAAACGTAGAGTGCGCACCCTTACCTAGCACTCCATCAACGGCCATGTGAAGGTCCATCGCGGCCACGGGACGCAATCAGATCATGAAACAGGAGGTTACAAAGGAAACTCAGGAGATAGGAAAATACTCTCCGGAACACGAATTTTGCAAATTTCATGAGCGTAAATAAGCAAAGTTCAGCGGTTCAAACTTTTCTTCTCTCGCTCAGTTCTTGTTGTGGTCTCATGTTCAACAGATTGTTGCAAGCTGGAAAGTTTATGTCCAAACTTCTTGCGGACTCGATCTTGACGTAGCTGATGGTGGTTGAAGGACTTGGCTTGGACGCAAAGGTGAGTTTCACAGCAGTAAACTGCACCCTGCGAACCTGAGTCTTAGAGTAGCCGAGAGTCTGCACAATCACCGCAATTCTGCGACTGAATAGTAAATGGCCGGGAGAAGTTTCACGTTGGCCTTGAGGGCCAGCGGTGTCCGAATCGCATCGTGACGGTGATTGTCAGGTCGATGTTTCTGCTTTTGATGCAATTGTACCCAATGACTACTGTCTTCTGTTCAAAACTGCGGCAAGCTCATGAAACCGGTTCGTTTTCAATCAATTCTCCACTCTCATCACTCCACTCCTCCAGATGATGCTGCAGAAACTGAACAATTGCCTCTTGCTCCACCGCCCCGCGTCCGGTGACTTTGATAGCGGGGCCAAAGGCAAAGCGTACTTTGCGCGATGGATCGATGCATCCGAAATCGGCGAACGGTTTGCCCCGGCCCCAGGCAGCGGTGTCGAGGGCGACAGGTACAATCGGTACACCGGCACGACTCGCGAGCTTGACGCCTATGGTGTTAAATCGCTGGGCGTTAAAGACGGTAGACCGTTCTCCTTCTGGGAACACAATCAGAGAGATGCCGCGCCTGAGTCTATCCAGTCCACCCTCTAGCATTGATTTCAAGTCCTGTCGCGGATCGGATTGAGTCACGGCGATGGGATCGCGTGAGCGCATTACATGACGAAAGACTGGATAATTGAGAAGGCTTTTTTTTACAACAAAGGTCACTTTCTTAATGGGCTGCACAATGCAAGGGAGAATCATTGTCTCCAGAGAACTCTGGTGATTGCCAATCACCATGCAGGGCCCTTTAACATCACGGAGATAGTTGATGCCACTTATCTCGAAACGCACTCCAACTGCTTCAAGGGCTCGCAGCACATCGAGGCTACTATCACTCCAGGCCGCGTCGTCATACTTCCCGCGCATTGCCTGCCAGCTCGAGCGAAACACAATGATCACGAAGCGAGCGTGAAATGCGAGTGAAGGAAACTTGCGCGCCAACCACGAGATTTTTCGAGATGGCGTACGGTACTCGCCATTGGTGTATTGCAGGGATTGCATGCGGACAGAATAGCGGGTTATCCCGCCTGACGGGAGAGAGAATACATGAAGCTGGGTAAAAAGATCCTGTTCTGAAGAGGCGCAAAAAATCGGGGCCACGTACTAGACGTGGCCCCGAAAGGCAATAACTATTGGCGTCGACGACCTATTACTTCACGTCGATCTTCTTGGGTTGTGCCGCTGGCGACTTAGCAATCGTCACCCGCAGGACACCGTCGGTCAACTCGGCGCTGACACTTTCGCTGTCGATCGTGTCGGGAAGACTAAATGCGCGAGTCACCTTCCCATAAAATCGCTCTTCTCGCCAACCTTTACGAGTGGCTTCGCTTTCCTCGTGCTTGCGCTCCGCACTGATCGAAAGCGTACCCTTGTCGAGGGTGATCTCTACGTTCTCACGAGTCACGCCAGGGACGTCGAGCTCGATGTGGTAAGAGCCATCATCTTCCCACAGGCCAGCCGGAGTCTGACCAGCCCGCAAACCGTTCGGCCCCAGAACCTGGTTCAGGAAAGAATCAAACTCAGACAAATTCGAGGGTAAGAACTCTCGCAGTCGATTCTTGGGAGTCATGCATTGTTGGGACATTGTGTGTACCTCCTTCTAAAGTTCAGTTCTTTATGAATTCGCAACGGCTCTGCGAAGGTGCCCACCGTTAGTGATTCCGAATTCGCAATCACCTATTCAGCAAGGCTCGTGCCGAAGGAATTGAACGTCAAAGGATTCGCTGTAAGTTGTTGTTGAAAAATAACTTGCGCAATGAAGCGTCGCCAGGCGTGCCAAAGTGGCAGTGCCTTGTTGGCATTCGGAAGTTCCCAGAGCCAAGCGATGGTGCCAATATGGCAGTTTCTTTGGTATGCAACAAAATTGGGAAGCTTATTCTTGTACGACGTATGCCCCAGTGAACGAAACGTAGGGTCCTGCGTCGTCGGCGATCGTGGCCGAAATATCGATCTTAGTTTTTCCTTTAGATCGCTGCAGTGCGTAGAAGTACTCCAACTCCTCAGGGTCAATCGGAAGTCCTTTGGCAATAAACAAGGGAGTACGGACCGGCCGCAGATACCGGATCTTCCCCCGACGGATGACGACATTTCCGGTAAGGCCCTGGGACTCTAGCAGCATGACGACCGTGCCCCAGCCGACCGCCGTGCAGAGGGCATTGAGACTGCCGGCAAAAGCGGAATACTGATGATTGCGATTGGGTTCGAGCGGCATTTGCATAGCGAGCCGCTGGCCATCCCAGTCATGGACAGTGATGCCCATCGCCTTAGTAATGGGCATCTCTCGATGCAGCGTCTGCTGAAGATTGTCGATCAGTGGGTCGGTCATTGAGTCAGACGCAGAGGCTAAAAAAATCACCAAGTACGGTCGAATTTCGAGTCTACTATGCTACTGTATGCTTGCCTTCGGTGGAAGCCGATGGTTTTCTGACAAAGAAACCGCAGGCTTCCGCCTGTGGCTAGAATTCTGATTTCTGTCCCCTGTTGCTCACAGGCCCCAGATCAAGAGGGCAGAGTAATTGAGCAAGTTGGGATCCACGCCGTTGGGAGTACTGTCGTAACGGTCGTTCACAGAGAACTTCAGGCTCACGTTGGCAGGTCGATCGAGATCAATCTCCCAGCCGGCATCCGTAACGACACGATATTGACCGAAATGCTCGAATTCAGGGAAGTAGTCAGCTTTCGCTGTAAGTCGTTGCGTGGCGCTGATCGAGTATTCGGTTTCCATCCCAAACAAGGCTTCCCTTGTCCATCGGTTGTCTGGCCCACCAAATTCTCTTGAAGTACCGGCACCAAAACGAGTTTCCAAGTCAAAGATCTCCGTATCGAACCATTGATATCCCACACCCGAGTTGAGAGACACGCGTAGGTCGTAAGCCTGGAATTCGTCGTAGAGTAACTGGTTCAATGCAAACATGGACCAAGGGGTTTCTTCGAACTGGCGGTCGATGCGGGTATCCAAAAGCGCGTTGTTCTGGGTCTCGATGCGGTTTGCAGAATTGCGGTTGTAGGCAATCTTGGTGTTGGATTTCCACGTTTTTGTTTTGCGCTTCCAATGGCCTCCAACCGTCACGCTCTGTGTTTGATTCGCACCCTCACTGCCATTGAGTCCAAATTCCATCCCGATATCCCATGGCGTAGGACCAAACCAATACCCGGCCTCGTACCAATGGTAAATGGGAATAGGAGCCAACAAGTCTTCAGAGGGAGTGATTCCTTCAATCTCTTCCCCGGCAAATTCTTCGGTAGCCGTTGTCGTAGGCGGGGGAAGTAAAGTCTCTGGAAATTCGGTTGGGTTGGGGAATTTCAAGTTGGTACTTGGTGGAGGCAACACTCCGGGGCCATTAGTATCGCCCGCCGCACTAATCTTTGAGGCGCAGCAGAAAGCCATGCTTGCGAATATCATCCCGAACAGGATCGGGATTCCGGTAATACGTAGGTACGACATGGCCGCCAGCCAAGGAGTCAGCAGACTCTTGGCACAGAAAGAATCGGGTGCTTGGGGGAGCATCGATATAGCCAATGCATATCGTGCCTAACAAGGGAGATCTCAGATAGCAGTACCATCAAGCTAGCAGAAGGGGACTTAAATCAAATAGATTGCAGAGTGCAAATAGAAAACGGGGGCTGAGTCAAAAAACTCAGCCCCCGTGATTAGCTAGCAATACTCAACAGTGAGCAAGCACAAGAATCAGTTACAGCAACCGCAGCCGCTGCAGCCACAAGGCACTTCTTCCTGAACTTCTTGACATACCATCTTGCAAACCTTCACTTCGATCTGCTTCTCGACCTGGCTTGGAACACAAACCGTATAGGTCTGAGTTCTTTCCTGAGGAACGCAAACTGTGTAGTTCACTTCCTTGCTTCGGGTCTCATTCACGTAGTTGGTGACCTGATAGTCAGCCGTGCGAGTTTCGGTCCTGCACTTGTTGACGCACACGGTTCGTGTTCGCTCTTCAGGCACCATCTTGCAGACCTTAACGGTCCGTTCGCGGTCCTCGGTGCGACACTTGTTGACGCACACAGTTCGTGTTCGCTCTTCAGGCACCATCTTGCAGACCTTAACGGTCCGTTCGCGGTCTTCAGTGCGGCACTTCTGAACGCATACGGTTCGTGTACGCTCTTCAGGTACCATCTTGCAAACCTTGACGGTCCGTTGACGTTCTTCGGTCCTGCATTTGTTGACACAAACAGTACGTGTGCGCTGCTCTTGGCGAGACAGGCAAACGGTGTAGGTGTAAGGAACTTCTTCGGTCACACACTTGTAAGTCGTGCATGGCACTTCGCGAGTCTCGCAAGTGGGAACCCAGACACGCTTGCAACAAGTGCGAGTGCATTCGCAGCAACCTCCGCAAGCATCGTTTCCGCAGCCACCGCTCACGGGAACTTCCATCGTTTGAGTTTCCCAGTGACCACCGCGGACCGTAACAGTCCTCGTGGTGGTTTCAGGAACTCGCTTGGAAACCGTGCGTGTACCTTGACGCTCTTCAGTGTAAGGAACATTCACAGTGTAGGACTGCTCGACGTTCTCAGTGTAAGGAACTTGCACTGTGTAGCTGACCGTCTTCTCCTCGTAAGTAGGGACCTGAACGGTGTACTTCTGCTCGATGTTTTCAGTGTAAGGAACTTGCACTTTGTAGCTGACCGTCTTGTCCTCGTAGGTAGGAACCATGACGGTGTACTTCTGCTCGATATTTTCAGTGTAAGGAACTTGCACTGTGTAGCTGACCGTCTTGTCCTCATAGGTAGGGACCATGACGGTGTACTTCTGCTCGACATTTTCGGTGTAAGGGACTTGCACCGTGTATTCGCGAGTCTTGGTCTCGGTGACTGGCTTGCAAACGGTGTAATTCACCGTCTTGGTGCGAGTCTCGGGAACCATGACTGTGTAGTTGCGAGTACGTTCTTCTTTGTTGTAGACAGTGGACGTAACGGTACGAGTTTGTGTCTCGTAGGTTGGGACCATGATGGTCTTCGTTACTGTTGTCGTACCACAGCCACAACCGCCATCGGCAGGGATCGCAGCTCCACCGCATCCACAATCGCTCGCACCACCGCAGGCGCTTGGGCATCCGCAGTCGCTCGCACAACCACAAGCAGGTGCAGAAGCACAGCTACTCGAGCAAGCTTTCTTGTGGTGTCTACCTGCCAGAGCGTCGCTCTGGACTCCCGCTACCAGCAGAGCGACTACTGGGAGCAGGCACATGATTTTTCGTAACATAGGGCGCCCTCCATCTTTTGAAGATAAAAAGTATGTTTCCAGAACGGCAGGGGCAATACAAATTACCCACATTTCCCATTCTGGTGATTACGTGCCGTTTTCCCGATTTTTCCTGTTTAATTGAGGAAGATGGGTATTCAAGCGATTTTAGCAAGAGAATTCCGGCACGCAACAATCTTAGGTTAAAAAAACCCCTTTTTGGGGATTTTGTCGAATTCGAAAGAAGTCGCTATCAGATGCACTGACTGCACAATCAAGTTTTCCTCGTTAGATGAGCAACCCAGAAGTGCGTAGTATCCCCAAGGAGTGTGCCAATTGGCAGTGAAAGCCACGGAACCCTCACTCCATACACCCAAGAATGAATTCTAGGATGCTGGAATGAGGAGCTTGAAATCCGCAGCTAATATTAAGTTTGGGTTAAAGCACGTCAATGAGAACTGGCCTGTAGCGCAGCGACAATCTGTCCGGTCCTAAGACAGCACTTCTCGGAGGCTACTCGTCGTTTGTTCAAAAGAATAAAAAGTAATTCATGCGGTATTCGATCACTCCACGACATCCAGTAGCTCAATGTCAAAAATGAGGGTTGCATGCGGTGGAATAACTCCGCTGGCACCAGCTTCGCCATAGGCCAAATTGCTGGGGATGAACAGTTGCCATTTGTCGCCCACCTTCATCAGCTGAAGCGCTTCTGTCCACCCACCAATGACACCTGTGACGGGGAACTCAGCAGGCTCATTCCGCTCGTAGGAACTATCGAATACGGTGCCGTCCACGAGCTTGCCTTCATAATGGGTGCGAACCGTGTCATTCTCTGTGGGTGTCGCTCCCTCCCCTGACTTGAGGACTTTATACTGAAGTCCACTAGGAAGTACGGTTACCCCTTCGGCCTTCTTGTTTTCTTCGAGAAATTTCTTGTTTTGATCGATCATCGCTCCTGCTCGGGCTAGAGATAGTTGACGAAGTGCTTGTACCAAAGTTTCCTCATCGTACTTGGGTTTCGCTTTGGCGAGCCCATCCTTGATGCCGGCTACCAGACTGTCAACATCCAGCTCAACCCCATCGGCCAGGAAGCTTGTGCCGATCTCCAGCCCAATGGCATAGCTATACGTGGGAGCCGTTGAATTGTCTTTCTGATCGCCACTGGGAAGGCCTTCTTGGGCTGTTGATTCGAGGCAAGCAGTCGTCGACAGACTTGCGGCGATTACGATAGTTTTCAATGCAAGTGAACGGAACATGATATCTCCTAATAGGTTAAAGGCTACTGATTAAGCGTTTCATCAGGGAAACCACCGAGTATACTCCTCAAGATGCGTTTCGTATTCCCCGAAAAACTGGCAAAACCGCTGAATTTTGTGCCCTTCCGATTCATCGAAAGGTTAGCCTCTTTTGCCGGTATGACGTATAATCAGTAGTCTCATGCCCGGAACGGTTTTCCTGAGAATCCCCCCTATAGTTTCTATCGATTCCTTATGTACTCGGTCAAATCGCCTCGCATACATCGCCCCTTTGCCAGCACCTTGAGGAGCGGTTTTACGCTCGTCGAGCTACTGGTAGTGATCGCGATCATTGGGGTATTGATCTCTCTCATATTGCCCGCCGTACAGGCGGCCCGCGAGTCGGCTCGGCGCGTACAATGCACGAACAACTTGCGGCAACTTGCGCTAGCCACCAGCAACTATGAAAGTGCCACCGGCAAGTTGCCTCCCTCGGGCGATGTCGTGCTCGAACCAAGAGTCTATGCGGGTGTCGACTACGAGTCTTACCGCCAACGAGAAGGAAAGCAGTTTAGTTGGGCCGTCATGCTCCTGCCGTATATTGAGCAACAGCAGTTATACAATCAATTTGATTTCGACAAGTCGGTTTTCGAGCAAACTACCGAGCCGCAATCGCAGTTTCTGCAGCAACTCGCCTGCCCCAGTGACGAGGCACACGGACGCATGTTTCAAGAAGAAACATTTACTCTCGGCAAACGGTTTGCCAAGGGAAACTACGCCGCGTTCTGCACACCCTTTCACACCGACTTGCAGATGGTCTTTCCCGGGGCACTGGTTGCACGAGGTCAAGCCATGAGAAAGATCAGCGATGGTTCGAGCAACGCACTGCTCTTTGCTGAAGTCAGAACTCGAGATCATGAGCAAGACGAACGAGGGGTATGGGCATTGCCTTGGACGGCAGCTAGTTTATTGGCATTTGACATGCACCACGATACGGCAAGGCGATTCGACGATCCGTTCGTTGCCTACAATCGATATGCCGATCAGACTCAGTTACCCAATACGCTTGGTCCCAACAGTGATATGTTGCAGATTTGCCCCGATCTAGCGGGATCCCAGCTAGACGGTATGCCCTGCCTTGATTCTAATAGCTACCACTACCTCTCCGCGCCAGCACGCAGCTTACATCCTGGCGGGGTAGATAGTGCGTATGTCGACGGTCGAGTTGAGTTCCTTTCAGATGACATCGATGAGTATGTGATGGCCTATCTAATAAGCATCAACGATGGACATACTCCTGGGACCTCCGTTCCAACGGCTACTTCTGCAGCTTCCTCCTCTAACTGATCTCACACGGCCATGAAGTTGGAACCGAAGCACACAATTGCTACGTGTGCCGTCTTTGTAGGGCTTTTCTTAGTAGCGGCAGGATTCTTGTGGCCCCTGGCCGGAGAACCCAAATGGCCGCAAGAGAAAGCAGAAGAATTTGCCAAATCATCTGCTGCATTGCATGAAGCAGCCCATGGCCACCAGCATGGAGAATCAGCCGAAGAGTTTGCCGCTGTTCAGCGACGATTTGAGAAAATCAAAGCCGAGTTAGAAACAGCCCGCCAACGGCCCGAGGAAATATCTTATTGGTTGAAAGTATCCGGTGGCTCGTTAGCCGCAATCGGTCTGGTGATGCTAGTGACAGGCCAACACCCAAAATAGTGGGGGTCAGGCTTTTAGCCTGCCCCATGAATGAGAATCTTATCGTCGACGCCGAAGCAGAAACGCGAACAGGCCACCGGTTACCAGTACCAAGGTACTCGGCTCAGGCACTGCGAATATCAAAGCAGAGGCTAATTCGGGCGGCGAGCCGTATTGGGCATGGAAGACCATGATGTCGTCGGCATCCACGTCGCCATCGCCGTCGGCGTCTCCTTCGGAATGGGCGGCCCCCAGCAGTTTGCCATAGCCTCGTTGCCAGGTTAGAAAATCACGGCCATCGACGTCCCCATCGTCATCGAAATCCGCCGAGGCGAAATCGAAGAGAGTTGACGTTCGCCATGCCAAGCCAAAGTCGTGGGTCATATTGCTAGCCACGGAGAGCGTGTATTCACCTGGTCCGAGATTTGTCAGGTAGAGGTGCTCCACGTTGTCGACAGCACTATTGCTGGTCTGAATGCTTTGTCCGGAGGAATCCTTGAGATCTAAGCTAAAGTTAGCGAGAGTTTGACTGTTAAATCCAGACGGAATATCAATATTCCAATCAAGTAAGATCGAAAGTTCGGTCGCGGTACTTCCGACGGGGACTGAGAACAAGTACTCGAGCTCGTTTCCGCTGCCGCCGGTGATCGTCTGATAGTCCCAACCATGGGATGCCACAGGAGTTGGGACTTCGGCATCGCCTGTAAACCGTCCTCCTTGCGTTATCAGATAGCTGTTGTAGGCGTTCACTTCGCCAGCACCGAAAATGTCGTCCAAAGGTTGCGTAGGAGTGTGCGTCCAAGTTGAGGTAAAATGTGGACTGTCCTTGATTGCCCCCGCCATGAGTATCGCCTTCATGGTTTCACTCTTTGCCGCATCCGTACCTGCAACGGCACTATGCAGAAAGGTCGCTACAGAACTCATGGTAGCGGTCGAGGCACTCGTCGTGCCGCGTGGCGCGACAATGTCTGGCTTGCTACGCCCCGGGCCGTAATTCGAAAAATCCGTAAGCCCCGTGCTGTGCTGGCCGTCCGAACGGCCAACGGCAATGGAGTTGTAACTCTGAGCGAACAACCGAGGCATAGAAGTAATGCCGTTATTCAAACCAACCATCGCAGTGATGTTGTCTCGCTCGATCACAAAATCAAACCGTCGCAACGCACTCGTGTCATGCGAATCATTTTCGTAGGAGCCGATCCAACTGAAATTCTGGACGCGATAGGGTTGAGATACGGGAGCCGCTCCTCCAGTCGCGCGTAGAATACTGCTGAGGTAGTGGTTTGCTTCATAAACAGTAACTTCATTGGCACCTGGAGCGACGCTTGAAGTATTTCCGATAAAAGGCCTTGATACTGAATTTGTCGCATGATTCGAGATGCCGTTACTTTGCATCCCAGAGCCATCGATAAAGTTGACTGAAGAAGTTAAAGGATCGTCATCTGCCTGAAAATCATCGTTGGTCGTGTCCGGAAAGTATTTTGAAGGCGTCCCACTTCCGGCTTCGACAATTGAAATTGGAACCCCATTGCCGTTGGGCAGTGATGAGCCGACCATACTCCAAAGCTGCGTATAGCCGATGTCGTCTTTCCAGTCGGCGAAAGTATTGCTGAGATTCAGGCAAACCAGGCACAGCGCAACAGAGAACATGCGAATCGATTGCCAGGTAGCAGATACCTGAGGAGTCGTCCGCGTAGCCGCCAGATGTCTGGGGTCGTATTGCATAGAATATGTGCCGTGTTTCAAAATGCTATCGTCACCGCTGAACCCGCGCGACAGCCCGTCGCTGAGAAACTACGCAATAATGCGGTTCGGTTTTGAAATCTGTTCCGTAAATTGGCCAGGAAGCAGGAAACCGCGGAAAATCTCCGCAGAGCCCGATCGCCTAGCCAAGTGCCATGCTACTATTATCCCCTCAAAACCCTTGATTACAATAGTTTGGCTACCACGAAAGCCCGACCAGGTGGAGCAAAACCGATCGTGACAGTTGTCCTATTTGTCTCCACTGCCGTAGTTCGAGTTGTTTTTACGCCCTCTGGGACCTAGACTACCGGTTTTGCGGTTTATGCGATGGACTTGGCAGTCCCGTGGGACTTCTGATTTTATCTTTCCCTGCGGCAGGGGAATTGGAATCTAGCCAAGAAACTGCTGTAATCTTGCTATCCCCCCAGTACCTTGCACCAAACATCCTACACCATCAATGACCTCCTATAATCTGACCCACCTCAAGCAGCTTGAAGCCGAGAGCATCCACATTATCCGAGAAGTGGCTGCCGAGTTCGATAATCCCGTGATGCTCTACTCGATCGGCAAAGATTCGTCGGTGATGGTCCGGCTGGCCGAGAAAGCTTTCTACCCGGCCAAGCCTCCCTTTCCGTTAATGCACGTGGACACCACTTGGAAGTTTCGGGAAATGATCAGTTTCCGCGAAGAGTTGATCCGCAACCAACTCGGCTGGGACCTCATCGTTCATAGCAACGAAGAGGGAATCAAAGAGGGTGTCGGTCCTTTCACCCACGGCAGCCAGTATCACACCGATGTGATGAAGACCCAGGCCCTCAAGCAAGCGCTGACCAAATACAAATTTGACGCGGCCTTTGGCGGAGCCCGTCGTGACGAAGAAAAGTCACGGGCCAAAGAGCGCGTCTATTCGTTTCGCGATAAGAACCACCGTTGGGATCCCAAGAATCAACGCCCCGAATTGTGGGACTTGTACAACGGCAAAGTCCACAAGGGAGAGAGCATCCGCGTCTTCCCACTTTCCAACTGGACGGAACTCGACGTTTGGCAATATATCCACTTGGAGAACATCCCCATTGTGCCGCTGTACAAAGCCGCCATGCGTCCCGTGGTCAACAAGGACGGCGTGTTGATCATGGTCGACGACGACCGCATGCCTATCGAGCCTGGGGAGATAATCGAAGAACGCATGGTTCGTTTCCGCACCCTTGGCTGTTACCCCCTCACCGGTGCTGTCGAATCCGAGGCAACGACGCTCCCCCAAATCATCCAAGAAATGTTGCTCACAACCACCAGCGAGCGGCAAGGCCGCGTGATCGACTACGACCAAAGCGGCTCGATGGAAGAGAAGAAAAAAGACGGATATTTTTGAGCAAAGCAGGTATAATCGAGTTATGAGCCCCGTTATCACTCAACACATCGAAATGATGCCCAGCGCACTTCACGGAGAGAAGGCTGTGATCGCTGGTACACGCATACGCGTGATGGATGTCTATACTTGGCATGTTGAAATGGGGAAGTCGGCTCAACAAATCGTTGAGGAATTTCCTCACTTGAAATTGGCTGATATCTATGCAGCCATGACATATTACTGGGACAACGAAGAATATATGAAGGAGCAAATGAATCGAGAAAATAAGGCAGCCGAGGAGGCTACGAATCAAAATCCTCCGAAACTGCCTGAAGCCATCAAACGCAGGAAGACTGATGGCAATTCGTTTTCATCTTGACGAACATATCTCGCCGATCGTTGCAGAGTTTTTACGGGGGAATGGATTTGATGTTACGACTTCTCAAGATACTGGATTACTAGGGCGAACCGACGATTCGCAACTATCATTTGCAGTAAATCAAAAAAGGACGTTAGTTACTTGTGACGCAGATTTCACTCGCCCGGAAACAATCTCTCAAGCAGGCTTTGGCATATGCTTTTGTCATCGAGACAAGTACACCATTCAAGAATTCTGCGAGGCACTTCAGATCGTCGCTGAATGCATGACAGAAGTTGAAATGCACCAACACCTCGAATATCTCTAGCCACACAGAAACGCCAAGAAATCTATATTCCTATGTCCCATCAATCTGAACTAATTGCCACCGATATCGACGCCTATCTCAAGCAGCACGAGCAGAAGGAACTTTTGCGGTTTCTCACCTGCGGGAGCGTTGACGACGGCAAGAGCACGCTCATTGGGATGCTGCTCTACGAAACTAAGATGATCTACGAGGATCAACTTGCCGCGATCGAGCGCGACAGTGCCGCCCATGGCACGACCGGCGGCGAATTCGATCCAGCGCTCTTGACTGATGGTCTCAAGGCCGAGCGCGAACAGGGGATCACGATCGACGTGGCGTATCGCTACTTCTCGACCGCCAAGCGAAAATTCATCATCGCCGATTGCCCTGGCCACGAGCAGTACACTCGCAACATGGCCACGGGTGCCAGCACCTGCGATTTAGCGATTATTCTTATCGATGCCCGCCATGGCGTGATGACACAGACCAAGCGGCACTCATTCATCGTGTCGCTGCTGGGGATTAAGCATGTGCTGGTGGCGGTGAACAAGATGGATCTGGTCGACTACTCGGAGGAAGTGTTCGACAAGATCAAGCAGGACTATCGCGAATTTGCCGTGCGACTCGACATGGTCGATCAGCACTTCATTCCCATCAGCGCCCTCAAGGGAGACAACCTCGTCGTACACAGTGAGAAAATGCCCTGGTACGAAGGCTCGACCTTGATGCACCATCTGGAAAACGTGCATATCGCCTCGGACCGCAATTTCATCGACTTCCGCTATCCGGTGCAGTTCGTGAATCGTCCCCACCTCGACTTCCGTGGCTTCTGCGGCACGATCGCCTCCGGCAAGATCAGCAAGGGAGACTCGGTCATGGTGCTCCCTTCGCGGAAAACCAGCCGTGTAGAGTCGATCGTCACCTACGACGGCGAACTTGACGAGGCGTTCACACCGATGTCGGTGACGCTCACATTGGAGGACGAGATCGACGTCAGTCGGGGCGACATGCTCGTGCGCCCGGAGAATGTCCCTGTGATGGCCGACGCCTTCGATGCCACCATCGTCTGGATGGCCGAGGATCCGCTTCAGCCCGGCAAGCAGTATCACATTAAGCAAGCGACAAAGACCGTCTCGGGCAGTGTGTCGAACATCCGCTACCGCATCGACGTGAACACGCTGCATCGCGAAGAGACCGACAAGCTCTCTTTGAATGAGATTGGTCGCTGCCACGTGCGGCTCAATCAAGCGATTGCCTTTGACAACTATCGAAACAATCACGGCACCGGTTCTTTCATCATCATCGACCGACTGACCAACGTGACCGTTGGCGCCGGGATGATCCTCGAACGCACCGCCGCCACCGACAGCGATCATTGGGACGACGAAGCCGACGAACGTTTGCAAGTAGAATTGAGCAACGTCACCACCGCCGAGCGCTCGGGCCGTTTCGACCAGAAACCGGCGACGATTCTGCTCACAGGATTAGCCGGCGCCGGCAAGACGACGATTGCCTACGCCCTGGAACGACGCCTGTTTGACATGGGCCGCGCAGTCACGGTGCTCGACGGCCAAAACATGCGTCGCGGCATCACCCGCGATCTGGGCTTCTCAGTGGACGACCGTAGCGAAAACTTGCGCCGCAGCGCCGAAGTGGCCCGCCTCATGAACGACGCTGGCCTGATCACCATCGCCGCATTCCTTGCTCCCCAAGAAGAGGTCCGCAAAAAGGCGGCAGAGGTTGTGGGACGCGATAAGTTTTTCGTCGTGCATCTCAACGCCCCCATCGACGTCTGCCGTCAACGAGATCAAGAGGGCCTCTACGGTGCCGCCGACGCAGGCGAAATCGCCAACTTCCCCGGCGTAAGCGCCCCCTACGAAGCCCCCGAAAACGCCGACCTGGTCCTCGGCACGCACGAGCTCGACGTAGACGAATGCGTCAAGCGAATTGTCGACTTCCTAAAAAAGCACGGCATGGTAAATTAGCCCCAAGATATCGCTAATCACCCTCCCCCTCAGCAGAGGAAAACAGAATCGACCCCGTACCCCAGGCTGCGCTCCGCGCCCCCTCTTCCATTCCGCATTCCGAATTCCGCAATCCGAATTCCGCATTCCCCTACTCCCTTTCTGGCTAGCGCCGAGTCGAAGATTCGCCGTGCCGAACAACCGGCGCCTCGCACCTATTCCACTCCCCAGCCGAGCGGTCGCCGGTAGTCCGGCGCACCCTGGGTACCGGAACCAGTCTTCGAACCGTACCCCAACGGGGTTTCACACCCTAGCCCAGCGGTTGCCACCAAGTGAGTTCCACGAACTTTGCTGCTACCCTGGGATACGAAACCCACAATAGCCTC
Source organism: Bythopirellula goksoeyrii (assembly GCF_008065115.1). Lineage (NCBI taxonomy): Bacteria > Pseudomonadati > Planctomycetota > Planctomycetia > Pirellulales > Lacipirellulaceae > Bythopirellula > Bythopirellula goksoeyrii. The sequence continues at coordinate 956,076 of NZ_CP042913.1, read as the reverse complement.
TACCCTGAAAGGGTTGCACATAGCATTCCCAGCCCCCAAATCCCTACTAATCTGTGTGACAACTTCGTCTTAGAGAACCACATGAACTAGTGTAAATATACTTACACAGGCCACCTGTTAGAAGGCGACCCCCGGGCAACGGTTACCGTCTCCCACCAATTTCTAAGCCCTAGTTAGTGCTATGTTGTTTGTTAGGATTCTGAAGGGAATAAATAGTCGCGTTTGACAATACTTCCGTAACCCTATCTTCCCGACAATTCACCAATAATTAGCCCCTCCCTGAGGGAATCTCCATGCGAACAACCTATATGAACCTCATCTTATAACTTTTCTCTAGGGCAACTTGACGCAAGTTACGGTTTCCATTCAACTAGAGTCTCTTATTTTTTTCATTCCGATCAGTTCTTTTGTTAGGATCAAATGGTGCATCCAGGATTCACTTTCTGTGGCACCCCAACATGGCAGAATTGTATGCAGTTTTGTAACCAACTCAATTATTCGAGTGGTATGTGAATCGTTTCAGTTTTAATGACCAATTGATGCGTAGGGACCACACGTTGCGGGGAGGTATCTTATTTGGAATTGATGGTCATCTTATTGAACTTCAAGCACGTGCAACTCAACTTCTTCGGACGCCAACACCTGTAGTCAATTCCTGCCAAATTACTGGAATGGCCAAGGGAACTGTTCGAGAAGCTTTGCACAGAATCGGCGGTGCTTTTAGTAAGCTCGGCATTCCGCCAAGTCCTGTTGAGATACTCATCAATTTAGCACCAGCCGCTTTAGAGAAAGGTGGAACTTGGCTCGACCTACCTATAGCCATAATCATGCTTCAAGCGGCTGGTTTAATGCCTGATCTGTCGAACGAACAAGAAGAACGGTTTATATTATTTGGGGAATTGGGCATCCACGGAGAACTTCGCCGTGTTCCTGGAGCACTCTCGTTGGCATACTGTGCCAAACCTGGACAATCTCTCATTGTTCCTAAGGGCAATGAGAAAGAATGCGCTTTGATTCTGGCAAAGCCTGGCCATGAAAACTGTGCAGTTTATCCTGCCAGCTCTCTCGAAGAGGTTATAGAGTGCTTTCATGGTCGTGGTATGTTGCCGAATGCGCTGCGCGAAAAGATAGAATTTGATCCTATCATCGACAAACCACTCGATTTTGGACGAATACGTGGGCAAGAACAGGCTAAGAGAGCTGCACTGATATCTGCTGCAGGAGGCCATAACCTGCTGTTGATTGGTCCTCCCGGCGAAGGTAAATCACTGCTTGCCTCTGCGTTACCTGGCATTCTGCCAAGGCTAACAGACGGTGAGAAAGTTGAATTGACTCGCATATACTCAGCAGTAGGCGCATTGGAGCAGGACGGATGTGCTGTGACGCGGCGACCAATGCGTTCGATTCATCATAGCGTTTCAATGCCCGCCTTAATTGGGGGTGGTTCTGGAGTGCCGCGTCCAGGTGAAATAACCCTTGCACACCACGGAATCCTTTTCCTTGACGAACTCCCTGAATTCTCACGTCAGTCGCTTGAAGCTTTGCGACAACCTATGGAGAACGGCAAAGTTCAAGTCACTCGGGTCCAGGCTAGTCTTGAATTTCCTGCCCGTTTTACACTTGTGGCTGCGATGAATCCCTGTCCATGTGGGTACGCTGGTAGTGACAAATGTGTGTGCGATTCTAAAACAATTGAAAGATATCAAAAAAAATTGAGCGGACCACTTCTTGATCGAATCGATTTGCAAGTTAGTATACGACCATTATCAACGGATGAGCGATTCGCGCCGGTTCGGGATGGTGACTCGCCGAAACTACGGGCAATCGTAGACCGGGCACGACAACGTCAGATTAACCGATTCATGGGAACTGCAATCACAAACAACGCAGCAATACCGGGCGGTCAGGTCCCAGACTATTGCCATTTCTCAGTGGATGGTTTTGAGTCATTTAAAGAGGTCATATCACGTGATCGAGTTTCCACTCGAACTACTGATCGCCTAGCAAAAGTCGCTCGAACCATTGCGGATCTGACTGATGCTTCTGAAGTGGCGCCTGTACACGTGGAGGAGGCTGCTCTATTCGTTGCCGGTGGAGTACTACAAGCTGTTTAGTACGAGTTGTCATGAAGAGTGATTCAATCGACAGGCGCTTCAATTGTTCGTTTTGTGAACAGACTTTCGATGTTTCAGCTGCCCATGTTGGTCGTCGACTAACTTGCCCAAAGTGCAAGCGAACTATTTGGGTCTATCCGAATCGACATGAGTCGATCGATTCAAAGCTTGCTGCTACTTGGCACTACAAGAAACTCAAATTCTTACGCGGTCACGAAGTATTCGGTCCAGTTTCTAGTGAGGACTTGTTGTCACTGCACTCAGCCGGCAAGCTCTATGAGGATACAGAAGTCTTAAGTCCAGGGTTTACAAATAATGAATGGATTGAACTTTCCAAGGTACATTTAGGCCTAGTTAAAGCCCATGTCGACCAGCGAGCTGCTGAGAGAGTAAGGGCTGCTGCAGTAGAACAGCGTCGACAAAATGTTCTGTCCGAGAATCGCATGCGCTTGCAGCGAGCTGTTTCTACAGCCATATCGGATGGCAGAGTGACTCTCAGTGAGCGAAGTCAGTTGCTGGAGTTTGCGATGAAGGCCAATATATCTGAGGCAGAGGTACTAGAGCTTTTGAAGAGGGAATCACAACAGTTACTAGACACTGTGATTGAGGAAGCTCTCGAAGACGGCGTATTAGACCCTCAAGAGCGACAGAGGATAGGGGATCTAGCAGCAGGGCTTGGTCTAAAAATCAACCTCAGTAATGAACAAAACCATCGTTTGCACCTATGCGATCTAGCCTATCAGTTGGCCGTTGGCTCATATATTCCCAACTGCACTTTTGACGACAGCATTCAACTAAACTCACGAGAGAATGCGATTCACCAGGCACCATTTGAATGGCATGAAATAGTTCAACTAAAAAGGCCTGCTGGGATACCACTAGGTAACGATCATTATTTGAAGAACATCGCTGCTGGTCAGTGCTTGCTAACAGACAAAAGAGTTCTCTTAGTAGGTGATTTGGCAGCCAAGAAATTTACGTTGGCTTCTGTTGCAAAGGTCACCAAATATGCAGATGGAATTCTCTTCAATCGTTCGAGTGGCAAGAGTCTCTTTCTGCGCCCATGTAAGGATTTAGTATGCGACATTTGGGCCATGCTCGCGGTCTCCACAATAAATCGTGATCCAGTTCTAGGTTTAATCCCTACAAAGAAGTTTATCCCAGAGTCTTTAGCAATTCCTACTTATAAAGAAGAACTTGATAACGGGTGGTCCCAGCTTCACGAACCTAGATACACATTTCGGGTCGTAGGTGATCACATTGGTGATCGGGAGCAATGGATTGCTAGGCTTGAGTTGGGAAGTCCAATTAAGATTCAACGAGAGCCTCGAAACCCTTACGACACAAACGCAATTGCTGTGAGTGACATTGAGGGGCGTCAACTCGGCTACCTTAAACGTGAAGTGGCCATTTGGTTTGCACCTATTCTAGATCGAGGTCGCCAATTCGGATTTACGGCATTTAGAAAGCCACAGTCAGGTGGCCTGATTGTTGGTGTTTATGAAATTGATTAGATATCTGCACTCGCCGAATCGAATACAGTGAAGAAAGAACGGCAGAGTATTTTTGCAATTAATCCTGTCTATTTTCACTTCCGAGACCGATCCGCCATTGGAAATTCGCAATTGCACTCTTTCAGGGTTGAAATCTTGCAGAAAGAATCTCAATAGAGGCTAGAGATTGGTGGTTGGTGTACAGTAGCATGTCGGCAGCTTTGCGCCCGCGAGCCACTCACCTACGCCCCCCAAATCCCAGCCCCCTGTTTTTGACTAACGCCGCCCACAATCCCCATCCCATTGTAGCGCGACTCTCCGAGTCGTAACTGAGTGCTTATCCAAATACCCCTCCCCGGCCCTGAGAGGCCGACCCTCCCGAAGGAGGGTTATAACAAAAACCCTCCCTCGGGAGGGTCGGACGCGGTAGCGGCCGGGGAGGGGCTACGAGTCAAATCGGTTTTGGGATAGGCACTACGTACCAGAGGCGACTCGGAGAGTCGCGATACAATAGACCCCAAGCCCCTTCCGGTCACTCACGTTCGCGGCTGGCCAATCGTCGCCTCGTGGCTGTTTTTGAGATGGCCCAAAAATCGTTGTGGAATTCCTCCCCGGCATGTTGATAATGGGGCATGCGATAGGTAACAGCAGCGCACCAGCGCCCGCAGAGCATTGCGGGATTGCTCGCGCCAGGTCCGCGCGCTGCAGGAGTTTGACGGTTTCGACGAGCAAGTAGCGGCCAGTTTGGTGGGGTTTGGTTTACAAAACCTCGCCGCACCCGAGGCAACGTGATTCGCGCAAGTCGTGATCCGCCAACGAGTTGAAGCCCAGCGGACCGACCGATGGAGAGGGGGTTTTGTTTTGTAGAACAAGTTTGCGACAAAATGTGAGGGGACAAAACCCCACCTGCGGTGCGCAGGAGTGAGATAGAATCATCCAGTTTTCACAGCCCGCACCCAGAATGACCAATGTCCAACTGACAACTGACAACTGACAACTGACAACTGACAACTGACAACTGACAACTGACAACTGACCACTGACAACTGACAACTGACCACTAACCACTGCCCCCCTGTTCTTTGAAAATCGAAATCGTTCCTACCACGCACGGAGCTGCGTCGTGTCTAGAGATCCGTCGGTCCTCCCCAGGACTTCGTTTGCCCAAAGCCTATTGCCTGCTAGTCCTGGGGAGGAGAATTTTGCTTGACAAAACCATGGGCAAAACATTCAAAAACCACTGTAAAACAAGGGTAGGCGTATTTAGTTTTGTATTTTGTTTTATTGTTTTCAAGAGAAATGGCCACCGAGTTGGAGGCAGTGCGCAGGGATCAGGTTGTAGGCCGGAACAAGCCCTGCGCAGTTCCGGCATGGGACTTCGGTCACAAGTTCACTGGATCAGCGCAGCGGGAGTATCTCACGAATTCGCGCATCGCGGAGATACAGGCCCAGCCAGACCAACACGCCGAAGGCCGCCGGGCCGATGAACCCTTCGCCGATGCGAACATGCGTGGCGATGGCTCCACCCAAGTAGCCTGTGAGCAGAATGGCTCCGAGCACTGCCGTGCGTGGAACCACATACAATGCCGTGCTTACGAGCTCGACGATACCTAACGCCAGTGCGAGACTCGCGGGCCAGCCGAGGTGCTCAAAACCTTCGACTACGGGTTCAGGTTTCAGTAGTTTCATGACGCCGCTCAGGATGAGCATCGCCACAGGAATGGCGCTGGCAATCCAGCCGGCCCAGAGCATCTTCTTGGAACCGGTTGACGTAGTGTTTTCAGAATCCATGGGTTTACCTTTCCTTGATTCACTCGGACTCTTTATTCGCTTCAGCAGAGTCCTTTGGCTGGGCCTTTGATTCTACGATCGACTTCAAACTGGCGAGACCTTCTTCGTATTTGTCGCCGATCATCTTGTCCATGTCCATGACAAGACAGAACGCTTTGCTGATAAAATTGTTCTTGCCGTACATGCTCCAGGTGACCTTGGACTCGTCGCCCGCCGGCACGATTGAAAGTTCGGTTGTACTGGAGTCTTCAAAGGGCCTGGTGAAATCTAGCTGGATGCGAACCAAGTCGTTGGGGCTACTTTCGATAATAGTCATGCTACCGGCACCGACATCGTCATTGCCGTCCCAGTGGAACGCAGCCCCTTTCCCGGAAGGAGGACCCTCGAACCAGTTTTTTGCATTCGGGTCAAGCTCCAACCAGGGGGACCAAGCTTCCCAATGATGAAAATCATTCACTTCGGCGAAAATCGTCGACGCCGAAGCGGCCATCGTCGTCGATCGTTCGACGCGGAACTCCGAGGGTTGCATCGCAATGACAGTCGCCAAACCAGCGACGATTAGCACGAGTGCCAAGACGGCTTTCGATAAAACAGAGCTGCTTTTGCGTTCTGTTGGAGGGGCTTCAATATTTGTTTCTGTGGATTCAGGCATTTCGTTTCTCCAACAACTTGAGAGAGCTTAACCTTCTGCAGCTACGCTGACCATCCACCCGATTCCAAATTGGTCTGTAAGCATGCCAAAGCGGGGCGACCAAAATGTTCGGCCCAAGGGCATGCCGACTTTGCCCCCTTCAGATAGTGCCGCAAACACGCGGTCAGCTTCCTCTTCGTTTGACACAGAGAGAGACAACGAGAAGCCGCTAAAATTCGAAGCTTCGTCACATCCATCGGATGCCATAACCAGAGAATCGCCGATTCGAAAACTGGCGTGCATCACTTTATCCTCAAAGCCAGGAGGTACTGTGTCGGGAGGCATTGGTTCGGGGCTCTCATTGAATCGCATCACCATTTCGACCTTGGCACCGAGAGACTTCGAATAAAACTCAAGTGCTTCCTCACAGCGACCACCGAAGAATAGATAAGGTTGAACGTACATTGCGTATCCTTTGACGTGCAAGCATGAAAAAAACTCTCGCAGAGACGACAAGTCGCAGAGCGTATCAAGTGCTCCGCGTCTCTGCGGCTCTGCGAGAGAAGAAACTAACCGACTTACTGCTTGGTGAATTCAATGTGCATCATCTTGAATTCTTTGCCACTCTTGGGGTCTTCGCCGAACATTTCCATCGTCTTGGTGTTGGGACCGGTCACTGTTTCTACCTCACGCATCACGATCGGCTGCTTAGTGACAGGGCAATTGCCTGTGTACTCCCAAGTGAGCGTCTTGCCGTCGGACGAAAGTTCTCCCGTTCCGTTCATGATGCCAGTGCCGTGATTGTCCAGCCAATTAGACACGAACTCTTTCGAGACATTGTCGTAACCAGCGATTCCCAGGCCATGGTAAGGGCCCATGCCGGGCATTTCGCCATCCATCTCGCACTTTACAAAGCGGCCATCCATCAACGCTGTGTATGTGGCCGTGCCGCTGCTTTTCATCGGCTCACTGTCGGGAACCATCCACATGGTCGTCTCACAGTCCCAAGTGCCGACGTCCTTGGCCAAACGCTCGTGCATCTTGCCGGGCGTCCCTGCCTCCATGACCGCCTGCATGTCTTCCATCGTCCAGCCTGGTGGCAATTGCATTTGTGCCTGATCGGAAGACGATGCATCCGTTGAAGTAGCGGCCACAGCGAGCGCGCTGCCCAAAATCAACGAACCAAAACTAGCAGCCAAAATCTTCGTGTTCATAGGAACCTCCATAGGAAAAAGAAAGGAAACAGTTGATTTGGAAACAACTTCGTCATCATTCTCGCAACTTAAGTGTTGATAGCGGGCAGACTTGTCAGCTCAACAATCGGCCTGATCTCAACGCACCCTATGCGGGCCCCAGGATGTCGGCCAGCAATATCAATTGCCTCTTCGAGGCTATTTACATCGATCAAATGAAATCCACCGAGCACCTCACGGGTCTCAGCAAACGGACCATCCGTCACCAACTTCTTCCCCTCGCGAACCCGTACACTGGTTGCAGTCGCCGTAGGGTGAAGCGGCGCCGAGCGAATGTATTGCCCTCTCTTCTGGAGTTCGTGAGTAAGCTGCACGGCTTCAGCAATTGCCGCTTCATGTGCCGCCTTACCCGCTTGTTGCCAGGCTTGCTCGTCATCGTAACATAGCAATATGAATTTCATGTTCTTCGATTCATTCAGTAGATTGGTGAAGTTTGAGATGTCACAGCACTATTGGGGGTTGGCAAGCCAGCCAATTCCACGACGGGTCGTACTTCGACAGTTCCCTTGCGAGCCGAAGGGATACGACTGGCGATGGCAATTGCCTCGTTGAGATCCTTGGCCTCAACAATGAAGTACCCGCCAAGTTGCTCGCGAGTCTCGGCAAAGGGACCATCGGTTACCGTCCGTTTGCCATCGCGCACGCGCACACTCGTCGCCGTTGATACGGATTCCAAGGGCGAAGCCGAGACGAATTGTCCTCGTTTGTTTAGTTCCTGTGTGAGTTCGGTAGACTCCTTATAGCAGTGCTCGCGTTCTTCTTGAGTCCAGTCGTTTTCGTCGGAGTAGATTAACAGCATGTATTGCATGATTGCTCCTTTTGAGTTTCGTGTTCATCGTGGCGACGCCACCAGATGTAGGGTTTCGACTGAGGCCAGCCGGATGGCGAATCTTCCCAGTCTTCTTGCCGACCGTAGGGAGCCATATCGAGCAGGGCGAAGTTGCTCAGCAGTACTTCCGCACCACGGTTAGTTGTGTAGTAAGTTTGAAAAATGTCATCGCCATTCTTCAAAAAGAAACTCAGCCTGAAGGTCTCGCCTTGCGGAGTCGTCACACCGAAGTCTTCATTGAACGTTGTTCCCTCAGACGAGTACCAGGGATAATTCCAGCCCATACGTTTCTTGTAGGCTTCGAGATTTGCCAGCGGACCGCGGGATACGATCGCAAAAGACAAATCACGGACGTTAAAATGTTCAGGATAGCCGATGTTATCGATGACCAGGGAACATCCTGGGCATCCCGCCTCTGGCCACCCGCTGACTCCTTCGGCAAACATAAAGTGGTAAAGTGCCAGTTGACTTCGTCCTTCAAACAAATCGACAAGCTTTACCTTGCCCTGGGGCCCTTCGAAGACATAGTCTTTCTCGATGCGAACCATCGGCAGACGACGCCGTTCAGCAGCCAAGGCGTCGCTCGCCTTCATCGCCGCTTTTTCTTTCACAAGCAATTTGTCCCGCGCCTGTTGCCATTCGGTTTGCGATACGATTTCTGGACAAGCGATTGTGATTGTAGCCATCCTTTGTACTCCTCGGAAATGAAGTTTCTATGAAATCAAGGATCAAACTATTTGTTCTCTGTGGCGTATTTGTGGAAGCAAATAACGAGTCGCCTTTACCACACCTAAGAGCAGCAACCCCACACACAAAACGACCAAACCCGTGCGCAGAAAGGTCGCGGTAGATGCCGAAATGCCAACTCCGGTAGCCAATGCCACATAGCCTACCACGCACGCCGGACATTTGGGCATTATTGCGAGTCCCACACTTGGCAGTAGCCAACCGAGGATGCTGCCAAACCAACCAACGATCTTGGTGGGCTTCGTTCCAGAAACTGGCGTGCGCGATTGTTTACATGTCCGGCACATCGGTGGTCTCTTTCTGAATATGCCTTGGGTCGCGGGCTAATTTGTGCCCTGCCATAGTCCGAGTAAGGCCGTCCTGAGATCCTTGATGATGCTAAACCAGCCTTTGGCGTGAACCTCGAATGGATTGGTCATAAGGGGCTCCTTAGATTTGAATGTTGCTTGGCGATATGAATGTTCTCACCTTAGCCGGACCAACACCTTGGTCCGGGTGTCCCGGCGGCAAGTGTGCCTCCGGCTAGGGTTTTCTAAAAGTGAGATCAGGTTTTGCTAAGCTCCTCGGCTTTGGCTCGCAGTCGTTCTTCTTGCTCGCGAAGTTCAGGCGTCAACTCGGCGCCAAAATCCTCTGCTTCAAAGATTTGGCGGATTTCGATCTCCGTATCTTGAAACGGGCTCTGCTTAATCCAGTCGATCGCTTTGGCGAGTGAATCGCACTTCCAGATCCAAAAGCCCGCGACAAGTTCCTTGGTTTCGGCGAACGGACCATCGATCACAGACGGTTGTTTCCCGGAGAACTTTACCCGCACTCCCTTCGAAGTGGGGTGGAGCCCTTCGCCGGCTAACATGACACCAGCATTAACCAATTTCTCGTTGAACTTACCCATCTCAGTAAGGAGTTCTTCACTAGGCATCACGCCAGCTTCAGAATCTTTGTCAGCCTTTACTAGGACCATGAATCGCATAGATCTGAACCTCCATAGGGAATGTTGCCTCAATTGTCGTCTGTCACCAAGTAGTCGTTTGGAGAATGGCCAAATCGACAAGCACGGAAATTATTTTTTAGGTCGCCGCAACTTACTTAGTTGCCGGTTTCTCCATCGAACCCGGTTCATAGTTGCCCACATCTGCTCGAAACCCGATCGCCAAACGATTCCAGCCATTGATCGTGACGACTGCCAGGCTTAGTTTGACAAGTTCTTCCTCCGAAAAATGCTGTCGCACCTCGTCGTACAACTCATCGGAGACCTCGTCCTCGGCAATCAGCGTTAATGCTTCTGTCCAGGCCAGGGCTGCTCGTTCACGCTCACTGTAGAACGGTGCTTCACGCCAGGCACTCAAGAGATAGAGTCGCTGTTCCGTTTCACCTTGGGAACGAGCATCCTTCGAGTGCATGTCCAGGCAGTGTGCGCAACCATTGATTTGCGAGGCGCGCATCTTGACCAATTCGATGAGAGACGTTTCCAGGCCGCAACCTCGAATATATCTTTCCAGCCCAAACATGGCACGGAACGCGTCTGGGGCAACATGTTGATAATCGATTCGCGAAGACATCGCGTGGCTCCTTATGGTGAAGGTCTGCTATTCATCCCGTTTGGAATTGTATTCTCACGGAACTGATGAATCCTAGGGCCGGCAGGCAACTTTGAGACGACATCTTGTCACTGCGAGAGAGCCGATACATTTCTGCCTGCATCGCCAGTAATTCTTAAATGTTACTCTCCGTCGGGGATTTCTGGTTCGACGAGATGGGCAAGCTGCAAGAGAGACTCCTGCCAGCCGAGGTAGCACATCTCAGCGGGAATCGCCTCAGGAATATTCTCTTGCAGGATGTGAAGCTCCGTTCCACAAATGACTGGGCGTAGGGTAACAGTCACCTCCATTTCACCCGGTAGATTCGGATCGTCGAATTTGTCCGTGTATCGAATCCGCTCGTGAGGAGTAAGTTCGACAAATTTGCCACTAAATGAATGACTACTGCCTGTAGAGAAGTTGGTGAACGACATCTGGTAGCCGCCACCAACTTCGGCGTTCATCTCATGAACTTTGCCGATGAATCCATAGGGTGGCAACCACCGCGCCTTCGCGTCGGGATCGAGAAAGGCATTGTAGATACGCTCAGCCGATGCTCGCAAAACGCGGTGTAATTTGACGCTGTTGGATGGACCAGACATGATTGGATCTCCACTGTTTCTTAGTTGTACGCGGTTTACATTCCAGGGCGGCTATTTTTCAGTAGCCGAACCGGCTGCCGGTATCGCGGCTGGGTCCATCCAAAACATTTCCCAAACGTGGCCATCCCTATCAGCCAGGTTGCGATTGTACATGAAACCTAGATCCTGCTTCGGATTGATGTCGGCGGTGCCACCGTTCTTTGCAGCTAGCTCATTCAACTTGTCGACAATTTCTCGACTATCACAGGTTAGAGCGAGCATCACTTCACTGGACGTCATTGGTGGAATTTCCCGGCTTGTGAAGGTTCGCCATTTCTCGTGCGTGAGTAGCATGACGTTGATCGCTTCGCTCCAAACCATGCATGCTGCCGTCTCGTCGGTGAAATGGGGATTGTTGACAAACCCGAGGGATTCATAAAATGCCATCGACTTTGTGAGGTCAGTGACGGGCAAGTTGATAAAGATCATTCTAGTCATGGAGTATTCTCCGTTAATCTCGTGGTGATGTGACAACGTTGCCAATGTTCCAGAACTCGCGAATCTCAATGACTCCCTGTGCTCGAGCACAAGGAGTATTGGATACAAGCTTGACAACCTCGGACCGATTCTTGGCTTCAATCACTGCAAACCCAGCAAGTGGCAGATTTTGTTGTAGGAAGGGTTCCTCTCTTAAATCAAGTTTCTTATTCCAGTTCCGTACTGACGTGACCTGCGTCTGTACCGCCGACATAACATTGCCCCGATCTCGGATGACGGCATCTTGAGCGAGAACTTCCTGTTTTTCGCCGTCGCTCAGAGAGTTCCAGCCCGCTTCATCTCCATAGGCCAGGCAAAGGTAATACATCATTGTTCCTTGGAAATCGGCTGTTTCTGTAGGCGAAAAACGCTCGTTTCGAAATAGTCGAACTGCATACGCTGGGATCGACACTTGTTCGGAGTTATTTTATAGCACTATTTTTTTCGGCGAAGGCCGCATCTCGAGCGGCGACAAGCGCATTGACTTGTTCATCCGCCGGACGAATCTCGAATGGCCCGACGCGGACGCCGGGATGCTTGGACATTAGCTCGATCGCATGATCCAGGTTTCGGGCTTCGAGAATTAGAATGCCGCCAAGTTGTTCTTTGGTCTCGGCGTAGGGACCGTCCGTGGCGGCGACTTTACCATTGCGAACCCACAGGGTCACGGCTTTGCTGGCATTTTGCAGTGCCTCGCCGCCGAGAAAATGCCCTCCACGGCGGAGTTCGTCGTCATAGGCAAAGCACTCTTCCATCATCGCCTTCCCCTCGGCCTCAGAAAGTGCTTCATATTTCGCTTGGTCCAGGTAGCCAAGACAAATGAATTTCATAGCGTCCTCCAGAAAATTGCTCGAAGAAAGGGACTAATTTTATTGCTTGCTACCCATTAGTCGAAGGGGAGGAGACAAAATCGACAACGGTCCGAAAAATTTCTATTTTCGAATCACATTTTGCGGCTAGCTCGCTCAGCCGTGCCGCAACGAGGCACACGGCGCTTACTTTGAAAGTTCCTGCAGTCGCTTTTCCAGAAACTGCCGTTCCGGTTCTTGCTTTGCCAATTCGAGTGCACGACGATACGAATCCCGGGCTTCGTCGTACTTTCCCATTCGTCGACAAAGATCTGCACGAGCGGCGTGGACCAGATGATAGTCGGCCAGTTCGCCACGGGCCAGAATGGCGTCGATAAGCCCGATGCCCGCCGCCGGTCCATCGCGCATTGCCACAGCGACTGCTCGGTTGAGTTCGACCACGGGTGACGGGTTGGCTTGTGACAAGATGTCGTACAGGGTCACGATTTGTCCCCAATCGGTCACCTCAGGTCCGGCAGCGTTAGCATGCACCGACGCAATTGCTGCCTGTACGGTATAGGGGCCAACCTCCTTGGATGACATCGCCTCCTCGACCAGCGATTTGCCTTCCGCGATCATAGCATCATTCCATTGAGTTCGGTCTTGATCCTCCAAGAGAATGATCTCGCCGGTTGGCGAAGTCCGCGCCGCGCGGCGGGATTCATGCAGCAGCATGAGCGCCAATAGACCCATGACTTCCGGGTCGGGCAGCAGTTCCACCAGTAGATGTCCCAAGCGAATCGCTTCGCCCGATAGATCAGGCCGCGTGAGTGAATCGCCCGACGAAGCCGCGTAACCCTCATTGAACACTAAGTAGACAACTTGCAGAACCGGTTCAAGCCGCTCGGACAATTCTGCACGCGAGGGTATCTGGTACGGAATCTTCGCATCGCGAATCTTTGCCTTGGCCCGCACGATCCTTTGAGCCAGGGTCGAGGGGGCGGTCAGAAAGGCGCTAGCGATCGCCTCGGTGGTCAGTCCACAAACTTCCCGCAAGGTGAGGGCAACCTGTGCCTCTGGTGACAACGCAGGATGGCAGCAGGTGAAGATCAGTCGGAGGCGATCATCGGCTACTTCCTCGTCGTTGATGAGCTCCTCATGATCCGTATTGATTCGATCGGCAATGGACTCAAGCGAGGCATCGAAGCGCGCCCGCCGGCGCATGGTGTCTATCGCTCTGAACCGTCCGGCCGAGACAAGCCACGCTCGAGGATTGGCCGGCACCCCTTCCGCTGGCCACTTCTCCACTGCCGCGGCAAAGGCATCAGAGAGTGCTTCCTCAGCCAGATCAAAATCGCCTAGCAGCCGCACAAGCGTGGCAAAGACCCGCCGAGACTCGGTGCGATAGATGGTGTCGACAATGTCTTGCACTTGCTCGGCTATGATTTCGCTCATCGGGAGGGTCCATGAGGCCTGATCGGTGGGTGGCTATGAAATTATCCTATCAAGTGCCTGCTACCGGCAACTAACCTGACGAGGGCATCACATTACGATCCATATTGGCAAGACTTCACACAGACTGCAATCAAATCTCTGGACGTCACCGTCGCACAATCTACAATGACACACTCGTTTCGAATAGGTCGTTAAATAACAGGCTACTTCAGTCCCAATCCTTAGTTAGGGCGACTGTAGCCGCTTTAGAAAGAATAGATATTATTCAACTTCCTTATATCACGGCACTAACAGCCGTTTCTGCAATTCGACTCTACGCTATTGACTACGCGATCATCGCCGTCTTCTTTGCTGTCGTGATTGGGATCGGCATCGTCGCCTCACGTTCCGCGGGGGAGAGTTCTGCTGAGTTTTTCCTCGGTGGGCGCGGGATGCCCTGGTGGTTGTTGGGCATCTCGATGGTCGCTTGCACTTTCTCTGCCGACACTCCTAATCTGGTGACCGGCATGGTGCGCGAAAACGGTGTTTCCAAGAACTGGGCCTGGTGGGCCTTCTTGATCACGGGCATGGTTACTGTGTTTATCTATGCCAAGCTGTGGCGACGCAGCCATGTAATGACGGATCTGGAGTTCTATGAACTGCGCTACGGCGGCAAGCCGGCGTCGTTTCTGCGGGGGTTTCGCTCCATCTATTTGGGCGTCTTCTTTAATATTCTGATCATGGCGTCGGTTACCTTGGCCGTCATAAAATATGGCTCGCTCATGTTCGGCATCGAAAAGTGGGAATGCGTGCTCTATGGCTCGCTCGGCGTGGTGATCTATGCCACGCTCGGTGGTCTCAAGGGCTGTATCTGGGCCGACTTTTTTCAATATGGAATTGCTATGTTCGGCGCGGTGTATGCCGCAGTGGTCTCCTTGGGAGAGGCTGCTAAATCGGCAGCCGAGAGAGCTGTTGAGGACGGTACGATCGCATCCGATCAAGTTGCGGAGTTTACCAGCAATTACTCCATGGCTGACTTGTTAAAGGAAGCAAACGTGGCGGACAAGATCCAGATCCTTCCCGATTTCTCCGACCCCAGTCAATGGGTTCCCCTGCTCTTTATACCGGTGGCCGTCCAATGGTGGTCGGTTTGGTATCCCGGCGCCGAGCCGGGAGGTGGGGGATACATTGCCCAGCGGATGTTGGCGGCCAAAGATGAGAAAAACGCTATCGGGGCGACATTGTTGTTCAACTTTGCCCATTACGCGTTGCGGCCTTGGCCGTGGATCGTGGTGGCACTCGCTTCGCTGGTTTGTTTTCCAGGCCTTGCCGATATTCAATCTGCGTTCCCCCACGTCAACGAATCGGTGATCGCCCAGGACATCGCCTATCCGGCGATGATCTCCAAACTGAAACCCGGTTTTCTGGGCATCGTGATCGCCTCGATCATAGCCGCTTACATGTCCACCATCGGCACGCACCTAAACTGGGGTTCTTCCTATGTGGTGAACGATTTCTACAAGCGGTTCATTCGGCCCGATGCCACGGAAAAGGACTTGGTCCTCAAGGGACGCATCAGCACCGTTACCCTGATGGTCTTTGCGGGCTGTCTCTCCCTAGTACTCACCAGTGCCACAGAGGCTTTCAATATTTTGCTCCTTTCCGGGGCTGGTTCGGGTGCCATCTATCTCTTGCGCTGGTTCTGGTGGCGGATCAATGCTTGGTCAGAAATCTTTGCGATGGTCGTATCGGCCATCTTTGCTTTCTGGCTCGTGTTGTTTGTTGACGATAGTGCCACGACTTGGGGCCCCATCGACGGATTCACGGGCAAACTTCTCATCAGCGTGGCCGCTACCACCGTGGCATGGCTGGTGGGAACATTTGTCACCAAACCAGAAAGCAACGCGACCTTGCGGAGCTTTTTCCGCAGGTGCCACCCGGGAGGGCCAGGCTGGGCGAAAGTTGTAGCCGAGGCACGGGCCGACGGGGACATGATCGACGAAAAGATTCATGGTCAGGCGTGGGAAATGCCTGTGCAGATTTTGTGCGTGTTCTTGGGTTGCGTGGCTATCTATTGTTCGCTGTTCACCATCGGCGGCATTGTGTACGGCAAAACGGTGCAGGCAACAGTGCTGGGCGTTATTGCGCTCGTGAGTACGTTCTGTCTGTTTAAGCTTTTTGGCAGATTGAGAACGGAGTAGGTGACAATGCGATCCACAAGTTTCTTGATTGCTCTGTTGATTTGCTCTCTGGCTTGGTCCCACGTTTGCGCTGCCCCTTCCAACGAATCGACTACAGAAAAAGTCTTTCTGGGATATGTCGCCGGTCTGCCACGCGATATCAACTTCGGTCTCTACACCCATCTCGCTCATGCATTTCTGGGGGCGAGTGACGATGGAAGTTTGAATCTGCGAGAGCATGTTCCCAATCGCCAATTGACTCACGATGCCCATCAGGCGGGTGTGAAAGTGCTGATATCGCTGGGTGGGGGGGGGAGCGAGGAGCCATTTATCGCCATGAGCCAGGGTCGGCAAGCCGAGGATCGCTATGTGCAGGAGGTAATGAACGTCGTTGATGGCTACGACTACGACGGCATCGATTTCGACTGGGAATATCCAGACACGAAGACGGAAATCGTGTGCTTCGAGCGGATGACCCGCCAGTTTCGCAAGTTGCTCGATGAGTTGGGTGAAAAGAAACAGCGGCCTATGCTTCTGACCATGGCGGTCAACTGTCATCCCGATCGATTGAAATGGCTCACAAACGAACTGCTGTTGGAGAATATGGACTGGATAAATCTCATGACCTATGACTTCACAGGTCCTTGGACAGATTTCGCCGGCCATCAATCTCCGCTCTATTTGTCATCCAAGGTTCCCGAGGGAGAAAAGTTTTCCACCGATTCGGCGATTCAATACCTGATCGAAGGCCGCAACTATCCAGCCGAGCGTTTGGCGGTTGGTCTCCCGCTCTATGGCCGCGTGTTTGCTGTCGAAGCACCCTATGCAACGACGGTCGATGCACCTCAACCCCGGCGTGATGCAATTAATTATCGGCAAATCGCTGAGCTAAAAGCGGAACCGAATTGGAAACGCACCTGGGACGATGAAACCAAGAACCCTTGGCTGATTGCCAAGGATGGTTCGGAGATCATATGCTACGACGATGAGCAATCGACCTCGCTCAAAACTGAATGGGCCATGAAGCAGGGTCTCCGCGGTGTCTTCTTTTGGCAAATCGCCGGCGACCGTCTCTCTGATGGCAGCAATCCACTGCAAGAAGCGGCAAAAGAGAAGATGCGCAAGTAGGGTGGGCACCGCCCACAAATTTTTCTAACCCCACGGTGGGTTCCGCCGGGCGGCGCCCACGCTACCGATTATGCTGTCGATAGAGCGATGTGCCCACATGCTCTGCCTTTTTCCCATTCGCAGGGGAAAACTGGCTTGAATGTTTAATTCAACGTCGCTTAAAATAGACAGCAGACGAATGCCTCGGCAAAAACGCAAGTGACCTACCAATGAACAATGTTTCACCATTTCAACCTAAGCTGCTCAGCAAGATCAATGAGCGTCTTGTCTTGAAGATGATCCAAGAACGGGGCCCTTCGACGCGGTCCGAGATGTCGAAATACATTGGAGTCACCTTTCCCACTGTAGCCAAGGCGGTCTCTTCGCTCTTGGATTCGCAACTGCTGGAAGAAATCGACGATACTTCGGAAGGCCCGGGGCGTCCAGCGAAACGACTCCGCTTGGCGAGTGAAAACTCTCAAGTCATTGGCATCACACTTGGTGGAGATGAATGTACAGTCGTCGTTGGTGATTTGAACGGAGTAGTCCACGAAGAAAGCATGGTCCGATTTTCCACGCCAGCTACCTACGAAACGCTACTCAAAGAATTCGAAACCAGTGCCAAGCAACTCATGCTTCAGGGTGGCAAAAAGACCCTGGGCGTGGGCGTTAGCGTGCCGGCCGTAATCGACTATCGCGAACAAGTCGTTGTCTTGTCGGCAAATATGCCATTCCTTAATGGCAAATCGATTGGTAGAGATATCCAAGCACACTTGGGGCAAGAGTGTGTTATCGTTCGCGATTCGCATGCCCTCTCGCTTTCAGAACGATTGCATGGCAATGCCAAGGAGATCTCTAATTTTGCGATGCTTGACCTGTGTGCTGGTATTGGTTTAGGCCTGATGGTGGAGGGCCGATTCCTCACCGGAGACAGTGGATTTGCAGGAGAGATTGGTCACAATCTGATCGTTCCCGATGGAGAGATGTGTGTCTGTGGAAAACGAGGCTGCCTCGAATCCGTTGCCAGCGAGTGGGCCATCGAAAAGCGAATGTCGGGTATTCTAGGTCGCCCAGTCCGAATCAACGAAGTTCTAGAAATGGCCCAAGCGGGCGACCAGCAGGCCATCAATGAATTGGAGCGGATGTGTGAGTATCTGGCTATCGGACTGGCTCATGTCGTGAATATTCTTAATCCAGGTACCTTCTTCATCTACGGACGCGTTTTTGAGGCGTGTCCCGAATTACTTAATAGGTTGGTTGAGAAAACCAAGGCGCTTGCCTTGGAACCTTCGGTGTCAGCATGCGAGTTTTCCCTTGCGAGTTGCAGCTTGCAAGATGGTACCGTCGCAAGCGTGATCAACTATCTTACCGACTCTTTGGTGCCCAATCTGGATGGCTATTTAAGTTCTTTGAGACAGAATGATTCTCAGAACGGAGTGAGTGAAGAAGCGTTGGTATCCAATTGATATCTTATCGCAACTTCAGGCCGCAACCAACGTAGTCTCTGTGCTTCTGCGAGAACAAGTCCCAGTCTTTAGTTCTTCTATTTCTCCGTGAAATCTACCCGGTTCCATGTCATAGTAACGGACGCGGTGGACGAACATGTCAAGTTGGACTTTCTGAAGCTGACCAGTCTCCGGCCTCTCGAGGAAAATAGCTTTCCCTTCTCACATCAAATCATTCAGACGACAGGCGCGACCAAATTGATCGCAATCTCCCCTTCGCGCTGACCAGCAAGAATCGGCAATTTTTGCCGATTTATCGTGTGCTACCAAATCGGCACACAATTCGCGATTGCTTCTATTGGCCAGAATTCAACGGGCCGAGAGACTGTCATCAGAGGGGAATCAAAATGAAAATTGCGAAATTATTAATTGCGGCAATGTTGGTGCTGGGTAGCTTTGCCTTGGTTACCAACGATGCCAAGGCTCAAGGGTTTTTCGTTGGAGTAGGGCATTCAGGCTACTACGGAGGTTGGAATAACGGGTATCATGATGGTCCACGCCACCATGTGTATCACAGGGGCCACCGAGGTGGAAGGCACTATTGGCATGACACGAGCCACTACGACTATCATCCGGGCGGATTCGTAAGGCACTACAACCATTATGACTATATCCCTGGCCACTACGATTACCACCAGACGGGGCATTGGCACCACGGGCATTGAGAACTTGACCCATTACCCCGTTCTCCTAATCCCCTCCCCGGGCTGGCTACTGCTCCTCCGGAGGGGGAGTTTCGTTCGGCTGATTTTATTGAAACGATAAAACAAAAATATAAAACTAAATCCAAGTTGTTGACTTTCCCCGAGTTTCAGAGCAATTCTTCAATAGTTTTGAAAACAAAATTCCGTCTCCCCGCGACAAAAACCCAAGTGTCACCCATCTGCGCAGCCTCCGCGCAGAATTGTCAGTTGTCAGTAGCCACGAAAAGCACGAGAAGACACGAAAAGTACAATAACAACTATTCTTCCTTCTTGCACATCTTTGTGCTACTAACGATTCAATTCTTCGCAGCTTTCACAAATTATTCTTAAAACGCAGAGGAAAGCTACTCATTTTCTTTCTCTGCGAATCTCAGCGTCTCGGCGACCTCTGCGTTTAATCAGTAACCTGGAATTCTCTTGATTCGGCCATTCTTTAGGTGTCGGCGGCTGAATTCAGCCTTGTTTGGTTGCGGCACAAGGCCGCGCTGGGTTTCTTGTGGCCATTCACTGCGCAGCGTGGAGCCAGAGTGATTGGCACGAGACTCTGAGCACTCGACGCGCATGTTAACGAATCGAGTGGCACAATTTCTACAAGAAAATTGAGGGAAGTTGCGAGTTCTGAGTTGCGAGAATCGAGAAGGGACCGGGGGAGTGGCTTGGAAATTGCCGCGGAGCGACGATTGGCGAGTCTGGGGCGGGAGAAGCAGGGAGGCGCTAAGCGCGAGTCAGAGGTGAGGGAAGAAGTCTGGCCGAGTAGCGAAGATTCAACGTGGCGAACTCTCGACGTCATTCCAACCGCAAGTACCACAGCCGCCGTGTTCAAAAACCTTTCTTCGAGTTCCGCGTTGCTGATGAAGTTGACGTTATCGAGATCAAACTCCTGTGCGAATTCGGCCTGTTTGAATTCAGCTGTGATGACCGGGTTCTCGACCTGTTTGCTCATCACGAATAAGCAGAGGAGGCTGACCAGCAGTAGCGTCATCAATGCACCTTGGCCAAGGTCTACGGCAACGAGTCCCCCAACCACCGGCAGCACGCTCCAATCGTTGACAAGCGTCATCTCCAGAGTACACTCGTCATCCCTCAAGAAGCACTCGGTCCCCTACTTCGGCTATCAATACGTTCTGGTATTTCAACTCAGATCCCTTTGAATGTGCCAAAATGAATTGAATTCTGGCCAATCGGGATGAGACTGGCTCCTGTCATACGGAAGCACCCGTTAAAATATCTGGAAAACCAAGATTACTTCTGACCAGTGCATCATGAACACCATTTGCACGTTCTCAAATCAAAATGCTCCCGATCAATAATCCTCCATTTTCAGCAAATAGCAACCGCGCGCAGGCGATCGTTGCGGATCTTCTCGGCGCAGCGGCACGGGAAGGTGAATTGGGAGTCGCTTGGGCGCGGCTTGTGTGTGGTTTGACTGTGACACTCATGTGGCCGATTGTCCACGGCGAATATCTCTTGGAGCTTGTACCCCGGGCCGTGGCTGCATTTGTGCTTGGCATGTTGGGCCTAGGATGGAGCTTGTACGTCTTTTATCGCCTTCGTAACACGAACCCCAGTGCGGCACTTACTTACACCTCGATCACCATCGATGCTATTCTCATCAATTCGTTGGTGCTGATGTATGTGCTGGCTCCGGGTGCATCGCATGACAGTATTGTCGAAGTCCATGGTGCGTCGTTTGTCTATCTGGCAATCGTTACTGCGGGGGTCCGCTTGTCACCCGCCGCAGCCTACTTCGGCGCGGCCATCAACAGCGCGATGTTGATTGCTCTTGTGACAACCAGCACTATTCAAGTCGACAATCTGCGCGTCATCGGTTGGGCTGAATGGCTCACGGTAGGAATCGGGCTGATCGGTTCCGCGGTCTTAGGAGTGACGATTGCCACTCGAACGTGCCGCTTGGTCGAACAGTCTGCCAATGAAACGCTACTGTCCGAATCAGCTAGATCCAAGTTGGGCGCCTATATATCGCCCGAAGTGGCCGACAAAGTGTTGAAGGAGTCTGAGCTTCGTCTTGGTGGGGAGCGACAAAATGTGGCTGTGCTATTCTCCGATCTTCGCGGTTTTACCACCTACTCAGAGTCGTTGGAACCAGAAGAAATCGTCGAACAACTCAACGACTACATGAGCGTGATGGTCGACACGATCACCGAACATGGAGGAATCATCGACAAGTTCATGGGAGATGGCATCATGGCCGTATTTGGAGCACCGCTTCCCAAACCCGACGACGCCGATCGTGCAGTCGAATGTGCCCAAGCAATGATGGGGGCCATTGACGCGCACAATCGAGATCGTGAGTCAAAGGGATTGTCCAAGTTAAAACACGGCATCGGTGTTCACTTTGGCCCCGTCGTGGCCGGCAATGTAGGTACCTCCACTCGTGCGGCGTATACCGTGATCGGTGATACGGTCAACCTAGCCAGTCGACTCGAAGGGATGACCAAGCAAGTGGAGGCTGACCTGGTCGTCAGCGACCAAGCCCTCGCGGCCTGTACTCGTTCCCATGATCTAAAGCGAATCGACGAAATCCACGTCAAAGGGAGAGAGAAGGCAGTTACCATCTATCGGGCTTAACACGGGCCGTAAGGTCGGTCACTATTGCCGCGGAGCGACTATTGGCACGCCGGTCATCCGCCGCGGCGGATGACCGGAGAGACGCTCCCCTCCAACCACTCACCGTCATTCCCGCGAAGGGGGGAACCCCGTCCCATGCCCCCAGATACCAATCTCTTTCTCCCCGTCTGCCGCCGTGCACGCCCAGATTGTTGGAGCCAACACAACGCGAGTAACTCAGAACATGTTTTTCTCCGCTGAACCAGATCCATGTACCAGTGGCATATGGCCGCACTGGGTTCTAAAGGACGTTCGGGTTCCTAGTCCCGACTTGCCGTCAGCGATCGAGTAAGTTGGCTACAAATCCAAGAGAGCGAAAGTACGAAGGTCGATAAAGCTGACGTGCTTAGAACGATGCTGTTATCCTCAGTGGTTGTGCACACCACTCCCAACATGCCCTGTCTATCGCAGATTTTTCTCACTTCGGGTCAGGTGGCCCTGGCGGTTGAGTGATTATCTTACTTTTGTCTTTATCTGAACTCTTATGCCCTACCTTGACTCTCAAACTCTCTACTTGTTCTGTGTGCTGCTTCTTTAATTCATCAACCTCTTGCTTTAGTATGATCATTCGTTCGTACAGCTTCTGGCGTTGCGGTTCGGTCTCGGCCTTCTTCGCGACGTATCGTTGCTTTGCCTGTCCCTGCAACTCA